>CAYXZP010000051.1:0-4785 GCA_964469485.1 uncultured Myxococcales bacterium | reverse complement strand
GTTGCTTCGGTGGCGGAAATCCTCCCGTACCTGCCCCCGCTCGGCCATTCCTTCGAGGTTCTGGTTGGTCGCCGTGATGATGCGAATGTTGACCTTTACCAGCTTGTTGCCGCCGAGTTTCTCTATCTCGCGCTGCTCGAGCACCCTGAGCAGCTTCAACTGCATGGGCAGCGAGATACTCTCGATCTCGTCCAGGAAGAGAGTTCCCCCGCTGGCCAGTTCTATCTTGCCGATACGGTCGTGAACCGCACCGGTGAACGCGCCCCGTTCGTAGCCGAACAGTTCGCTCTCCAAGAGAGTATCCGGAAACGCCGCACAGTTGATGGCGACGAAGCGGCCGCCTTTACGGCGACCCTGAAAATGGATGGCGCGAGCCGCCAATTCCTTGCCCGTGCCCGAGTCTCCCGTGATCAGAACAGTGGCGTCGTTTTGCGCCAACGATTCGATCGTCGAGAAGATCTCGTGCATGCGGCGGTTGCGGCTGATCATGTTGGCAAAGGAGTGGCGGTCGGAGAGCTGGCTGCGCAGATAGGTTATCGCGTCGAGCAAGCGGCGCTTCTCGAGAACCTTCTCGGTGGCCAGCAGTATCTCTTCGCGCGCGAAGGGCTTGGTAATGTAGTCGTAGGCCCCGTGGCGGATCGCCTCGACGGCCCCCTTGATGGAGGCGTAGCCCGTAATGATGATTACATCGAGGTGCGACCAGCGTTCACGGACCTGCTTGGTGAGGCTGATGCCGTCGGTGCCGGGGATCTTCAGGTCGACCACGGCAAGCGCGTAATCGTACTCCTCGAGCAGACCGACAGCGTCGTCGGCGCCGCCGACGCTGTCGACGTCGTAGTGGCGCTCGCGATAGAGGTCCTCGAGCTGTCTGCGTATGAGCGGGTCGTCGTCGACTATCAGTATGCGGTCGGGCATCTCGTTCTCCCTTCAGCCCACGGGCAGCGTCACCACGATAGACGGGGGTCGGCCGCCTTCCTCGAGGCTGCCGCCGTGGAGGGCCAGGCAACGGCGGGCGACCATGGCCTCGATACCGTCCAAGAGCTGTAGCGCCCTGTCTCCGTCCGGTTGGCCCGAAAGCTCGAGCGCAACGCTCCTAGGCGCCGCGCCCTGCCGCACGAGCAGCGACAGCTTGGGGCCTGCGGCCGCGGCAGCATCGACCCGCCGCGCGACCAGCTCGAGCGCCCTCGAGACCGACCCCGCATCGACCGAGGCTGTGGCGGTCGCAAACTTTTCCAGCCCCTCGACCTCGATTTCCCTTTCGGGCAATGCCGAGCGTACACGCGCGGCGAGATCGGCGACCGAAACCTCGACCGTCTCGAGGCGGGGTTCGGCGAAGTACTCGAGCACGGACCCGAGATAATGTTCGAGGCCGGCCAGTTCCTCGCCCAGTTTAGAGGCTGGGTCCTGCGCTCCGTCCCTCCCTCCGTCGGCCTGACCGGCCCAAAAGTAGAGGCGCTGGAATCGGTTGCCGAGCTCATGGCGTATCTCGGCAAGCACATCGTCGTTCTCGGGTCCTGACACCGGCCCTTCCGGTCAGCCTTCTTTGGCCGCCCCGTTGCCGTCTTCGCCGCCGCCCTGCTCGATCTCGGCACCGAGCCCCTCGTAAAGACCAAACATCCTGTCTAGCTCTTCTCTGCTAGTCTCAGCCATGGAAAAAGGCCGCGAGCGTGCAAGCATGCTCAGCAGCCGGATTGCACCGGCGCGGCAGGATACCGCTAAGCCGTGCTGTTTTGCAAGGGGTTTTTAGCGAGCAGTTGGCGGGCTATCACCTTGAGTTCGAGGATGGGCTTGACGCCCTCGAAGATGGGCAGAACCTGGGCGTCGATGACGTAGCGCGAGATCGGGTACTCTTCGGCGTAACCCCAGCCGCCGTGCAAAAGCTGCCCTTCCTGGCTGAGCCACACCGCCACGTCGCAGGCCAGCAGCTTGGCCATGGCCGGTTCGAGCGAGCTCGACTCGTCCTCGTCCATGGCCTTGGCGGCCCCGTAGGTCAGGCGGCGTGCCGCCTCGAGCCAGGCCGCCATGCGGCCGAGCTTGTACTGGGTGAGCTGGAAATCGATCAGGGGCTTGCCGAACTGGCGCCGCTCGGTGACATAGGTGGCACTGGCCTCGAGCGCCGCTTGCGCCAGACCGCTGGCACGCCCGCCGGTCTGGAGACGGCCCGCGGCAAAGCCGCCCATCTGAAGATAGAAACCGCGGTTGAGACCCGATGACTCGCCCACCAAGTTCCCGGCAGGCACGAAATAGTTCTCGAACCCGAGCGTGTACGAGTGCATCCCGCGGTAGCCTGGCGTGGCGTCGGCCTTGCCCGTGAGCAGCCCGCCCGTGGCCTGGCGCATCTCGAACTCGTGCCCCTCGAAAACGTCCTTCTCGACAATGAACAGCGACAGCCCGCGTGCGCCGGCCGAGGGGTCGGGGTCGGTGCGGGCCAACAGGGCCAGCACGTCAGCGCGGCCGGCAAAGGTACACCAGGCCTTGGCGCCGTTGATCAGGTATCCCTCACGCCCGTCGACCTCGGCGGGTTGCGCCCGGCAGGACACCGAAGCGACGTCGGAACCGATGTCCGGCTCGGTCACCGACACTGCGACCATGAGCTGCCCGGAACAAACCGGCGGCAACCACTGGTGCTTCTGCTCTTCCGTCCCGCCCGCGAGAAGCGCCTTGATGAGAATCTCCGGCCGGGTAATGAGGCTCCCGGCCGCGGCCAACGAGGCTCGCGACAGCTCTTCGGTGGTTATGATCATGGACAGGTTGCCCATGCCGAGACCGCCGTACTCCTGGGGCGCCGCCATACCGAAGTAGCCCATTTCGGCCATCGACGAGATGATCTCGTCGCTTACCAGTTCGTCGTGGCGGTGGATGCGCTCGGCCAGGGGGGCCACCTCCCGGGCCGCGAAGGAACGGACCGAATCCCGCACCAGGACCGAGTCCTCATCGGGCAACCAGGAGTTGTTGGCGGCCAAGGACCCGGCCGTATTCCTCCCTATCGCCCGAACACGGTCTTCGCGTATCATTTCGTGGATGAGCGCGAGCGCGCGGTCCGAACCCACGCCCCCCGTCAGCGCCGGACCGTCGAGTCCGAGGTCGGGCGCGCTGGCCGCCAACTCGCCACGGACCCTGGCGGCCACCTCGCCCGTGAAGACCGCGGCCTGTTCCACATAGAGGCCGGCCTCGCCGTGGCCGGCTGCGCTGGCCGCCCCGGCAAACTCGGTCATCGTACGAACAGCCGCCAACTCGGTGGCCGCGTAGGCGACCCGTTCACAGACAACCTGGTGCTCGTCTATGGACCTGCCCGCCGCCGTAAGGGCGGCGGCGGCCTCGAGGGCGGCGCTGACGGTTTCGCCGAGCATGCCCGCCAACTCGGCGCATTCGGCGAGCCCGGCCGGTTCGGGGGTCTTATGTTCGCTCATCTGGCCGCCACCTGCAGCAATCTACAGCGACCTGCCTTTAATCGACCCGGGTGGGGCGCGCAAGTGCCCCGCCTGGTGCTTTGACCACCGATGGCGTCGTGATACGTAGCATCGCTCCGCGATACCCGACCCTGGCGCGCCCATGTTAAACCTCCGACCGCCAAGCACCCACGCTGTTCCTATGCTGCCGTTGCTGGGAGCCCTGCTCCTGGCCGCCTACGCATCGACGGCCGGATGCAGCGGCGCGTCCAGCGACGAAAAGGAACAACCAGTGACCACCGCCGCCAAGAACCCCGTCGTTGTCATCTCCACCAGCAAGGGAAGTGTCGAGTTGGAACTCGACGAATCGGCCGCACCGGCAACGGTCGCCAACTTTCTCAGATACGTCGACGAAGGTTTCTATAACGGAACCATATTCCACCGTGTGATCCCCGCCTTCATGCTCCAGGGCGGGGGCTTCGATAGCGACTACAATCGCAAGGACACCCACGCGCCGATCAAGAACGAAGCCGACAACGGGCTCCGCAACCTCAACGGGACGATCGCCATGGCGCGCACGAGCGTGGTCGATTCGGCGACCTCGCAATTTTTCATCAACGTCAAGGATAACGGCTTCCTGGACCACACCGCCCCCACCCCTTCGGGGTACGGCTATGCGGTCTTCGGCCGAGTGACGTCGGGACTCGATGTGGTCCGCGCCATCGAGGCCGCGCCGACCGCCAACCGCGGCGCGGCTTTCGCCAACGCCCCGGTTGACGCGGTCGTGATCGAATCCGTCACAAGAAAGTAGGGACCGGGATGCAGCGCCACGACCCGCGCGACCGCAGGACCGGCCCCACCCCGTACAAGGCGTCCTTCACCGTCGTTGCCGAATCCGGCGCGCGCAGCAGGCTCTACGACGCCGGCGATTGTTCGCCGTATTCGATCGAGTCCCTGCTCGACACCTTACGGGGCAAGGCCCGCGGGCGATGTAGGTCGGTCGAGCTGACCCTCGAGATCGGCGCACCCTGCAGCGCGACCATGCTCGCCGAGCTCCGCCGACGTTTCCGCACGGTCACGGACCGGGACATCAGGGTGCACATCGTCGGTGGCGGCCGGGCCCCGCGCGGTCCCGTTACCGGTCACTAAACCCGTGGCCGCCGAGTTCAGCGTCGATAGCGGCAAGCTACGCTCTTTCATAGAACACGAGGTACCGGGTTTCTCGACCTGCGCGCTCCGGGTCAAGCGCCACCCCGGGGGACATTCCTGTGAGACCTGGTCGCTGGTGGCCAACGGCGAACGCTGGATCCTCAGGCGCCCGCCGCGCCCCCACGTTCAGAAAGGCGCCAGCAACCTGGCCCGCGATTACCCGGTCATCTCGGCACTGCAGGACACC
>CAYXZP010000050.1:5622-16836 GCA_964469485.1 uncultured Myxococcales bacterium | reverse complement strand
CGTGATCGGGGCGCTCACCACCGCGCGCGGCATCATTCAGATGCGCGCGCGCGTGGAGGTGGAAGAGGACGACAGGAGCGGCCGGGCGCGCCTGGCTGTCACCGAGATCCCCTACCAGGTGAACAAGGCCCGGCTGATCGAGAAGATCGCCGAGTTGGTCCAGAATAAACGTCTCGACGGTATCGCCGACCTGCGCGACGAGTCCGACCGCACCGGGGTGCGGGTCGTTATAGAGCTAAAGAAGGACGCGATCCCGCTGGTCGTTCTCAACAACTTGTTCAAACACACCCCGATGCAGGAATCTTTCGGGGTGATCATGTTGGCCCTGGTCGATGGGCGTCCCCGCCTGCTCGACGTCAAAGGGATGATCACCTGCTTCCTCGATCATCGAAAAGAGATCATCACGCGAGCCACGGCATTCGACCTTCGCAAGGCCGATGCCCGGCTTCATATACTCGACGGCCTCAAGATCGCTCTCGACAAGCTCGACGCGGTCATAAAGCTCATACGAAAGGCCAAGGACGCGCCCACGGCCAAGGACGGCCTCGTCAAGCGCTTCAAGCTGTCGGAGGCCCAATCACAGGCCATCCTCGAGATGCGGCTGCAGCGGCTTACCGGTCTCGAGCGCGGCAAGATCCTCGAGGAGCATAAACAGACCAAAGCGCTCATACGCAAGCTCAAAAAAATACTGGCCGACGAGCGAGAGGTGATGCGGATCATAGCCGGCGAGCTCGAGAGTCTTGTCAAGCAGTACGGCGACAAACGGCGCACCGAGATCGTGGATGCGACCACCGAGATTAGCGTCGAGGACATGATCGCCGAGGAGGACATGGTCGTCACGGTGTCGCACGAGGGTTACGTCAAGCGCACACCGGTGTCGCAGTACACCGCGCAGAAGCGCGGAGGCAAGGGCCGCATCGGCGCGCGCACGCGCGGCGATGATTTCGTCGAGAAGATGTTCGTGGCATCGACCCACGACTACCTGTTGTTCTTCACCAGCATCGGCCGAGTGTATTGGAAAAAGGTCCATGAGTTGCCGCTTGCCACCGGGCGCGCGCGCGGCAAGGCCATCGTGAACCTTCTCGCGCTCGGTCCGGGCGAGACGCTTTCGGCCTTCCTGGCGGTAAGAGAGTTCTCCGGGGACGCCGCGGTCGTGTTCGCCACCGCCAAGGGCATCGTCAAGAAGACGCCGCTGGCCGATTATTCGCGGCCGCGCACGGCGGGCATCATCGCGATCAATCTAGGCAAGGACGACCGCCTTATCGACGTCCGTCTCACCGACGGCACGACCCAACTGGCGCTTTCGACACGCGCCGGCATGGTCGTCCGTTTCAGGGAGGCCGAGGTGCGTTCGATGGGCCGCGCCGCGGCCGGTGTAAAGGGCGCGCGGTTGGCCAAGGACGACGAGGTCGTCTCTATGGAGGTCGTCTCTCCCGACGAGACGCTGCTCACCATCTCGGAGAACGGTTACGGCAAGCGCAGCCGCGTGAAGGACTACCGGCTTGTGCGCCGCTCGGCCAAGGGCGTGATCACGATGAAGGTCACCAGGAAGACCGGTCCGGTCGTGGGTGTGCTCAAGATCGTATCCGACGATGACGAGTTCATCGCAGTGACCAACGGCGGCAAGCTTATCCGTACCTCGGCCAACGACATTCGTGTCATGGGTCGCAACACCCAAGGGGTGCGTCTCGTCAAGCTCGAGAGCGAGGACGGGACGGCCGAGCATGTGGCCTCGGTGGCGCTGGTGGCCGACAAGTATGCCCCCGGCAACGGGGCCGGCTAGGAGGCCGGCAGCGTGGGTGTGCGGGCAGCGGTCGTCGGTGCGGGCAGCTGGGGAACGGCGCTCGCCAACCTGCTGGCGGCCAGCGGCCATGACTCCAGGCTGTGGTCGCGCGGCCGCGAGGTCGCCGAGGCGGTCAACAGCACCCACGAGAACCCCGTCTATCTGCCCGGGCTGAGGCTCGCGGATTCGCTGCGGGCGACCACGGACATCGCCGAGGCGCTTGAGGGCGCCACGCTGGTCGTTTTCGTCGTTCCCTCGCATGCCATGCGCGAGATCGCAGCCCTGGCCGCGCCCGTGGTCGAGGACGGCGCGACCGTGGTCTCGGCCAGCAAGGGTCTCGAGGAGGGAAGCTTCAAGACCATGTTCGACATCCTCGTCGACGAGACGGGCGGGGCCGGGCGTACCGGGGTTATCTCGGGGCCGAGCTTTGCGGCCGAGGTCGCTGCCGGCCAACCGACCGTGTTGGTGGCCGCCGCCGAGACCGACGACAGGGCCGAGCGCGTCCAGAGTGAGTTCGCGTGCGCGACGCTCAGGGTCTACAGCAGCACCGATGTGACCGGGGTGGAGGTCGGCGGCTGTGTAAAGAACGTCATGGCGATCGCCACCGGGGCTTCCGACGGCTTGGGTTTCGGGGACAACGCGCGCGCGGCCACGATCACGCGCGGCTTGGCCGAGATCACGCGCTTGGCGGTATCGCTAGGGGCCCGCCCCGAGACACTGGCCGGGCTTTCCGGGCTGGGCGACCTGGTGCTGACCTGCACCGGCGAGCTGAGCCGCAACCGGCAACTGGGCCTGCGCCTGGGACGCGGGGAGTCGCTTGCGGAGGTCTCGGCCGGCATGCGCATGGTGGCCGAGGGCGTGCGCAACACCAAGGTCGTAAAGGAGCTGGCCGACCGGCAAGGCGTGGAGATGCCCATCGTCGAGGCCGTCTACCGGGTTCTTTACGAGGACCTCGCGCCGGCCGACGTTCTCGGCGAGCTGTTCGGGCGCAGCCTCAAGCCCGAGTTCCTCTGAAGGTCGGCGCACAAGAGCGCGGAAAGTCGAACGAAATTGACTATGGCCGGAGGCTGTGAGAGGGTCGCGTGTTCCCGATTCGGAATGCGCGCCTGCGGGCGCCGAGCACCGCTACCGTGAAGAGAACGTTCCAGCCGAGCAATCTACGACGCCGTAGGCGCCACGGCTTCCGGGCAAGAATGTCGACCCCGGGTGGCCGCCGCATCATCAAGAACCGGCGAGCCAAGGGACGGAAGCGACTTGCAATCTCGACACCGCCGAAGCGCGCCAGAGGGTAGCGGCGATCAGCGCTTCGGTCGTGGGCGCCGGATAAGGAAGCGGGCGGACTATCTCAGGATACAGAAGGTCCGCAACGCCAAGAGGAGTCCGCACTTTGTCGTAGTATGCGTCCCCGGGCTGCATGAGGGACCCAGGCTGGGAATCACGGTCAGCCGCCGGGTCGGCAACGCGGTCGAGCGCAACAGGGTAAAGCGACGGGTTAGAGAGTTTTTCAGACTGAACCGTGAAAGGTTACAGCCGACCCAAGACATACTCGTTATAGCCAGGGTAGGTGCAAGGGCACTTGGCTACACAGAGGTAGAGTCGGAGCTTCGAGATGTATTCGGTATCCCTGAACAGGACTGACACGGCTCCCGGGCCGCTGGCCCGTCTGGTACGGTCCGGGTTGCTCCTGGTCATTGCGACCTACAGAAGCTTTGTCTCGCCCCTTGTCGGGCCCAGTTGCAGGTTCCACCCTACTTGTTCGGCGTACGCGGCAGATGCCATACGTCGTTACGGGGCCTTGAGAGGCTCGATGCTAGCCGCCGGCCGGTTGCTTCGTTGCCAGCCTCTCAGTTCCGGGGGCTACGACCCGGTGGTCTAACGAGGATATAAGGTCAGGCTGCGGCTCTGGAGGCCGCTAGTTGGAATCAAGAGCCTTACTTGCCTTCGCCATTTCCGTCGCGATCCTGGTCGGCTGGCAGCTGCTGTTCGAGCCCGTGCGGCCGCAGCCAGTTGAGCCGCAGGCTCCGCTGTCGCCCGAGACCAGCGCGACGACCTTGCCGCCCCGCCCCGCCCCGGCCCCCTTGCCGGGGTTCAAGCCCGATGAGTCGGTGCCCGTAGACCGGCAGAACACGGTCGAGCTCGGCACCGACCTTTACCGGGCCGTGGTTACCTCGGGGGGCGGCCGCATAAGCAGCTTCGAGCTGCTCGATTATAGAACCGACGTCGACCCGGCCAGCCCGCCGCTGGACATGGTGTCCAGCAACGGGGCCCTGCCGCTGGGGCTGTACTGGCGCAGCGCCGGAGGCGGCCTGCGCGACGACCGCGGCGTGAACTACCAGGTCACGGCCAATTCGCGCGGGACCGAGGTCACCATGACCGGGATATCGGCCTCGGGCCGCCGCTTGGTAAAACGCATCGTGTCGGAACCGGGCAGCTATCTTCTCGATTACCAGGTTAGCGTGGAGGGGGCCGACGAGCTTGGCGTGGCTTGGACACGCGCGGTTGCCGAGACCAACCGTTTCGGCCAGCGCGAAGGGCCGGTCGCGCTCATCGACGGCGAGCTCGAACAACACATGTCCGATTCCCTCGGCGAGCCCGAGACCCACGACGGGCAGATCGCCTGGGCCGGCTACTCTCAACACTACTTCCTGGTGGCCTTCTGCGCCGCCGAGCCGGCCGCGGCGCGCTTTACCGCGCTGGCCAGCGAAGAGGTCGGCGAGGCGCTGCTCTGGGCCGCGGCCCCGGGGGGTACGGCCGCCTACAAGCTGTTCGTCGGCCCCAAGAGCCTGCATTTGCTCGAGGAGGTCGGCTACGGGCTCGACCGTGCGATCGATCTCGGGTGGTTCACGATCATTGCCCGCCCGCTGCTCGAGCTGGTGCTCTTCTTCAACACCTTCACGGGCAACTACGGGATCGCGATTCTGCTGCTGACCGTCGGTATCCGGGTGGTCTTCTACCCGGTCAACAAGAAGCAGGCCCTGGCCATGAAGGCCATGCAGCGTATTCAGCCCGAACTCAAGAAGATACAGGCGAAGCACAAGGACGACCGCGAACGCCTGAACAAGGAGATGATGGAGCTCTACAAACGGCACAAGGTAAATCCCTTGGCCGGTTGTTTCCCGATGCTGTTGCAGCTGCCGGTCTTTATCGGCCTCTACAACGCGCTACTGAGCACCATCGAGCTGCGCCATTCACCGTTCGGCGGCTGGATCACCGACCTGTCGCAGCCGGACCGGTTGGGCACCCTTGCGATCCCTTTTGTCAACCCACCGGGGATACCGGTGATGACGCTGCTCATGGGTGCGAGCATGGTTTTGCAGCAGCGTATGACGCCGCAGATGGGCGACCCGGCCCAACAGCGAATGATGATGTTCATGCCCGTGATCTTCACGGTCATGTTCGTGAACTTTCCTTCGGGATTGGTCCTGTACTGGCTTGCCAACAACGTGATGTCGATAGGCCAGCAGTACATGAACAGCCGAAGCAGTAACTGATGAAGGAGTAAGTAATGCCTGAAAGTATCGAGGCACAAGGAGTGACCGTCGACGAGGCCATACAGGTGGCTCTCAACCGCCTGGGGACGACCAGGGACAGGGTCGAGATCGAAGTTCTCCACCACGCCCGGGCCGGTCTTCTCGGGATCGGAGCGCGCAGGGCAAAGGTGAGAGCCACGGTCCGCAGCGAGTTCATGTCCGACGGGGAGGAATACGACATGGGTGTGGGGCAGCCGCGTGGACGCCGCCGTTCGCGCCGTGGGCGGGGCCGCAGAGGACGTGGCGGCGCCCAGGGCCAGGCTCGAGGCGGCCAGGCCGGGCAGGGCGGCCAGGCTGGGCAGGGCAGCCAGGCCGGGCAGGGCAACCAGGCCGGCCAGACCGACACTAGCGGCCAGACCGGCCAAGGTGGCGTCGGCGGCCGCGGGCCACGTTCGGGCCGGGGGTCGCGCTCGGGCCGCGGCGGCCGCTCACGCACACAGGGCGAGGACAGGAGACGGCAGCGCAGCGGTGGCGACTCGGCGGACAAGCCGGCCGAGGGCCAGGCGGCGCCCGTCGTGGTCCACGACCCGGTCGAACTGCTCGAACGCGCCGGCAAGCTGATGTCGATGATTATCTCGGGGATGGGCATTGAAGCTACGGTGAACGTTTCGGGCGGCGCCGGTGACGGCGAGATCCTCGTGTCGGTCGACCAGGCCGATGCCGAAGGTCTGCTCATCGGGCGTCGCGGACAGACGCTCGATGCGCTCGAACACTTGATCAACCGTATGGTCACGCGCGGGGAAAGCGCGGGCGAGGTCCGTGTGGTGATCGACATCGGCGGCTATAGAGAGCGCCGTAAGGCGACATTGCTCGACCTAGCCGAAAGGCTGACCGGGCGAGCCGGCAACGAACGCCGTCCTTTGCAGGTCAGCCCGATGAGCCCGCACGATCGCAAGATATTCGAAGAGGCCGTGGCCGGGCAGGAAGGAATGACCGCGCGCGCGTTGGGGACCGGCTTTTACCGCCGCGTCGAGGTGGCCCCGTCCGATCTCGACGAGAACGAGCGCGCTGTGGCAAGGGAGCAACGGCGGGCGCCCGAGGCGGTCGAGGTGGCCGAAGATTCCCGTGTCGAGGCCGCCGGCCTCGAAGAGGCGCCAGCCCACAGCGCCGGCGACGAGGATGATGACGGACCGCAGCCGGTGGTAGCGGGACAGCCGCACGCTCTCAATGCGGACCTCCACCTGGAAGAGGAAGATGCCGAGACCGAACCCGGGGACGACGAGGATGAACTCGATCCCGATTCAGTTCGCGCTGCGGTAGAGCGCTACAACAAGCGGTTGGGCGTCAAGGTTCCCCGCGGCGGGCAAGACTGAGGTCGCAGGCGCGCCTTGTACCGCGCCGACACCATCGTGGCCTGCGCAACGCCGCCGGGGCGCGGCGCGGTGGCCATCGTAAGGCTCAGCGGGCCCGAGGCGCTCGCAATAGCCGGCCTGCTCTTCGAGCCTTCCTCCGGAGGCGCGCTCGAGCCCAGGCGGCTCGTGCACGGCCGTCTCGCCGATGACGGGCGGCCCGTGGACGAGGTGCTGTGCGTCTACATGCCCGGGCCACGCAGTTACACGGGCGAGGACACCGTCGAGTTCCAATGCCACGGCTCTCCGGTGGTCGTCGAGGCCGTTGTCGCGGCCGCCCTGGCGCGCGGCGCACGCGCGGCGGGCCCGGGCGAGTTCACCCGGCGCGCGGTCCTCAACGGCCGCATGGACCTGGTGCAGGCCGAGGCCGTGGCCGATCTGATCTCGGCCACGGTCGCCGCCGGCGCCAGGCAGGCCTGGGAGCAACTACAGGGGGCGCTGTCGGGACGGTTGGCCGAGATCAGGGCGGCCATCCTCGACGTGCTGGCCGAGGTCGAGGCCAACGTGGACTTTTCCGACGAGGAACTACCCGAGGAGCGGCTCGAGATGCGTGCCGACCGGCTCGGGACCGCCGAGTCCGGCCTGGCCGCCCTTCTCGAAGGTTTTGCGGCGGCGCGGCGCCAGCGCGAGGGTTACCGCGTCGTTTTTTGCGGGCGGCCGAACGTCGGTAAGAGCAGCCTGGTAAACGCGCTGCTCGGTCACGGGCGCATGATCGTCACCGATGAGCCCGGCACCACGCGCGACAGCGTCGAAGAGACCGTGGACCTGGGCGGCCTGGCCTTCGTTCTCACCGATACTGCCGGCTTGCGCGAGACGGCGAGCGTCGCCGAGAGCGCGGCCGTCGAGCGCGCGCGGCGGCTTGCCGAGGACGCCGACATCAGGGTCCTGGTCATAGACCGTTCGGCGCCGCTCAGCGACGGGGACAGGGAGCTGGCCGGGCTGCTCGACGGTCGGTCCTGCGTACTGGCCATCAACAAGTGCGACCTCGACGCTGCCGTTAGCCGCGAGGAGATCGCAGCCTTGGGATCGGCCGGAGCATGCTCGGTCATGACCTCGGCGATCGACGGAAGCGGCTGCCCGGAACTTGCCGACGCACTGGCGGGCCTGGCCAAGGCCGGGGACGTCTCTGTCGAAGCGGAGCCGGCCGTGGTCAGTCGTGCGCGTCATCGCAGCGCCATCGAGCGAGCCAGCGCATGCTTGGCCGAGGCCGGACGTTTGGCGCTCGAGTCACCGGCGCACGAGCTTGTTGCTCTCGAACTGCGGGCGGCCGTCGGCGAACTGGCCGGTATCACCGAGGTGCTCGACAACGAAGAGATCCTCGATCGAATTTTCAGCGAGTTCTGCATAGGCAAATAGCCGTGAAACACGGCTACGACGTCGTCGTGGTCGGGGCCGGTCACGCTGGCATCGAGGCCGCCCTGGCCGCCGCGCGGCTGGGCGCCCGTACCCTGATGCTCACGCTCAGGCGCCAGAGCGTCGGCCAGATGTCCTGCAACCCGGCCATCGGCGGGATCGGCAAGGGCCACCTCGTGCGCGAGATCGATGCTCTCGGCGGCGAGATGGGCCGCGCCATCGACGAGTGCGGGATACAGTTCCGCCGGCTCAACACGCGCAAGGGGCCGGCCGTTCGTGCCACTCGCGCCCAGGCCGACAAGGAGCGCTACCGCCGCCGCATGCTGGCCGCGGTCGAGGCCGCCGGGGGACTCGAGCTGGCCGAGGCAGCCGTGGTTGACCTGGAGGTCGAGCGTGGGTGCCTTACTGCCCTGCTGACCGCCACCGGCCACCGTATAGAGGCCGGCGCGGTCATACTGACCACCGGGACCTTTCTGGAGGGTCTCATCCACGAGGGCCGCCAGCACAGCCCGGGCGGGCGCGCCGGCGACCCGGCCTCCCACGGGCTGAGCGCGGCCCTGGGCCGGCTGGGGCTGGCAAGGGGCCGGCTCAAGACCGGTACCTGTCCGCGCCTCGATGGCCGGACCATCGACCATTCCAGGCTCGAGCGTCAGGACGGCGACAGCCCGGCCCCCCGCTTCTCCTTCTACCGTGATAGCACCGCGGCGCCCCCTCTCGAGCAGGTCGCCTGCCACTTGGCCTACACCAATGTGATGACGCATCGCATCATAAAAGAGAAGCTCGGCCTCTCCCCGCTATACAGCGGCGACATCAAGTCGCGCGGGCCTCGTTACTGTCCCTCCGTCGAGGACAAGGTCGTCAAGTTCCCCGGCCGCGAACGCCACCGCATCTTCCTCGAGCCCGAAGGCCTCGACACGGTCGAGGTCTATCCGAACGGGCTCTCGACCTCGCTTCCGCTGGCGGTCCAGCGAGACTTCGTCCACAGCATCGAGGGGCTCGAGCGCGCCGAGATCATCCGGCCCGGCTACGCCATCGAGTATGACTACGTGCTGCCGACCCAGCTCAAGGCGACGCTGGAGACCAGGGCCGTCGAGGGGCTGTTCCTGGCTGGCCAGATAAACGGGACCACCGGCTACGAGGAAGCCGCCGCCCAGGGGATCATGGCCGGGATCAACGCGGCCGCCCGCCTCTCGGGCCGTCCGCCTCTCGTGCTCGGGCGCGAGCAGGCCTACATCGGCGTGCTCATCGACGACCTGGTGACCCGCGGTATTGATGGCGAGCCCTACCGGATGTTCACCTCGCGGGCCGAATACCGGCTACTGCTGCGCGAGGACAACGCCGACCTTCGCCTGGCCGGGCCTGCCCTGGCCACGGGGCTGCTCGACCGGGGCTGCCGCCGTCGCTTGGAAACCAAGCGGCGGCTCTTCGAGGAGACCCTCGAGCTGCTCCACCGTCGCCGGGTCGCCACGAGCCGTTTCGGCCCGGGCTTGCCGGCCGGCCCGGCCAGCGCCTTCGAGATGCTCGGCCGCCAGGACTTCGACTACGCGAGGCTTGCCGGTCCCTTGGCGCTGCCCCGCCTCGATGCCGTGCTCGAGAGGGAGTTGGAGACCGAGGCCGCTTACGCCGGATACATCGAGAGGCAGCGTTGCGAGGTCGGTCGTATGAGAGGGCTCGAGGCTGCCCGTCTGCCGGTTGACCTCGATTACGGGCAGGTGGCTGGGCTCAGCTTCGAGGCCCGAGAGAAGCTCACACGCACCCGGCCGGCCTCACTCGGCCAGGTCTCCCGTATGAGCGGGCTTACCCCGGCGGCTGTCTCGGCACTGGCCATCCATCTCAAGAAGACGAGCCGGGCCGAGACCGCGGGGCCGTGAAGGGGACAACCGAGGAGGCCGAGCGCTTGGCCTCCGGCGCCTGCGACCTCGGCCTGGAGCTCGACCCGGGCCAGACCGGCCAGCTCCTCTGTCACCTCGATCTGCTCTACCGCTGGAACCCTTCGGCCGGGCTTACCACGGTCCCACGCCAGGAGGCTTGGCGGCTCCACCTGCTCGACTCGCTCAGCCTGGTCGCCCACGTGGCCGGGACCGGCCCGCTGGCCGACCTTGGCAGCGGAGGCGGCTTCCCCGGCCTGCCGCTGGCCGTGGCCATCGAGGGGCTGACCGTCGAGCTGGTGGATTCGCGCCGGCGCTGCTGCAGCTTCCTGGCCCAGGCGGTGGCCGAGTTGGGGCTTTCCGAAAGGGTGCGGGTCCGCGAGACCGGCGCCGAGGGTCTTAGCGGCCCCTACCGCACGGTGGTCTCGCGTGCCTACTTGCCGCCGGCCGGCCTGGCCCGCCTGGCCGCCGGCCTGCTTGAGCCCGGCGGTCGCTTGCTGGTGATGTGCTCGGGCCGTTCCGGGCTGGCCGTTGAAGAGCTGGCCGCCCGTACGGCAGGGCTCAGCTCTGAGGCCGAGTACCGCTTCGAGCTTCCCGGCGGCAGCGAGAGCCGCTCCATCCTGGTCCTCGAGCGAGGGCGCTAGCCTGTTTCACGTGAAACGGCCGTGGCCGGCCGCGCCTCGGTTTCACGTGAAACATCTCCAAAGTCGCAATCCGGCCCACCGTATGGCACCTTGTTCTAGCTAGGCACGCCGGTGTGGCTGGGCGGTGGCTGGATGACTCTGGTACTGGCGGTAGCGAACCAAAAAGGGGGAGTGGGCAAGACCACCTCGGCCGTCAATCTAGCGGCTGCCCTGGCCATGGAAGGCCGCCCCACCCTGCTCGTAGACCTCGATTCTCAAGCAAGCGCCTCGAGCGGGCTCGGCAGCCGCGAGGTCGAGGCCCCAACCATCTACAACTGTCTGCTGGGGGAGGTCGCGACGCCTGAAGCGCTGCGTCAAACCGGACTTTCGGGTCTGGACCTGTTGCCGTCGAATCGTGACCTGGCCGGGGCCGAGATCGAGCTGGCCAGTCTCGAGCAGCGCGAGCGGCGGCTTCTCGCCGCGCTGGCCCAGGTCCGCAGCCGGTACCAGACCATAGTTATCGACTGCCCGCCCTCCTTCGGCATGCTCACGCTCAATGCCCTGGTGGCCAGCAGCAGCGTGCTGGTGCCCATGCAGTGCGAGTTCTATGCGCTCGAGGGCCTCGGGGCGCTGATCGATAGCATCGAGCGGGTGCGCAAGGCCTTCAACCCGGGCCTGACGGTCGAGGGCATACTGCTGACCATGTAC
>CAYXZP010000050.1:0-5612 GCA_964469485.1 uncultured Myxococcales bacterium | reverse complement strand
GCGGGCCTCGCTGACCCGGCAGGTGGCCCATCAGGTACGGGAGCATTTCGGCGAACAGGTCATGGCGACCGAGATCCCGCGCAATGTCCGCATTGCCGAGGCTCCTTCCCACGGTCTGCCGGTGGTCGCCTACGATCCCGTCTCGCGAGGCGCGCTAGCCTACCGTGAACTGGCAAAAGAGCTGATATCCCGTAGGGTTACCAAGCCCGAGCAGCGTGCACTGGCCCCTATCGGACTGCTGGAGGAAGACGATGAAACGGCAAGCGTTAGGTAGGGGGCTCGACGCCATCCTCGGGACCGAGGACGGGCCGGGCAACGGCGGGCTGCCTAACGCAACGCGTCATGAACGTCCTGTAGCCTCTCCCGCTCCCTCGGGAACGGCTCTCGAGGTGCCCATCGAGAACGTTCGCCCCGGCTCGGGGCAGCCGCGGCGCCGTTTCGACGATGCGGCGCTCGATGAGTTGGCCGCTTCGATCAAGGAAAAGGGCATCATCCAGCCGCTGGTGGTGGCCGACACGAGCGACGGCTACGAGTTGGTGGCTGGCGAGCGCCGGCTGCGGGCGGCCGAGCGCGCGGGCCTGACCCGGGTTCCCGTCGTCATCAGGGAGCGGGCCGGTGATAGCGAACTGCTAGAGCTGGCGCTGGTCGAGAACCTACAGCGCGAGGACCTCACGCCGCTCGAGCAGGCCGGCGGTTTCGAGCGCCTGATCGCGGACCACGGCTACACCCAGGAAGAGCTTGCCAAGCGGGTCGGCAAGTCACGCGCGGCCGTGGCCAATACCGTTCGCCTGCTCGCGCTTCCCGGAATGATCAAAGAAGCTCTCGAAAGCGGCATGCTCAGCGAGGGCCACGCGCGCGCGCTACTGGGGCTGGCCACCGCCGCCGAGCAGATCAAGGCCGCACGCCAGGTCATGCGCAAGAACATGTCGGTGCGCCAGACCGAGGACTTGGTCAAAAGCGCATCGACAAGGCCGGCCCGCAAGTCGGCCAGTACCGCGGCCGCTTCGGTGGACCCGGCACTCGAGCTTTCGCTGACCCGCGCCCTAGGGACGAAGGTGCGGCTGCGCGGCAGCACCGGCAAGGGGCACATCGAGATCGACTATCACTCGGTCGACGAGTTGACCCGTCTGGCCGAAAAGCTCGGTTCCTGACGCCGTGCCGCCCGCCGGGCGGCATTTTGACAAGCTAACACTCCGGTAGTAGACGGCTCTGTTTGACGCCGCCCAGGGCGCCTCCCTGACCCGCAGGCAAGCAGCGAAGCCTCCGTACACAAGACCGAACCTCGATGTCTTTAACGCCGGACCATACCTTCCTGATCCAGCTGGCGAGCTTTTTCGTGCTCTTTCTCGTGTTGAACCGCGTCCTGTTCGGCCCCTTCCAGGCGCTGTTGGCAGAGCGTGAGGCAAGAACGACCGGGGACGGGCGCCTGGCCGAGACCTACCGCGAGGAAGCCGCCGCGATCGGCCGCCGCCTCGACGAAGAGATGACCGAAGCGCGCGCCCGGGCAATGGCCGAGGCTGGAGCTATCAGGGCACGAGACCGCGCTGAGGAAGAGCGTGTACTGGCCGAGGCCGCCGCCGAGGCCGCCCGCCGTATCGCCGAGATACGGGCCGAAGTGGCCGACCTGCGCCGCCGTGCGCTTGACGAGCTCGAGAAGGACGCCGACACCATGGCCGTCGACATGGTGGCTGCCGTGCTCGGCTCTCGCGGAGCGGTCCGGTGAGGACCGCGGCGATCACTACGCTCACGGCGTTATTGATCGCGCTTGCCGCGAGCGCGGACGCGGCCAGTGCCGCCCACGGACAGGCCCACGGGCCGACGCCCGACAGATGGTTGCTAATGGCCTTTACGGCCACCAACTTCCTCATCTTCGTTCTTCTCATGCGCCGTTTCGCTTCAAAGCCCTTGAAGGCCTTCCTCACCCGCCGCCGCCAGGAGGTCAGCGATGCCATAGCGGAGGCCGGCCGGGCCAAGGCCGAGGCCGAGGCCATGAAGGCCGAGTACGAGGACAAGCAGAGACAGCTCGAGCAGCACAAGCAGGCCATCCTCGACGAGGTGCGCGCGATGGCCGAAGCCGACGGCAAGCGGCTGAGCGAGGCCGCGCGCAGATCGGCCGAGCGTATGCTCGAGGACGCCGAGCGTATCGGGGCTTCCGATCTTGAACGCAGCAAGCGGGAGCTCAGGGCCGAGGCCGCCCGCTTGGCGGCCGAGCTGGCACACAAGCGTATGGCCGGCCGGATAGACGCCGGCGCGCAGCGGCAGCTGCTCGACGAATTCCTCGACGGGGTCGCCGGGCGATGACGGCAGGCTCGGTGTCACGCCGTTGGGCGCGTGCTCTATTCGATCTGGCCAAGGCCGGCGGCAGGCTCGAAGAGGTGGGCGCGGCGCTGGCCGAGATCGCCCTTGCGACCGACGACATGGACCAGGGGCTGCTGGCACCGGGCAACCTTTCGGCCGAGACGCGCACGAGCCTGGGACGGAAGCTCGCTGCCAAGGTGGGGGCCGACAGCGAGCTCGGGCGCTTTCTCAGGCTACTGGCCGAGCGCGACCGCTTGGCCGAACTCGGCGGTATATCGCGTTGGTTCGAGAAGATGGTCGACGAGCGGGCCGGGCGTGTGCGCATGAAGGTCGTAACGGCCACGCCGATCAAGAAGGCCGAGTTGGAAGAACTCACCGACGCTTTCGCCGGCATTGCCGGCCGTGAGGTCGTGGCCGAGACCGAGACCGACCCCGCGCTCATCGCGGGCGCCGTCGTCGAGCTCGAGGGTCGTGTCTACGACGGCAGCGTCCGAAGCCGGCTCGACCGTCTGGCCGGCCGCATGGCGGGAAGATAGGACAGCAAACAGGGAGCTTCAGAGAGGGGCGTTCATGCAGCAGATCAGAGCATCCGAGATAAGCGACATCATCAAACAGGAGATTGAGCAGTTCGGCCGTGAGCTCGAGGTCCGCGAGACCGGGAGGGCTCTGCCCCCGGGCGACGGCGTCTCGCGCATACACGGGTTGGCCCGCGTCGCGGCCGGCGAGCTTATCGAGTTCGAAAGCGGAGCCTACGGGATGGTGCTCAACCTCGAGGAAGACAACGTCGGCGCGGCGATCTTCGCCGAGCCCGAAAGCGTCACCGAAGGCTCCGAGGTCAAACGCACCGGGCGCATCACAGAGGTGCCGGTCGGTGACGGCATGATCGGGCGCGTGGTCAATGCGCTCGGCCAGCCCATAGACGGGCTCGGTGATGTCGGAACCGGCCAGAGCCGGCGCATCGAGGTGAAGGCGCCCGGTATCGTCAAGCGGCAGCCGGTGAGCGAGCCTCTGCAGACCGGCATCAAGGCCATCGACTCGATGATCCCGATAGGGCGCGGGCAGCGCGAGCTGATCATCGGGGACCGCCAGACCGGCAAGACCGCCGTCGCCATCGACACCATCATCAACCAGAAGGGCGGCGATGTGGTCTGTATCTACGTGGCCATCGGCCAGAAGCGCTCGTCGGTGGCCCAGGTCGTCGACCGGCTCAAGAAGCACGGGGCCATGGACTACACCATCGTCGTGGCGGCCACCTCTTCGGAGGCAGCGCCTCTTCAGTTCATCGGTCCCTATGCCGGCGTGGCCATCGGCGAGTATTTCCGCGACAACGGCCGCCACGCCCTCCTCGTATACGACGACCTGTCCAAGCACGCGGTGGCCTACCGTCAACTCTCGTTGCTGTTGCGCCGGCCGCCCGGGCGCGAGGCCTTTCCCGGCGACGTGTTCTATCTCCACTCGCGCCTGCTCGAGCGCGCCGCCAAAATGAGTGATGCCGAGGGCGGCGGGTCGCTGACGGCCCTGCCGATCATCGAAACGCAGGCCGGTGATGTGTCCGCCTACATTCCGACCAACGTCATTTCGATCACCGACGGGCAGATATATCTCGAGACCGACCTGTTCTATTCGGGCGTGCGGCCGGCGGTGAACGTCGGTCTGTCGGTCTCGCGTGTGGGCGGCAACGCCCAGATCAAGGCGATGAAACAGATCGCCGGGTCGTTGAGGCTGGACCTGGCCCAGTTCCGCGAGATGGCTGCCTTTGCCCAGTTCGGCTCCGACCTCGACCCCGCGACCCAGAAGATGCTCGCGCGCGGCGAGCGTCTCGTCGAGGTCTTGAAGCAAGACCAGTACGTTCCCCAGGACGTGGCCAAACAGGTCGTGGCCATCTATGCCGCGACCAACGGCGCGATCGACGAGGTGGAGACCGCCGACGTACGCCGCTTCGAGAGAGAGCTATTGAGCTTTGTCGAGAACTCGCATGCGGACCTCTACGAAAAGATCCGCACGGAGAAACAGCTCACCGACGAGCTCAAGGCCAGTCTCGACAGCGTGCTCGAGGAGTTCCGAGGGGTCTTCGCCTAGGGCCGTGGCAAGTCTAAAGGGCATACGCAAGCGTATCGGCTCGGTACGCAACACCCAGCAGGTGACCAAGGCCATGAAGGTGGTCTCGGCCGCCAAGCTGCGCCGCGCGCAGGCTGCCGTAGAAGGCGCCCGTCCCTACGCCGACAAGCTCACCGCGATGCTGGCCAGCCTGGCCGGCGGCCCGAGTGGCACCGAGAACAACCCCTTCTTCGAGGCCGGCCAAGGGCCCGCGCACCTGGTCGCCCTGACCTCGGACCGCGGCCTTTGCGGCGGCTACAACGCGAGCATTGTGAAGCTCGTGGGCGATTTCCTCGGCAACGACGACGGGCAAGGGGCCACCGTTACGGCCTGCGGACGGCGCGGCAACGAGCAGCTGCGGGCGCGCGGCGCCGGTCTCACGGTGGTCGTGGAGAACCGGCCGTTTGACCTCGAGCTGGCCCGCGAGGTGGCCGCTGACGTCACGCGCCGCTTTCTCGAGAGCGAGGCCGGCAGTGTCCACCTGGCATACAGCCGTTTCCGCTCGGCGATGTCCCAGGAGCCCGTCGTCGAGCAGATCTTGCCGGTGGCGGCGGCCGAAGGGTCCGAACACGCGGGCGACCACATCCACGAACCGGGGGCGGAGGTCATCCTCGGGTCGCTGCTAAAACGATACATAGAAACACGGGTGTTCGCCGCCATGCTCGAGGCCACAGCCAGCGAGCACGGCGCACGCATGACGGCCATGGACAGCGCCTCGCGTAACGCCTCGGAGATGATCGACCGTCTCACGCTGGCGATGAACCGGGCCCGGCAGGCCAGCATCACCACCGAACTCATGGAGATCGTCGGCGGCGCCGAGGCACTGAAGGGATAAAAGGAGTCAGGCAATGGGCAAAGCTCAGGGAAGGATTACGCAGGTCATCGGCGCGGTGGTCGATGTCGAGTTCGAACCCGGGGAGGTTCCGGCGATCCTCCACGCGCTCACGGCGTCGAACCCCGCGATAAACGACGAGGCGGACAACCTCGTACTCGAGGTCGCCGCCCACCTCGGCGAGAACACCGTACGGGCCATAGCGATGGATTCTACCGACGGCCTGGTCCGTGGCATCGAGGTCACCGATACCGGGGATGCCATACGCACGCCGGTGGGAGAGGCGGTGCTCGGCCGCATTCTCAACGTGGTCGGGCAGCCCGTCGACGGCGGGGGGCCGGTGAGCACCGAGCTAACCTCCTCGATACACCGCCAGGCTCCGCCC
>CAYXZP010000049.1:0-16919 GCA_964469485.1 uncultured Myxococcales bacterium | reverse complement strand
CGTGGCCTTCACGACTTCCGAGGGGGGAAATCAATGACCATAAAGAGACTTTCGGCCCTGTCCGCGGCCTTACTCATCCTGCTCAGCGTGGGCGTTGCCGGCGACGGATGGGCCGGACGCGTGGACGGCGAACTCGGCGTCGGTGCGCTGCTCGGCTTTGAGTCGGGGACCAAGCGACCGACCGATCCCGGCCTGTCCTACGGCATAGGGGTGGCGGCCGAGCTGTCCGAACGGATCGATCTCGAGATCGGCTTTACCAAGACAGAGGCCCGCGACCGCAGCGATGACAGCCTGCGCAACATCGAGACCATAAACGCCGGCCTGCGCTGGTATCCGTGGGCCACTCCCGGCGCGCCTGGCGCTTTCTATTTAGCCTTCGGCGGCGCGCGCGTCTCCGGCTTGGAACTCGGGGAGACACGCAACGCCTTCTACATCGGACCCGGGTTGCGCTTTCAGGCGGGCGAGAAGAGCGGGTTCGGTCTGCGCGTACCGATGTTCATAAACGCGAACTCGGACAGCAACGGCCGGGTCATGCCGCAGCTCACCTGGTTCACCCAGTTCGAGTAGTGCGCCTGGTAGCGGGCGGTCACGGCTTCAACATAGAACGGTCGGGTCCCCAAGGGGCTCCATCCTTGGTGCTCATACACGGGCTCGCGGCATCGCTGGCCTGCTGGAATGAGGTCGCTGGACGTCTCGATGACCGCTTTGACGTCATACGCTACGACTTGCGGTCCCACGGTTGTTCCGACGCTATCGACGAGCCCTGCACACGGGCGGACCTGGCCGGTGATCTCGTTGCCATCCTCGACGTTCTCGGGCTCGAACAGGCCGTGTTGCTGGGACACTCGGGCGGGGGGGTCGTGGCCATGCAGACCGCCATCGATCATCCCGCCCGCAGCAGCGCGCTCGTGCTCGTCGGTACCGCAAGCGAATGCAACGACCGTGCGGCCGCCTGGTACCGCAAGACGGCCGATACGGCCCGCGCCGAAGGCGGAAGGGCCGCGATGCGCGAGATGCGACTGCCGGATTCGGAAGAGTCGGTGCCGGACGGCAAGGGACTGGCGCACATGGCGCTTGCCATGAGTACGCTCAACGAAGACCCGTTGACCGAACGCATGAAGGCCGTCAGCGTGCCGACGCTGATCATGGTGGGCGAGAAGGATTTCCTGGGGGTGGGCGGGTCGGTGATACTTTCGCGCGCCGTTCACGGCAGCGATCTCGAGATAGTGACGGGACGCGGCCACGGGCTTCATCTCGAATGGGCCGAAGGCCTGTCGGCCCGCGTCGCGGCCTTCCTCGGCGCCGCTCTCGGGACCTAGGCGGCCGCCATCTCCCGCCCACGAAGAGTGTGGGCGCCGGCCGACTCCACCATTACCGCCACCCTTTCACCGATACGCGCGCCGGAGCGCGTGGGCTCGAAGACCACGGTCTTGAACTGCGGGTTCTTGCCGGCAAGCCAGGCCGCCTGCCGTTTGGCGCGCCCCTCCACCAACACCTCGGTGCTGCGGCCGACGAACCTCTGGTTCCACAGGGCTGAACGCCGCTCTTGTTCTTCGATGAGACGCGTCAGCCGGCGCCCCTTTTCTTCCTCGCTCACGGTCCCGGCGAGTTTGTATGCCCTTGTGGCTTCCCTGCGCGAGTACTTGAAGAGAAAAGCGTGGTCGAAGCCGATCTCGTCCATGAAAGTGGAGGTCGCCTCGAAATCTTCTTCGCTCTCGCCCGGGTAGCCGACGATGATATCCGTCGATATCGCGAGCCCGTCAACGGCCGAGCGCAGTCGTTTCACCAAGGACCGGTATTCTTCGACCGTGTGACCGCGCTCCATGTCGGCCAGCATACGGTCGGACCCGCTTTGCAGCGGTAGGTGAATATAGGGGCAGAGCTCGGGGCATTCGGCCATTGCGCTTATTGCCGAGCCGGTCATATCGGCCGGGTGCGGCGAGGTGAAGCGGACGCGGTCTATGCCGTCGACGGCCGCGCACATGCGCAGTAAAGCGCCGAAATCTATCTCGCCGTGACGGTACGAGTTGACGGTCTGGCCCAGCAACACGACCTCGCGATAGCCGGCTTGTGCGGCGTGCTCGAGTTCGGCGACGATAACCCCCGCGGGCAGGCTCCGCTCACGACCGCGAACGTAGGGGACGACGCAAAAGGTACAGAAGCGGTCGCAGCCGCGCATAATGGTCACCCAGGCCCGCGGACCCCCGCCGCGCAGCGGCGCGACGTCTTCGTAGGTTTCGCGGGCATCGAGCCGGACGTGGGCGACCGGTTCGTCGGCATCGAGAAGCTCGCCAAGGCGGCGGTACCCGTCGGGCCCGACGATGAAATCGAGTCCCGGGATCTGTTCGAGAAGACGTTCACGGTGATGTTGTGCCATACATCCGGCCAGACCGATGCGCACGCGGCCCCGCCCGTCTCTTTCCGCTATCAGTTGGCGCACCCTTTGTGCCACGCGCCGCTCGGCGTTCTCACGGATGGCGCAGGTGTTGAGCAGGATGACGCTGGCCTCGTTTGCCTCGCGGACCGGCCGGTAACCGCGCTCGCATAGCACCCCGCCTATCATCTCGCTGTCGGCAAGGTTCATCTGGCAGCCGTAGCTCTCGATGTAGAAGGTCGGCGTCTGTCGAACTCGGAGACCGGCAAGCGAACTCATATGGTCCCTGTATAGCGAGAGGGCGGCTGCAGGTGAAGTTCTTTGTTACAACCGGGCTTTCTTTCTATACGACGAAGCTGTGGGCACACACGGGCACGCCGGCAGCGACAGGAACGTCGACTTCGCGGTCATTACGGTTTCCGACACCCGCACGACGGACGACGACTCGTCGGGGGCCGAGATCATCGGGATTCTCGAAGGACGGGGCCACCGGCTCGCTGCTTACGAGATCGTGCCCGACGACGGCGCCCGGGTGGTCGAGGCGGTGGCGCGGGCCGCCGCCGGCGCCGACGCGGTCATACTGAGCGGCGGCACCGGGATCGCCCCGCGGGACAACACCTACGAGGCGGTGTGCGGGCTGCTCGACAAGCGGCTCGATGGATTCGGCGAACTTTTCCGTATGCTGAGCTACCGGGAGATCGGCGCGGCCGCCATGGCCTCGCGGGCGCTCGGCGGCGTCATGGGGACCACCGTAGTGTTCGCGTTACCGGGGTCGACTGCCGCGTGCCGGCTGGGGACCGAGGAGCTGATCGCCCCGGAACTCGGCCACCTGACGGGCTTGCTCGCCGGCGGCGGTACTGACGGCGGATGAGCCCGCAGGCGCAACTAAAGGTGTCGGTCCTGTATTTCGGGCTGGTGAGGGAGAGGCTGGGTCTCGACCGCGAGACGGTCGAGATCGATGAAGGCACGAGCGTCGGCCGTCTGATGCGCGAACTGGCCGAGCGCCACGGGCTTGACGACCTTGGCGCGGGCAGTCTGCGCGTGGCCGTGAACCTCGAGTACGCCGAGCCTTCCAAACGACTTGCCGATGGTGACGAGATCGCGGTCCTGCCGCCGGTTGCGGGAGGATAGGCGTGTTCGCGATAAGCACGACACCCATTGATATGGCCGCCGTCATCGCGGCCGTGGCTGACGACGGCGCAGGTGCCGTGGCGACCTTCGGCGGGATGACGCGCGCACACAACCGCGGCCGCAGGGTGATCAAGCTCGAGTACGAGGCCTACGACGACATGGCCGTCGCCGAGTTTCGCCGGTTGGCCACAGAGGCCGCCGGCCGCTGGCCGTTGGGCCGGACGGCCATCGTGCACAGGAGCGGCGTTGTGCCGGTGGGTGAGTTGAGCGTTGCCGTGGCTGTCTCCGCCGAACACCGCGCCGAAGCGCTCGCGGCCTGTGCTTGGTTGATCGACGGTCTCAAGCATGTTGCGCCGATCTGGAAGAAGGAACACTTCGAGGGCGGCGAGGTGTGGATCGGATCACTGGCCGACTGTGAGCACGACTGAGAGGCGCGCCGGCCCCGCCTCACGCACCGACCTCGGAGCTGCGTGCCTTGTAGTGAGCGAAGAGCACGGCGTAGGCCATGAAGGCGAGCCACTCGCCGGCTGCTAGTGCGGCTGTTCCCGCCGACCCGGCCCAGGCGGGGGCAAGTGATATCAGCACGACATAGGGGAGCAGCCCCCAGCGCCTGCCTTCACCCAGGCGGTCGCTCACGAACAGCGGCCACGCCAGGTAGGCCGCCCTTCGGGCCAGCCCCTCCGCCGGTGCTGTCAGGGCGTCGAACTTCCCGCGCTCGGCCAGTACGACCAGGAAGGGGAAGAAGCAGAACCGCACGAGCAGGGTGTAATAGACGGCCAGCGACAGGGCGCGTCCAGCCAGCAGTCCGCCGTCGCCGCCGCCTAGGACCATGACGACGGCCGCAAGCGTGAGAGCACGGGCGGCCAGGCACAGACCGAAGGCGATCGCGCCGTATCCCAGCAGCGCCGGCACCTTGCGAAGATAAAGGCCGAAAAGTTCGGCCGGCTCGAGCGGCCGGCCGGCGGTCGACCTGTCGAGCACCCATGCTGTCGCCACGATGACCAAGCGCGAGAAGGCGGCACGCACCAACACGAGGTCGGCGCCCCCCGTCGTCACCGTCGTCGTGTACGAGGTCAGCAGGGCCAGGGTTGCCGAGAGCGCGAGCCAGACCACCAGCGCCGGCCGCATCAAATGCCAGGCCTGCGCCATCTCGCGCGGGAACACGGTGAAGAACCAACGCACGAACATTGTCCGGCCATGGTACCTATCACAGTCGTCGCGTGTTAACCTCGAAGTACGGTGACGCGGCTGTTCGCACTTTTTTCGGTCTCGGTGCTGTTGTCGGCCTGTGCGGCGGGCGGCTTCGGCGCCGCAGGCGGGGCCCTGTACCGGGACGCCAGGGTGGCCGGCAGCGCCGAGATGCGGCTCGGGCCCAAGGACCTGGCCGCCGCGCATTATCTCAAGGCTTTGGTCGCCCACGACCGCGGCGACATCGTGCGGGCGACCCTCGAGATGCGCAGCGCGGTGGAGTTGGACCCCGACGACCCGCGGCCGCACTCGCGCTTGGTGCAGCTGCACATCCGTACGGGCAGTCTCGAAGAGGCCCTCGGGGAGGCCCGGGAACTGGTTCGCCTTGAACCCGACGACGTCGAGCACCGCGTGTTGCTGGCAAGCCTCCACGTTTCGCTCGAGCAGCACGACGAGGCCATCGAGGAATACGTCACGGTGCTTGCTAGTTCGCCGAACCGCGAAGACGCTATGATGCAACTGGGGTCGCTCTACAACCGCAAGGGCGATTACCCCAAGGCGGTGGCGACGCTGGAGAAAGCGGCCAGGGTCCAGCCGGATTCTTTGATCGCCAACTTTTACCTCGGCCGCTCCTACGCCCTGGCCGGCATGCACGAGCAATCGTTGGACGCTTACCGGAGGGCGCTCCGGCTCGACGCCTCCTCGGATCAGATCCATTTGGAAATGGGCTTCGTCTACGAGCAGCAGGAGCGGCGCGACCGCGCCATCGAGAGCTATCGGAAGGCGCTCGAGTTGAACCGTCACTCGCTTGTCGCCCGGCGCCGCCTCGGCGCCATCTATGTCGCCGAAGGCAAGCTCGATGACGCTATAGCGCAGTACGAGAGCCTCGTCGGTCTCGAGGAAGACCCGCTCGACACCCAGACCAAGATCGGGCTCATCAGTCTGCAGAAAGGGGATTTCAAAAGAGCCGCGATGGAGTTCAGCCTCGTTCTCGGCGCCCGCCCCTCGGACCACGCCGTACGCTACTACCTCGCCGCCACATACCATGAGCTCGGCGACTTCGCGGCCGCCGAACGCGAGTTCAGAAACATTCCGGCCGGTTCGCCCCGGTTCAGCGAAGCCAGACTTCAGCTCGTTCAGCTTCTAAGGGAGGATGGAAGGTTACGCGAGGCGGTACGTACGGCCGAAAAGCTTGCCGATGCGCTGCCCGGCAACACGGACGCGCGCATACTGCTCGTCGGACTCTACCGCGAGCAGAAGCGCTTCGAGCCGGCGATCATCGTTGCCAACGAACTCGTCGAACTTGAACCCGGCAGCGACCGCTTTCTGTTCAGCCTTGCCGCTCTCTACGACGAGGCGGGACGCAAGGCGGAAGCCATCTCTCTGCTGCGGCGGGTAATAGCCATGAACCCGGAGAACGGTGCGGCTCTCAACTATCTCGGCTACACCTTTGCCGAACTCGGCGAGAACCTCGACGAAGCCGAGGCGCTCGTCCGGCAGGCCCTCGCACTACACCCGAACGACGGTTTCTTCGTCGACAGCCTCGGTTGGATATTCTACCAACGGGGCAACTATCCGGCGGCTGTCAACGAGCTGGAAAGGGCCCAGCAATTGGCCGGCAACGATCCCGTCATCAGCGAACACCTCGCCGACGCCTATCGAGAGACCGGCAGGAGCGAGAAAGCGCTGCGGGTCTACCGCGATTGCGAAGCGCGTACCGACGACGGCGACCAGCGGCTTCGCGTAAAACGAAAGATAAGGGACCTCACCGGCAAGTCGACGGGTGAGTCGCTCTAGCGCGGCCGGCGTGCACGCCGCCACGGCGGCCTGCGCGACCGCCCTGGCATTGGCCGCGTGTAGCTTTAGCGGGGCTGTTCCGTCCAGCCCTCCTTCACCCGCCCAGATCGAAGATGCCCTGGCCTCGCGAGCGGCCGGGCTCAGCTCGCTGCGCGCCCAGGTTCGTGCCGAGCTCCACGGCCGCGACGGCACCACGCGTTCGGCTCAGATGATACTGGTAGAGGCGCCGGACCGGATACGTATAGACGTGATGAGTCCCTTCGGCCCCACGCACACCATGGCCAGCAACGGCAGCACACTAGCGCTGCACTACAGGGCCGAAGCGCTCGTCTACCGCGGGGCCGCCAGCGCGGGCAACATTGCGCGTTTTACCGGCGTACCGCTCGACATCGGCGTGCTTGCATCCCTTGTGAGCGCCTTGCCGCCCGACCTTCGGGCGCGCCGGCCGGGCCGTGTGCGAGCCCAGCGGCGCTCGTGGGCGTGGACCCGCGACCTACCCGGCGGCGGCCAGTACACGCTCGTCATCGACCGGAGTTCCTTGTTGCTTCGCGGCCTGAGCGTCAAGGGCGACCGCCGCATGGCCGATCTGCTGGTGTCCTTCGATGACTACCGCGACGCCGAGGGTCTGCGCTTTCCGCACCGCATGGAAGCTACCGTCAAAGGCCATGGCGGGGTGAAGCTGGTCTACGAACGCGTGTGGCGCGGTGTGGCCTCGGGTGATAATGCCTTTGAGATCCGTGCCGGGCCCGGCGCCCGCGTTCTGGACATGGAGGAGATGGATGCCGCTGACGGTCTACCTTGAACGGTCTCTGCTGGCACTGGTCCTGGCCTCGGTCTGTCTGACGTCCTGCACCAAGGAGGACGGGCCCGCGGTCGGCTCCCGGCAGCCGACGGACACCGCGCCGGCCTACGGCGACGCCATCCTGGAAGGATCGATCGGCGATGCCTCGAACCTCATACCCATGCTGGCCGGCGACAGCGCCTCGCACAGCGTTGCCGGCCTGATCTTCGACGGCCTGGTGGCCTATGATCCGACGCTCAGCCATCTCGAGCCACGGCTGGCTCGCAGCTGGGAAGTCTCGGAAGACGGGCTCACCATCACCTTCAACCTGCGCGATGACGTCCGTTGGCAGGACGGGCGGCCCTTTAGCGCCCGTGACGTGGAGTTCGGATGGCGCACCATAACGGACCCGGCCACCATAACGGCCTATGCCGAAGATTACCGGCAGGTGGAAAGCTTCGAGGTGCTCGGCGATCACCGCTTCCGGGTGAGCTACCGCGAACCTTTCGCGCCGGCCCTTGCCAGTTGGGGAAATCTCGTGGTGTTGCCACGCCACCTGCTCGAGGGCCGCGATATCAACCCAGCCTCCGATTTCGGGCGCAACCCGGTCGGACTCGGCGCCTACAAGTTCGACTCTTGGGAGAGCGGGCGCAGTATCACGCTGCTGGCCAACCGTGACTACTACCGTGGCAGGCCGCACATCGACAAGGTCGTCTACAGGATCATCCCGGATCTGCAGACCCAGTTCCTCGAACTCAAGTCCGGCGGGCTCGACATGATGGGCCTCACCCCGCTGCAGTTCTCGCGGCAGACCGTGTCGACGGAGTTCGAGAAGGCGTTTCGCAAGTACAAGTACCTGACCAACTCCTACACCTACCTCGGATACAATCTGAAGAACGAGCTGTTTACCGACGTCCGTGTCCGCAGAGCGCTGAGCCATGCGATTGACAAGGAAGAGATCGTGCGCGCCGTGCTGATGGGGCTCGGACAGCCGGCCGCGAGCCCGTACAAGCCGGGCACCGTGTGGGTGAACGAACGGCTCGAAGACCTGGCCTTCGACCCGGAGCGCTCGCGCGCTCTGTTCGAGGAGGCCGGTTGGCGCGACAGCGACGGCGACGGGGTACTCGACAAGGACGGCCGCGCCTTCGAGTTCCGCATCCTTACCAACCAGGGCAACGAGAGCAGGCTCAAGACCGCCACCATCATCCAGCGGCGCCTGGCCGAGGTCGGTGTCAGTTCCGAGGTGCGCGTTGTGGAGTGGTCGGCTTTCATCAACAACTTCATCGACAAGAGGAAGTTCGAGGCCGTGGTCCTGGGGTGGAGCCTTTCACTTGATCCCGACCAGTACGATATCTGGCATTCCTCGAAAACGGGCGAGAAGGAGTTCAACTTCGTTTCCTTTGCCGATCCCGAGGTCGACCGGCTGCTGGAAGAGGGGCGCAGGACCTTCGACGCGGCCGAACGAAAGCAGGCCTACGACCGCTTTCAGGAGATCCTGGTCGAGCAGCAGCCCTACACCTTCCTCTACGTGGCCCACTCGCTGCCCGCGCTCAACGGCCGTTTCATGGGGATAAGGCCGGCCCCGGCCGGCATCGCCTACAACTTTAAGGATTGGTACGTTCCGTCGGCTCGCCAGCGCTATGCGATCGACGCGGGTAGCTGAGAGCCATGCTTCGTTATCTCGGCGCTAGGTTGGCCGGTCTCGGGCCACTGTTCATCGGGATCACCTTCGTTTCTTTCGTGGTCATTCATCTCGCGCCTGGTTCTCCCATGGACCTGCTCACCGACATGAACCCGGACGCCAGCCCGGAACTACGTCAGCGCCTCGAAGAGCACTGGGGCCTGGGCCGCCCGCTGCCGGTGCAGTACGGCATGTGGCTCAAGAAGATGGCCACGGGAGACCTCGGCGTATCGATGTCTCGGGACGCGCGCCCGGTGCTGGAAAAGATCGGTGAGGCCCTACCGGTAACGCTGCTGTTAAACGCGATGTCGCTTTGCCTGATTCTGGCCGCGGCGGTGCCCATAGGCGTTTACTCGGCCACCCATCAGTACTCGACCGCCGACCGCGCCACTACGGTCGTCGTGTTCCTGGGCTTTGCGATGCCGACCTTCTGGTTGGCCTTGCTGTGCATGATGTTCTTCGGGGTGGAGTTGGGCTGGCTGCCTGTATCGGGGCTCAAATCGCTCGACTACGACAGCATGGGACTGGGCGCGCGCGTGATGGACCGGGTACGGCACCTGATCATGCCGGTGGGGGTGGCGGCCGTGACCAGCCTGGCGGGCATGTCGCGTTACATGCGCTCGAGCATGCTCGAGGTGTTCAGGCAGGACTACGTCACCACGGCGCGCGCCAAGGGGCTTAGCGAGCGGGTCGTGGTCTACCGGCATGCGATGCGCAACGCCTTGCTGCCGGTAATAACCATCCTCGGTCTTTCTATCCCGGGGCTGGTGGGCGGGGCGGTGATATTCGAGACCATATTCGCGATCCCGGGCATGGGCCGGCTGTTCTACGGTGCCGTCATGTCTCGCGATTACACGGTTGTCATGGGGGTCCTGGTCATCGGCGCCCTGCTGACCCTTGCCGGCAACCTTCTGGCCGACATCGCCTATGCCGTTGCGGACCCGAGACTGCGGAGGCGGTAAGGAAATGATCGTCCGCGCACTGATTCGCAACAAGCTCACGGCGGCAGGGGCGGCCATAGTCACGGTGCTATTCGTCGTGGCGGTGTTCGCGCCCTGGTTGGCCCCCTATGACCCCCACGCTCTCGATACATACGCGGTCCTGGAAGCCCCGAGCCAGGCCCATCCGCTGGGTACCGACGGCATAGGCCGTGACGTGCTGAGCCGCATGATATACGGCGCCCGCGTATCCTTGCTCGTCGGTTTCGTGGCCGTCGGCATAGCCTGTCTGATCGGCGTGGTGCTCGGCTCGATCGCGGGATACGCGGGCGGTTTCATGGACGCGGTCATCATGCGCTTTGTCGACGTGATGCTCTGTTTCCCATCCTTCTTTCTCATCCTCGCGGTCATTGCCTTCCTCGACGCAAGCATATGGAACATCATGGTCGTTATCGGTCTGACCTCCTGGATGGGGGTGTGCCGGTTGGTCAGGGCGGAGTTCCTCAGCTTGCGGGAGCGCGAGTTCATGGTTGCGGCAGAGGGCCTGGGCGCCCGCCCCTGGCGTGTGATACTTCGCCACGGACTGCCCAACGCGATGGCGCCGGTCTTCGTTGCCTTCATACTCGGCGTGGCCGGCGCGATACTCACCGAGAGCGCCTTGAGCTTTCTCGGCATAGGCGTGCAGCCGCCCGACCCCAGTTGGGGGAATATCCTCACGGAGGGGAAGAACAGTATCGAGGTGGCCTGGTGGCTCTCTGTGTGTCCGGGCCTGGCCATACTCGCCACCGTACTCGGCTACAATCTACTGGGAGAGGGATTGCGTGACGTGCTCGACCCGAGGCTGAGATAGACCGGTGGCCGCGCTGCTCGAGATAGAAGGTCTGCGGACCGTGTTCGACACCGAGGCCGGCCCGGCCCGTGCCGTTGACGGCATCACCCTTTCCGTCAACGAGGGCGAGACCGTCGGCATCGTCGGCGAGTCCGGGTGCGGCAAGAGCGTCACGGCGCTTTCCATACTGAGGCTGGTCCAAAACCCGCCCGGGCGCATCAGTGACGGCGAAATACGGTTTGCGGGCCGTAACCTGCTCGGTCTCGACGACCGCGAGATGCGCGAGGTGCGGGGCAACGAGATCGCGATGATCTTCCAAGAGCCGATGACGTCGCTCAACCCGGTGTTCTCCATCGGTTGGCAGATCGCCGAGGCGGTCCGTCTTCACAGGGATGTCTCGCGGCGGGAGGCGTGGCGGGAGGCCGTGCGGATGCTCGAACTGGTGGAGATCCCGGACGCGGCCGCGCGCGCCAGAGACTATCCGCACCAGCTGAGCGGCGGCATGCGCCAGCGGGTGATGATCGCCATGGCGCTTTCCTGTGACCCCAAGCTGCTGATCGCCGATGAACCGACTACTGCGCTCGACGTCACCATCGAGTCGCAGATCCTCGATCTGCTCTCGGGGCTCCAAGACAAGCTCGGGATGGCCCTGATCCTGATAACCCACGACCTCGGCGTGGTTGTCACCCGTGCCTCGCGCATTATCGTGATGTACGCAGGCCGTATCGTCGAGGAAGGGCCGGTAGCCGAGGTTTTCGGGTCTCCCGGGCATCCTTACACGCGCGGGCTTCCCCGCTCGCAGCCCGAGCTTGGCAGGGCGCAGGGCCGCCTCGAGGCGATAAGCGGGGTGGTGCCGCGGCTGACGGAGCTGCCGAGCGGCTGCCGTTTCCGTGACCGCTGCGACGTGGCGCGGCTTGAATGTTCGACCACGGACCCGGCCCTGGAGGTCTTTGGGCCGGGACGCAAGGCCGCTTGCGTGCTCGTCGGAGCGGACCCGTGAGCCAGCCCTTGTTACGCGCCCGGGGACTGGCACGCAGCTTTGCGGCCGGCGGCGGACTGTCGGGACGGCGCCGCGAGTTGCGTGCGGTCCAGAACATCGACCTCGACATCGCCGCGGGCGAGACCCTCGGCATAGTCGGGGAATCGGGTTGCGGAAAATCGACCCTCGGCCGTCTCTTGCTGGCGTTACTGGCTCCGAGCGCCGGCAGCGTCGAGTTCGACGGCACGGACCTGGCCCGGCTGCCGCGTTCTGAGCTGCGAGCGCTCAGGCGGCACATGCAGATCGTGTTCCAAGATCCCTACGCCTCTCTCAACCCGCGTATGCGTGTCGGCAACATAATCGGGGAGGGTGTCGAGATCCACGGCATAGCACGCGGTCAGGACAAACGCCGGATGACGCTCGAGATGATGGAACGGGTCGGACTCGGTCCGGATACATACGACCGCTACCCGCACGAATTCAGCGGGGGGCAGCGTCAGCGCATCGGGATAGCCCGTGCGCTCATCCTCCGGCCCAAGTTCATCGTGGCCGACGAACCGGTCTCCGCCCTCGACGTGTCCATACAAGCGCAGATCCTCAATCTCCTCGCCGACCTCAAGGAGGAGATGTCGCTGACCTTCGCTTTCATCTCCCACGACTTGAGGGTCATCGAACACGTGAGCGACCGTGTGGCCGTCATGTACCTGGGGCGCATCGTCGAATTGGCCTCGGCCGGCCAGATCTATGCATCGCCGAAGCACCCGTACACGGAGGCTCTGCTGGCCGCGGTTCCGAGCCTCGACGCTCGCGCGGCTTCACGGCCGGCGCGGGTCTCCGGCGATGTCCCGAGCCCGCTCACCCCGCCCCCGGGCTGCGCCTTTCACACCCGCTGTTCGCTGGCCGAGGAGCGCTGCAAGCGGGAGATCCCCGAACTACGCAAGGTCGCCGGCCATGACGTGGCCTGCCACCTTGCCTGATAAGGGCCGGCTTCCTAGTTGTCGCGGCTTTTGATGCGTGCGGCCTTGCCGGCGCGCTTGCGCAGATAGTAAAGGCGTGCCCGCCGTACCTTGCCGCGGTTCTTGATCTCGACCTTGTCGATGCGGGGGGAGTGCAACGGAAAAGTGCGCTCGACCCCTACGCCGTAAGAGGTCTTGCGGACCGTGAAGCTGGCGCGGCTCCCGCCGGAGCTTCGCCGTATGCAGACGCCCTCGAAGATCTGCACCCGTTCCTTCTCGCCCTCGACGATCTTGGCGTGGACGCGGATCGTGTCTCCGGGCCGGAAATCCGGCAGTTTGGCCGTAGTTTGCTCGGCTTCTATGCGGTCGATCACGTTCATGGGAACGCGATTGTTTAGCGGGTGCCTAAGAGACGGTCAAGGATGATGGCGGCTGCCGCCCTCACGGACAGATGGTTGTAGTCGTCGCTGCCGGCGATCGGCTCCAGCCTTCGGGCGGCTCTGGCCACGAGCTGGTCGGCGAGCCCCCAGCCAGTTCCGAGCATTATCAGGTAGGGGTCGCGCGCCCCGCGCAGCTCGGCGGCCAGGTCGGCGAAGCTCACGGGGTCGGCCAGCCGTCGTGCGCTCGTGGCCACAAGCACCGGCAGCCGGCCGGTGTCGGCCTCGATATCGATCTCGACCCCTTCGAGGTCTCTTGCCAGCCGTACAAGCGACAAGGCGTCGGCGCGATTCGGGTTGTAGGCGTGTCCGGCCCCGTCGCGCCAGTGTGAGATGACCTTGCGGGCGAGGCCCCGCATGGCTTGCACCGGACTGACCACGTAGAAGGCGTCCACGCCGAAGCTTCGGCAGCTGCGCGCCAGATCGCCGAGGTCGAGAGTGGTAAGCGATGTCGTCACCACCCGGCCGTGCTTGTCGTAGACCGGGTGGTGAATGAGGGCCAGGTAGACCCGTGAGCGGCCGGCCACCTCAGTCGTGGCGCTCTTTCGCCAGCATGTCCGGACGGCGCTCGCGCGTTCGCTGCTGTGCCTGCTCGCGCCGCCACTGTTCGATCCTTGCGTGGTCGCCCGAGAGCAGAACGCCCGGGACGCTGTGCCCGCGAAAGGTTTCCGGCCGCGTGTACTGGGGGTATTCGAGCAGCCCCTGTCCGAAGGACTCATCGCCGAGAGACTCCGGCGAACCCAACACGCCCGGGACCAACCGCGAAACGGCGTCCACCAGCACCACGGCCGCCGCCTCGCCGCCGCTCAACACGTAATCCCCGATGGAAAGTTCCTCGTCGAACAGCCCTCTTACCCTTTCGTCCACGCCCTCGTACCTGCCGCAAAAAATGAGCATGGACCCTACCGAGGCCAGCCGCCGGGCGGCGGCCTGGTCGAAGCGTCTTCCCTGCGGGGTAAGCAGTATACGGCGGTCGTGGCGGCGCGCGGCCGACAGTTCCTCGACCGCGGCGTAGACGGGCTCGGGGCGCATGACCATGCCGGGGCCTCCTCCGTAGGGGTGGTCGTCGACCGGGTGGGGGCTACCGCCGGTATAGTCACGCAGTTGGTGGGTGCGCAGACCGATCAGGCCGGACTCGATAGCCTTACCGACCACCCCGCAAGCGGCGCCGGCCCTGACGGCCCCGGGGAACAGGGAGATGATATCGCACAGCAGCTTTGGTTCTCTCATTGCGCGTCCGGGGAGACTAGGCCGGCCGGGTCGACGGTGACCGTGCCGGTCTCGGTATCGACCTCGATGACCACGCCTTCGACCGCCGGAATGAGCAGCTCTCCGGCCGGCCCCTCGACCCGGTAAACGTCGTTTGCGCCCGTGGCTATGACCTCGCGGACGGTACCGAGCGTGGACCCGTCAGCGGCACTCTTGACCTCAGCGCCGACCAGCTCGAAATCGTAGTATTGACCGGCGGCGGTGTCGGGCAAGGTCTTGCGGGGCACGCTGGCCCAACGACCCGACGCGCGCTCGGCATCGTCGCGGTCGTTCATTTCGCGGAACTGTACCAGCAGGCCCGTCTTGTGCGGCGAGGCCGACTCGACGGTGAACGAGCCTATGTCCTCTATATCGATCTCGAGTCCGGGGACGACGGTCTCACGCAGGCTTTGATCGACGCCGAGAAGCACTGCGCCGCGAACGCCGTGAGGTCTGAGCACCTTGGCGATCCGGACGGGCCGGCCGGTGTCAGTCTTCCACAATCTCTACAGTGACCTTGCGGTTGGATCGCGAGGCCGCCGCATTGAGGATGGTCCTCAGTGACTTGGCAGTCCTGCCCTGCTTGCCGATGACGCGCCCGAGATCGTTCTTATCGACCCGCAGTTCCAGTACCGAAGAGTTCTCGCCCTCGCTCTCGGTGACCTCGACCGCCTCGGGTTTGGTCACCAGGTTCTCGGCCACGCTTTGGACCAGGTCCTTGAGAAGATCCCCCGGGACCTGTGCCGTTCCTAGCTCTGCGGTCTCGCTTTCTTGAGCAGGCTGGCCACCGTCGGGCTTGGCTTCGCGCCCTTCTTCAACCATGAGCTGATTTTCTCCTCGTCGAGCTTGACCTCGACAGGATCGGACAACGGGTCGTAAGTTCCGACCTGTGCGAGGTTACGCCCGTCCCGCGGAGCTCGTCTGTCGGCCACTACGATGCGGTAGTACGGCCGTTTCTTGCTCCCATGCCTAGCGAGTCTTATCGTAACCGACATCTCTGCGACTTCCGGTGGATTCTTTGAACACTATTCGGACAGTTTGTAAACAGGGTTAAACAAACACTCCCCCCGCCGCGTCAGCGACGGGGGGAGTGTTTCGCGGGCCCGATAGACCCGTGTTACATCATGCCGCCCATGCCGCCCATGCCACCCATGCCACCGGCAGCCGCTGCTGCGGCCGCTGCCGCATCGCTCTTCTCTTCGGGCTTGTCGGCGACCAGCGCCTCGGTTGTCAGCATCAGGCCGGCGACCGAAGCCGCGTTCTGGAGCGCGGTCCGAACGACCTGGGTCGGGTCGATGAGGCCGGCCTTGAGCATGTCGCAGAACTCACCGCTGGCAGCGTCGTAACCAAAGGCGCCCTTGCCCGCCTTTATCCGGTCGATGACGACCGCGGCCTCCTGACCGGCATTGGTCGAGATCCAGCGGGAAGGCTCCTCGCAGGAACGGCGCAGTATGCGAACACCGACCTTCTCCTCATCGCCGCACTTGATGCCGTCGAGTACGGCCGAGGCGGCGCGCACGAGAGCCACACCGCCGCCAGCGACGATGCCTTCCTCGACCGCGGCACGGGTGGCGTGGAGCGCATCCTCGACGCGGGCCTTCTTTTCCTTCATCTCGACCTCGGTGGCGGCACCCACCTTGATGACGGCCACACCGCCGACGATCTTGGCCAGCCGCTCCTGCAGCTTCTCGCGATCATAGTCGGAGGTGGTGTCCTCGATCTGGCTACGGATCACGTTGATGCGTCCCTCGATGTCGGACTTCTTGCCGGCACCGTCGACGATCGTCGTGTTGTCCTTGTCCACGACCAGACGTTTGGCCTTGCCGAGGTCGCCGGTACCGACGTTCTCAAGCTTGAGGCCGAGTTCCTCGGAGATGACCTTGCCGCCGGTCAACGTGGCGATGTCCTTGAGCATCTCCTTGCGACGGTCACCGAAGCCCGGAGCCTTGACCGCGACGCAGTTGAGCGTTCCGCGGATCTTGTTGACCACCAGCGTAGCCAGGGCTTCGCCGTCGACGTCCTCGGCGATGATCAGAAAGGGTTTGCCCGTCTTGGCGATCGATTCGAGAACGGGGAGCAGGTCCTTCATGTTCGAGATCTTCTTCTCGTGAATGAGGATCATGCAGTCCTCGAGGGTGGCCGTCATGCGCTCGGGGTCGGTGACGAAGTAGGGCGAAAGGTAACCCCGGTCGAACTGCATTCCCTCGACGACCTCTAGGGTCGTTTCGAGAGCCTTGTTCTCCTCGACGGTTATCACGCCTTCCTTGCCGACCTTGTCCATGGCCTCGGCGATGATGTTGCCGATGGTGGTGTCCGAGTTGGCCGATATGGTCCCGACCTGGGCGATCTCCTCGCGGTCCTTGGTGGACTTGGAGGTCTTGTGCAGGTCGGCGACGATGGCCTCGACGCCTTTCTCGATGCCGCGCTTGAGCGCCATCGGATCATGGCCCGCGGCGACCATTTTCGCGCCCTCCGTGAATATGGCGCGCGCCAGAACGGTGGCCGTGGTGGTGCCGTCGCCGGCGACGTCGGAGGTCTTGGAGGCGACCTCCTTGACCATCTGGGCGCCCATGTTCTCGA
>CAYXZP010000048.1:0-17139 GCA_964469485.1 uncultured Myxococcales bacterium | reverse complement strand
ATGTGGCCGGGCCCCTCGATCATGACCTGCACGTCGTGCCGCCAGGCCTCGAGGGTCAGTTCGCCCAGCGTGTCGAGTTCGGCGAACTGGGCACGGTCGTTGGCGTCGGCCGTGGAGCCGGGCCTGAGGCCGTCGCCGGGCGAGAAGGAGACGTCGTAGGTCTTCATCAGCTCGCACATTTCGTCGAAGCGCGAGTAGAGGAAGTTTTCCTCGTGATGGGCCAGGCACCACTTGGCTATTATCGAGCCGCCCCGCGAGACGATCCCCGTCACACGGTCGGCCGTTAGCGGGATGTGGGCCAGGCGTACGCCGGCGTGGATGGTGAAGTAATCCACGCCCTGTTCGGCCTGTTCGACCAAGGTCTCCATGAAGACGTCGAAGTCGAGGTCCTCGGGCGCCCCGCCGACCTTCTCCAGGGCCTCATAGATGGGCACCGTGCCGATGGGCACCGGCGAGTTGCGAATGATGCGCTCGCGGGTCTCGTGGATGTCGGCGCCCGTCGAGAGGTCCATCACCGTGTCGGCCCCCCAGCGCACGGCCCAGCGCAGCTTGTCGACCTCCTCTTCCACCGACGAACTAACGGCCGAGTTGCCGATGTTGGCGTTGATCTTGACGAGGAAGTTGCGGCCGATGGCCATCGGTTCGAGTTCTGGGTGACGGATGTTGGCGGGAATGATGGCCCGTCCCTCGGCGACCTCGCGCATGACGAACTCTTCGGCGACCTTCTCGCGGCGGGCCACGAAGCGCATCTCCTCGGTGATCTCGCCGCGCCGGGCCCAGTGCATCTGGGACATGTTGGTCCGGCCGGTGCCGCGCCGTTCGGTCCAAGAGCTTCTCGTGGCCGGCAGACCCTCGGCGGCCGAGTAGCCTTGCGGACCGGCGCTGTCGTAGAGACGCAGCGGCGGGTTGTCGCCCGACTGCGAGATCTCGCGGTGGGGAACGGGCAGCTCGCCGCCGTCGTAGACTTTTTTAGAGTTCGGGAAGGTCTTCTCTATCGGTTCGAGCGTGCTGGCCACGCGCGCATGTAAACTCCGGCCGTTGGGAGAGTCAACGGTTGACTCGACGGGGCGACGACACGCAGAATCGCCGCCCCGCCAGCGGCTCATGCGAATAGTCTCCTGGAACGTAAACGGCCTTCGCGCCGCTCTAAAGAAGGGCTTCCTCGATTGGTTGGAGCGCGATTCGGCCGATGTCGTCTGTCTGCAGGAGATAAAGGCCACCGAGGAACAGATCCCGGCCAAGGATCTCGAGGCCATAGCCGCACTCGGCTACACGGCCTGCTTCCACCCGGCCGAGCGCAAGGGGTACAGCGGCGTTGCCACGCTCAGCCGGCACGAGCCGCTCTTTGTCACCAAAGGCGTGGAGTTCGAGCGCGACGAGGGGCGCGTGGTCATAACCGAGCACGGCGGGTTCACGCTTTACAACTGTTATTTTCCCAACGGACGGCAGACCCCCGAGGGGCCCGACCCCGAACGTCTGGCCTTCAAGCTGGAATTCTACGCCACCATGCTCGAGACCATCGAGGAGGAGCGAGCCGCCGGCAAGAACCTCGTGGTGACCGGCGATTGGAACACAGCCTACTCCGAGGTCGACCTTGCCCGCCCCAAGGACAACGAGAAGGTCACGGGCTTCCTACCCGAGGAGCGCGAAGCGCTCGGCGCTTACATGGAAGCCGGCTGGGTCGACAGCTTTCGCCGTTTCAAGCCCGGGTCGGCTTACGAAGGAGTCGAACCCGAGCGGCGTGATTACAGTTGGTGGAGCTACCGCGGTGGCTCACGCGACCGCAATGTCGGGTGGCGCCTCGACTATCACTTCGTCAACGAAGAATTCGCCGGTTCGCTTCGCAGCGCGACGATTCACACAGATGTGATGGGCTCGGACCACTGCCCGGTGGCCATAGAGATAGACAGCTAGGCGGCCCGCCGCCTGCGGTGGCTGCGAAGCACCGGGGGGCGCGTACGGGCCATGTTGGGCGTGGCCAGCAGGCGCGTGGCCACGGCCTTTAAGAGCACGGCCGCGAAGGCGACAAGCGAGATGATTATGATGGTGCCAAAGGGACCCGGCAGCTTGTCGAGGAACGCGATCAGGACCAGCGTCACAATGGCACCGACGAAAACGCCCACCATGACCATACCCAGCACGAAGGCCGCGTCTCCGGAGCTGCCCGTATCGACCCGTGGTTGGGACTTGCTAGGACGTAGTTCCACGCTTCTACCTTATCGTTTCCTTAGGACCTTTGGTATATGGGACTTTCCCAGGAGCCCTCAGGGTTTACCCCTAGTTCACCCCCCGAATGGGGGATGGGGGTCCAGCGGGACTTCCAGGCCCCCAACGCCGGCATGAGGGGCCGTCTAGTCATGGCTGTCTTGAACTGATAGCCCCCCGTCATGCTAGATTCCCAACTCCATGAACTCTCGGCCGCCGAGACCGCCCGCTTGGTCGCTGCGGGCGACCTGTCGCCGGTTGAAACCATAAGCGCCTGTCTTGAGCGCATAGACGCGACCGACGAGGACATCAACGCCTTTGTGCACCTCGACCGCGAGCGCGCTCTCAAGGAGGCCCGCGCCCAGGAAAAGGCGCTCGCCGGCGGCCGCCCGGCCGGTCCGCTTGCCGGCGTGGCCCTCGGGGTGAAGGACCTCGAGGATGTCGCCGGCATGCCGACCACCTTCGGCTCCGTACCGTTCAAGGATCGGGTGGCCGAGCGCGACGCCGTGCACGTGGCCCGGCTGCGAGCTGCGGGGGCCATAGTCGTCGGCAAGACCAATACGCCCGAGTTCGGTTACACGGGCTTCACCAAGAACCGGCTTTTCGGCGTCACGCGCAATCCGTGGAACAAGGAGCGCACCCCCGGCGGCTCCAGCGGCGGCTCGGCCGCGGCCATCGCTGCCCGCATGGTGCCGCTTGCCACAGCCTCCGACGGCGGCGGTTCGATCCGTATACCGGCCTGTTACGTGGGCGCTTTCGGCATGAAACCGACCTACGGGAGGATCCCCGTCTCGCCCGTCCTCGGGATGCAGCGTTGGATAGACACGGTCCATTACGGACCGCTCACGCGCAGTATCGAGGATGCGGCACTCTATATGGACGTCACCGCCGGTTACGATCCTTGTGACCCGGACTCTTTGCCGCGCCCGGCCCTGGCCTACTGCGACTGTCTCGGGCAAGCGCTGGGAAAGCTCCGCATCGGGTTCAGCGCCGATCTCGGCTACGCCCGTGTCGCCCCCGATGTCATGCGTGAGGTCGAGGCCGCTGTGGAGGTCTTCGCCGGGCTCGGCCACGAAGTGGAACGGCTCGACCGAGAGCTGCCCGACCTCGGTCTGGACTGGGCGATGATAGCCGGCAACGAGACCCGCGCCATGCTGGGCCAGGAGGCCGAGGGAAGGGAGGACGAGTTGGGCCGCGCCTTCTGGCGGGGGCTCGAGAGCGCCTCCAAGCTCGATTGGGCCGAGCGCGCCCGTGTGCAGCGCCGCCGTCAGGGTCTCAACGACGCGATCGCCGGCATATTCGCCGACTACGATCTCCTGCTCACCCCCCAGCTGCCGACCGAGGCTTTCCGGGCCGAGGGACCGCCGCCCGAAGGGATAGACGGCGACAAGTTCGCCTCACCGATGCACGCGGTGGCCTTTACCTATCCCTTCAACCTGTCCGGCCATCCCGCGGCCAGCATTCGTGCGGGCCTCGGTGATGACGGCCTGCCGGTGGGACTGCAGATCGTGGCCGAACGCCACCGCGACGAACTGGTCCTGCAGGCAGGCCGCGCCTACGAGCGCGAGCGGCCCATGGATAGCTGGCCCGAACTGTGAGCCGGGGCGCTTAGATGCCGAAGCGCTCGGTCGTGGCTTTGTGCTGGGCGCGTATCTCGGCCGGCAAACGCTCTTTGAAACGCTCAAAGAACTCCAGCTGACTGGCAAGCTCGGGCTTCCAATCGTCGGGATCGATACGCAGCAGCTCGGCCATGGCTTCTTCGTCCACGTCGTCGAGTCCGCCGAGGTCGATGGCGCCCGGTGCGGGTACGTACCCGATGGGGGTCTTGTTGGCTTCGGCCGTGCCGTCGATGCGGCCGAGTATCCAGCGCAGCACACGGAGGTTCTCGCCGAAGCCCGGCCACATGAAGCGTCCGTTGTCGCCGGTTCGGAACCAGTTGACGTGGAAGATGCGCGGCAGTTTGTGGGAGCGCTGCTCCATCGAGAGCCAATGGTCGAAGTAGGAGCCCATGTTGTAACCGCAGAAGGGGATCATGGCCATGGGGTCGCGCCGTATTACGCCGACTTCGCCGGATTGCGCCGCCGTGGTCTCCGAGGCCACCGCCGCCCCCACGTACACGCCGTGCTTCCAGTCGAAGGCTTCGAACACCAGCGGCGCGGTACGCGCGCGGCGGCCGCCGAATATGAAGGCCGAGATCGGCACGCCCTCGGGGTTCTCCCACTCATCGGAGATAACCGGGCACTGGCCGGCCGGCGCCGTGAATCGTGAGTTGGGATGGGCCGCGGGGCCCTCTCCGTCGGGAGTCCAGTCGTTGCCGCGCCAGTCGATGGCATGTCCGGGCGGGTCGCCGTCGAGGCCTTCCCACCAGGGCGTGGCATCATCGGTAAGGGCGACGTTGGTGAAGATGGAGTTCTTGCGCACGCTCTCGAGCGCGTTCGGATTGGTTTTCTTGCTCGTCCCGGGCGCAACGCCAAAGAACCCGTACTCGGGATTGACGGCGTAAAGGCGGCCGTCGGCGCCGAACTTCATCCAGGCTATATCGTCGCCCACGGTCCACACCTTCCAACCCTTCTGGCTTTGCGGCGGCACGAGCATCGCCAGGTTGGTCTTGCCGCAGGCCGACGGAAAGGCCGCGGCCATGTATGTGGTCTCGCCCTCGGGACTTTCCAACCCCAAGATCAGCATGTGCTCGGCCAGCCAACCCTCGTCGCGGGCCATGGTCGAGGCTATTCGTAGCGCGAAACACTTCTTGCCGAGCAACGCGTTGCCGCCGTAGCCCGAGCCCACCGACCATATCTCGCGGCGTTCGGGAAAGTGCAGGATGTAGCGTCGCTCCGGCGAGAGGTCGCCGAGCGAGTGCAGCCCCTTGACGAAGTCGGGACTGTCGCCGAGCTGGTCGAGGGCGGCCTGGCCCATGCGCGTCATGATGCGCATGTTGATGACCACATAGGGGGAATCGGTGATCTCGATCCCGACCTCCGAGATCTCTGATCCGAGCGGTCCCATGACATAGGGCACGACGTACATCGTGCGGCCCTTCATCGCGCCAGCGTAGAGCGGCTTGACCTTCTTTTCGGCATCCGCGGGCGACATCCAGTTGTTGGTGGGGCCGGCGTTGTCTTCTTGTTCGCAACAGATGAAGGTCAGGTGCTCGACACGCGCGACGTCGTTGGGGTCGCTGCGGGCCAGGAAGCAGTTTGGGTAGACCTCGGGGTCAAGCGGGGTAAGCTCGCCGCTGGCCGTCAGCTCCGAGGTCAGCCGGTCGTACTCTTGCTGGGAGCCGTCGCACCACACGATGGCGTCCGGTTCGGTCAGGGCGGCGACCTCCTCGATCCAGTCCTGGAGAGCTTGGTTCATGGCTGGGTCTTCCTTTTTTCGCCTCGCGCGGTTTGCGCCATGGGCGCCGTCTCGGGCAGGCTATTCCGTCAACATAAACCTAACCCTGCAGGGAAGCTAGAAAGAGCCGTCGACGGACTAATGTGGATTACTAGGAGACAAAAGCTGGCAACGGCGCTCACCGGAGCCGCGGTCTTGCTGGTCGTGGCGGCCGCTGTCTGGCTGCCGGCCTGCAAGCGCCGGCCTTTCACGGCTCCCGGCCCCGTCAAATTGCCCGATATCCTGCTGGTTACCATCGACACTCTGCGTGCCGACCACAGCTCGGCCTATGGCTACGCGGTACCGACGATGCCGAGTCTCGAGCGCCTGGCCCGGCGCGGCACTCTCTTCGAGCGTGTTTACGCGCCCACGGCCACGACCTCGCCCTCACACGCCGCGCTCATGACCGGCCGTTACCCGCGCACGCTCGGGGTGATGAAGAACGGCCATAAGCTGGCCGGACGCTTTACGACCCTGGCCGAAGCCTTGGCCGGGGCCGGCTACCAGACCGCAGCCTTCGTCAGCTCTATCCCGGTGCGCGCCAGGTTCGGTTTCGACCAAGGCTTCGAGCACTACGACGACCTGTTCACCGTCGAGGGACGCTCGCTTGGCCGGCCCGAGGGCGGCCGTCTCGACCGGCGCGCCGAGCATACCACCGAGGCTGTGGCCCGTTGGATGGCCGGCCGTCATGACCCGCGTCCCCTGTTCGTTTGGGTTCACTACGTCGACCCCCACGCTCCGTACGAGGCTCCCGTGGCCTTCGCGGCCGAGTGGCCCGAGGGAACAAGCGGCCGCGTCAAGGCCTACGACGGCGAGATACGTTTTGCCGACTCGCAGCTGGGCCGCCTGGTCTACATCTTCGAGCGCGCCGCTCCGGCGGCCGGAACGGTGGTGGCAGTGACGAGCGACCACGGCGAGGGGCTGGGGCAGCACGGCTGGATGTTCCACGGCATAAACCTCTACGAGGAGGCCGTTCGTATCCCGCTGGTGATGTCCTGGCCGGGCAAGATCGAGGCCGGCGCGCGCATCCCGGCCGCGGCCGAGCTCACCGATGTCGCCGCGACGATCCTCCGGCTGGTCGGGCTCGAGGTTCCCGGCAGCTTCGGCGGCCGCGACTTGTTCGGCCAGCTTCCGGCCGGCCCCGTATATCTCGAGCGCCGGCGCTACCGCAGCAGCGAGGTCTACGGCGTTCCCGTAGCCGGCCCCATGCACGCGGTCATAGACGGAACCACGAAGTTCATCGTGGCACCCGAGGAAGACCGCCGCGAGCTTTACGATCTCTCCGCCGACCCCGGCGAGACGAGAAACCTGGCAGACACGGACAGCGCGCGGGCCACGCGGCTGGCCGGGCGATTGCAAGCTTGGGTGGGCGCCAACCCCGAGGTCCGCCCCGACAGGCCGAATGTACCCGACGGCTTGGGGCAGCGGCTACGGGCGCTCGGATACGTGGACTGAAAACAGGGGCTTGAGTTTGGCGTCGACATCGACGACCGTAGTAAGAGGATGGATGCGGCAAAGCTGGAAAAGCTCATAACCGAGGCGATTCCGGGCGCCCAGGCCAAGGCCACGGACCTGGCGGCGGGCGGCGACCACTTCGAGGTCACGGTGATATCGGAGCGCTTCGAAGGCACCAGTCCGATCGAGCAGCACCGCATGGTGTATGATGCGCTCGGCGATGCCATGCGCGAGGAGATACACGCGCTTACCATCCGGGCGATGACGCCGACCGAAGCAGGCCGCGTCGAGGAGAACTGACAATGCCCGAGGATATTTTTGAACAGATCCGGTCACAGGTCGAAAAGGACAAGGTCGTCGTTTACATGAAGGGGACTCCCGAGGCTCCCCAGTGCGGATTCTCGCACACCGTTTGCCAGGCTCTTCGTGCCGTGGGTGCTTCCTTCGCAAGCTACGACGTGCTCTCGGATGCCACGCTACGCGAGGGGATAAAGCAGTATTCGAACTGGCCGACGATCCCGCAGCTCTACGTGAACGCGGAATTCGTCGGAGGCTGCGACATCGTGGTCGGACTCTACGAGAAAGGAGACCTCGAGGGGGTCGTCCAAAGCCCGGCGCCGGAGAACGCTTCCTGAACAGGGCTGTCTCGCCCGAAACCCTTTCGGCCGGGGACCAGCGTCTGGTCGCGGCCCACGGTATAAGCGACCGGTCGCTACGGCGGCAGCTGGCATGGCTCGCCGAGCCGCCCGGTTACGCGCGGCTGCTGCGCCCGGCCACCGTCGGTGACGGCATAGTGTCGTTCGAACAGGGCGAGCACCATGACCGGGCGCTCTTTTACGAGCGCCGTGCTGGCGACCTGCGGGTGGCAAAGTTCGTTCCCGCGTCAGGGGCGGCCTCGCGCATGTTCAAGGCGCTGCTCGCGCTCGAAGCCGACCAGGCGGAGAGAGAGCGCATCATGGGCTCTCTCGAGGCCTTCGCCTTCTACCCCGCACTCGAACAGGCGGTACGAACCGGCGGCCAAGACCTCCGACGGTTGCGTGACGACGGGCGCTCGGCCGAGATCGCCCGTTTCGTCGTCGGCGAGAGCGGTCTTGACTATGCCGGTCTGCCCAAGGCGCTGGTGGCTTTTCACGCTTACCCCGAGGGGGCGCGAACGGCAGCCGAGGAACATCTCGTGGAGGCGGCCACCTACGCACGCGGAAAGGGCAACACAGCCCGTGTGCACTTCACGGTCTCCGAACATCACCGCACTTACTTCGAACGGTTCTTCGAGCGGGTGGTGCCTGGCTACGAGCAGCGGCTGGAGGTCCGTTACGAGATCGAGCTGTCCAACCAAGACCCGTCCACCGATTCGGTGGCGGTCGACGAGCAGGGCCGGCTGTTCCGCGATGCGGCCGGCCGACCGCTTTTCCGTCCCGGCGGGCACGGGTCCCTGCTCGCGAACCTCGGCGGTATGGATGCCGACATGGTGTTCATGAAGAACATAGACAACTGCGTGCCCGACCGCCTCAAGGAATCCACCTATGTATGGAAGATGGCGCTGGCCGGCCTGCTCATCGACCTGCAGGACCGGGTCTTCGACGCCCTGGCCGCGCTCGAGGAGGGAGGTCGGGGCGCTCTCGACGCCGCCCTCGAGTTTGCCGCCGATGTGTTCGGGCTGTCCGTGCCTGACTTGCCCGCGGACAGGGGCGCCCGCGAGGGGCTCGTCACCGGACTGCTCGACCGGCCGCTGAGGGTCTGCGGCATGGTTCGCAACGTCGCTGCCCCGGGGGGCGGACCCTTTTGGACGGAACGGGACGGGCGCGCCAGCCTACAGATCATCGAGATGAGCCAAGTGGACCCCGACTCGGCCGAACAGCAGGCCATCCTGGCCGCCTCGACACACTTCAATCCGGTCGACATCGTCGTTTCGACCAGACGCAGCGACGGAGGCCGCTTCGAACTCACCGATCATGTCGACGAGGCGAGCGCCTTCGTGGTGAGCCGGAGCGCCGAGGGACGCGAACTACGTTCTGTCGAGCGCCCGGGGCTGTGGAACGGTGCGATGGCAGGCTGGCTGACCGTCTTCGTCGAGGTGCCTTCTGAGACCTTCAATCCGGTAAAGACCCTTACCGACCTGCTCGGGCCGGCTCACAGGGCCGGGTAGGCCGGGCTCATAGAATGAGACAGCATCCGTGATAGCGTCGCCGCCATGGACCTGACGACCGTAGTGACCGTCGCTCTGGCGGCGGCCGGCGCCGCCCTTGCCGTCGTTTTGATCAAGAGAGCCGGTGGCGGAACCACCGTCGCTCAGGAGATACGTGAGGATCTGCGCAACGGGCTTCGTGAAGGACGCGAAGAGAGCGGGCGCTCGGCTTCCGAGCTACGCAGTGAGCTGGCCAGCCAGATGCAGCGGCTGACCGACTCCAACCGCGAGGCCATAGACAGGCTGCGGGAGGGACTCAGTGTCGGCGTAAAAGAGCTACAGGCGAGCAACGAACAGAAACTCGACGAGATGCGAAGGACAGTCGACGAGAAGCTCGAGAATACGCTGCAGAAGCGACTCAACGCGTCCTTCAACCTGGTGAGCGAGCGGCTCGACGCCGTCAACAGGGGTCTGGGGGAGATGCAGGATCTCTCGGCCGGTGTCGGCGATCTCAACCGTATGCTGACCAACGTGAAGAAACGCGGGACCTTCGGCGAAGTCCGGCTCGGCGCGCTGCTCGAACAGGTGTTGACGCCCGCCCAGTACGATACGAACGTGAAGACAAAGGCGGGTTCCAACGACAAGGTCGAGTACGCGGTCAAAAGGCCCGTGCCGGAGGTCGGGGCGCACATCCCGCTTCCGATCGACGCCAAGTTCCCGATGGAGGACTACCGGCGGCTTCTCGAGGCCGAGGACGCGGCCGATGCCGATGCCGTAGAGGCGGCCCGCAAGGCGCTGGTGGCTGCCGTAAAGAAGGCGGCAAGGGATGTGTCGGACAAATACCTCGATCCGCCACGTACTACTGACGTGGCAGTACTGTTTCTTCCCACCGAATCGCTATACGCCGAGGTTGTCAGGGAGCCGGGAACCATCGAGGATCTCTACTCCAACGAGCATGTTCTGGTCGCCGGCCCCAGCACGATGCTGGCCCAACTGGACAGTTGGCGCGTCGGTATCAAGGCGCTGGCGATCAACCAGCGCTCCGGCGAGGTACGCAAGATCCTGGCCGGCGTGAAGACCGAGTTCGGCAACTTCGGAGCCGTGCTCGAGAAACTTCAAAAGCAGCTCAACACGGCCTCGAAGACCCTCGAGGCCACGGGGGTACGCACCCGCGCGATAGAACGCAAGTTGCGTGATGTGGAGGAATTGCCCGAGGCGGAGGCGCAGGCCCTGCTCGGCACCGGCGACGGAGCTATCGAGGTCGACGCCGAGTCGGATGCCGACTAGGGCCGGTCACAGCCCGATGCGCCGGGCAAACTCGTCCACGTAATCTCCGAGATCGGCGAGCGGGATCTTCCTCTGGCGTGCACCCGGTGGGAGCGCGTCGGCGAGCCGGTTGAAATAACGTTTCTCGGTCCTCGGTTCGACTATGACGACTATGCCCTTGTCCGTCGGCGTTCGTATGAGCCGGCCGATCATCTGTTTGAGCCGCAGCAGCATGCGCGGAAGCGTGAAGTCGATGAAACCGTTGCCGCCATCCTCTTCGATGATCTTGCCGCGCCGCAGGAGCAGCGGGTCGCTCGGAACGTCGAAGGGCAGTTTCTCGATCACCAGGGCCTGACAGCTCGCTCCTGGAATATCTATCCCCTGCCAGAAGGCGCGCGAACCGAGCAGCACCGAGCGCTCGGTCTCCATGAAGCTTCGCACCAGATCATGGGGGTCGGCGTTGCCGCTGGTCGGCGCGATCACGGATATGCCTTTGTCCCGAAGCCTGTGGTCGAGAATATCGGTTGTTGTGGACAGGCGGTCGCGACTGGTGAAAAGACCGAGCGTGCGGCCGCCGAGACGGCTGGCGACCACCTCGAGCGCGGTTACGGTCTTTGCGACGAGCCGGCTGTGGTCGGCACGGTCGCTTATGAAGATGATCTCCAGGTTGCTCTCGAAATCGAAGGGGCTCGGCACCGATGGTTCCTGTAGGAACCGGCCCGATGAGCGTTCGGCCAGTTCGAGAGGGCCGAGCGAGCCGCCGATGTCCTCGCCGATGGCCAGGGTCGCCGAGGTCCCGAAGAAGGTCTCGGCCTGGTCGAGCACGTTGAGCTGGAAGTCGGCGGCCGGCGACACCGGTGTGGCCACCAAGCGCCAGGCCTCGGCGCTGCGGCGGGCAAGGCCGCGGAAGCGCACGACCAGGGCCGACGGCGGCCGGGGAAAGCTGCTCGAGAGCAGGCCGGCGGCATCCGCGAAGACCTCGGCCGCCCCGCTCTCGGGACTCTCGTCGCTATCGGCCATCTCGGCCAGCCCGCGTGCCAGCGTGTCCAGTGCCGAGGCCAATTCGAGTGAGGCGTCGATGAGTTCCTTCCACGCCGAGCCGCTGTCGTCGTCCGGTAGAGCGAGTTCATCCCGCCAGGCCTGGCCTTCGGGTTCCTCGCCGCCGACCAGCACGCGAGCTTCCGCTCCAACGGCCGACACCAGCGCGCGTGCCCTGCGTCCGGCATCCACCAGGGATTCGTCTTGGCGAGCCTTGCTCTTGGAACGGTCGCCCACGGTAGCGTCGATCCTGTGCAGGATCTCGATCGCTTCGACCTTGCGCGCATAGGCCGCGTCGGCACGTTCGGAAAGCTCGTGGACCTCGTCGACGATGAGACGCGTGGTGGCCGGATAGTCGGGCGGCCAGCGCAGCAACAGATCGTGGTTGACCACGGCAAGCTCGGCGCCCTCGAGCCGTTCGCGCGCCCGCCGGAAGACGCAGTCGGCGTGGATAGAATGGCAGGTTTGACGCGAGCACTCGCCGGCATCCGCACTTGTCACCTCGCGGCGGTGGCGCTCGAGCTCGGGATGGATCTGGTAAAGCACGCCGGGGATGCGATCGACCTCGCCGTGGCCGCTCGTGTTGGCGAAGGCCGAGAGCAGGGCTACGGGAAAGGAGTCGGGGGGCGGCACCGACATCGCCTGTTCATCGAGGAAGCCGTCGAGCTTAGAGCGGCATAGATAGTTGGCGCGGCCCTTCATGGAGGTGAAGCGGAGGTCGGCGTAGCCGAGCAGCCGGGCGGCCGCCGGAATGTCCTTCTCTATGAGTTGGGTCTGCAGGAGCTTGCTCGAGGTCGAGATGATCACGGGCTCCCGGCTCTCTCGCGCAAAGGGTATCGCCACGGCCAGGTAGGCAAGCGTCTTGCCGATCCCGGTGCCGGCCTCTCTCACTCGCACGCTCTTGCCCCCCGTGCCCATGAAGGATTCGTAGGCCGAGCGCACCATGCGCAGTTGTCCCGGGCGCGCCTGGTAGCCCGGTATGAGCCGTCCGGCCGCCTCGGTATCCGACAAGCGCGCGATGATGGCCTCGAGGTCGAGGCCGACCGGCGCCAGCTCTTCGGTCTGGCTGGCCGCCGTAGCCGGGCTTTGGTCCGAAACCGTGCCGGGGCTCGGCAGTTCTTGGACGCGCTCGAGCCACGGCGAGGACGGACGGTACATGCGCATTGCGCGGTGCGCGTTGGCCGCCCGGGTGCTGCCACGGCCGGCCTCCGCGATGACCTCGACGGTAAGGCGCAGCGTGTCGAGCGCGTCGTCGAGGGCGCGGTGGCGCTCACGGCGCCCGAGCTTGTCGCGGCAGAAGGTGTCGAGCTTCATGTTGCGGCTGTCGGGATAGACCAAGGCCAGCAGTTCGACCGTGTCGAGGAAGCGGTGTTCGGCAAAGCGGCGGTTGACGCGCTCGGTCAGCCAGCGCCCCTCGAAGCCGGTGTTGTGCGCCACAACCGGGGTTTCCCCGATGAAGGTGTCGAGGCGCGCCGCAACCTCCCCATGTTCAGGCGCGCCGGTCAGGTCGGCGGCGCTGATGCCGGTAAGCCGCTGTATGAAAGGAGGCAATTCGCGGTCGGTATGCACGAAGCTCGACAGCACCGTGGCCCGGTCGGAGCCGGGCTCGACCAGCACCGCGCCGACCTCGATCAGGCCCTCGGTGGCCGCGTCGAGCCCGGTGGCCTCGAGGTCGACGAAGCAGAGCGGGCCTTGACGAAGCAACAGGGCCAGGGCCTCGGGGTCGAGGCCGAGCGCCTCGTTATCGACCTCGAAGGTCGAGGGACCAACGGCCGTGAGCGGTAGTTCGTCGTGGAAACGTGCGGCGCCGTCCTGCATGGGGCCTTGCTACATGAGCCCCATATCGGAGGCTACCGTGGTCAGCTGTGCTTATGATACGTCCGTTATAACGCGACGCAGCAAGCGATTCTATTACCGTCAGGTCATTGCCTGGGCCCTGGTCGAATAGTGGATACTCGGACTTCCCTTGCGGGGCTGCGCCTGACCCCCGAACGGGGAAAAGGGGGCGGGGGCCGAGTTTTGCGGGCATAAGCCGTGCCCGAACTTGGCATGGCCTTTGCTTATATCCATGTCAGAAGGCCAAGGAGGAAAACTCATGCAAGGCACGATAGAAACCGAACTCGAACTTGCCATGACCTACAGCGCCTACAGGGAGATAGAGATGGTTCCCAGGTCCGTGACCGACACGATCAGCCAGGCCATTCTCGATCTTGCCGAGGATCCGCAGCCTGCTGCTGCGGTAATGCTGGACGGTGCAAAGGGCTGTTACTTCCTGCCGGTGGGCGAGTGGTTCGTCCTCTACCACCTGAGCGCGGGCATGGATTGCCTTACCGTTCTAGGGGTTCTCGACAGCCCCGAACATACGGTCCACTAGCAGGCGGCCCCGGCCAGAGCGGCCACCAAGGCCGCGGTCTCGGCCTCGGGGTTGGTTGCCCCGGCCACCGCGCCGATGACGGCGGCGCCCCAGGCGCCGCTTGCCACGATCTCTTTGGCCTTGCCCGAGTCTATCCCGCCCACGGCCAGGACGGGCATGTCGCCGGCCCGGATCACGGCCTCGCCGAGTTTGTGCACACCCTGTGGCCTACCGAACGTTCGTTTGGAATCCGTCTCGTAAACAGGGCCGAAATGCACGTAGTCGACCTCTTCCTGCAAAAGCGCATCGATCTCCTCGAGGGAATGCACAGAGCGTCCGACCAAGAGGCCGGGACCGGTGATACGCCGCACGGCGGACGCCTTCATAGCGGCCGCGGGCAGGTGGACGCCGTCGGCTTGTGCCTCGAGCGCAATGTCGACGCGGTCGTTCACCATAAGAAGAGCCTCGTGCTCTCGTGTCAGGCGTCGCAGTCTGCAGGCCAGCTCGAACAGGGCACCGGCCGGTGTCTGGCGCCGGCGAAGTTGGATCAGGCGGCAACCGCCGGCTAGGGCCGCGGTAACGCTAGCGATGAGTTCGCTCTCCCCGAGCGCGTCGTCGGTGATGACGGTCAGGCGGGCCTCGGGTAGCCTGGGGGCCGAGGGGGCCGTCTTATTCTATGAGGTCGTCTAGCGGGGAGGAGGCCGTGGCGTAAGCCTTTCTCGCTATGCGACCGGCCGTGTAAGCCTTGCGGCCGGCATCGACAGCCAAGCGCATGGCCTCGGCCATCAGGAGCGGATCTTCGGCGCCAGCGATGGCCGTGTTCATGAGAACGGCCGTGCAGCCCATCTCCATGGCAACCGAAGCGTCGGAGGCCGTTCCGACGCCGGCATCCACGATCACCGGAACCGAGGCCTGTTCGAGGATGATGCGGATGTTGTGGGGGTTGCGGATTCCCAGCCCGGAGCCTATCGGAGCCGCCAACGGCATCACCGCCGCGCAACCGATCTCTTCGAGCCGTTTGCAGGCCACCGGGTCGTCGGTGACGTAGGGCAGGACATCGAAACCTTCGCCGACGAGTATTTCGGCCGCCTCTATCGTTGCCGCCACATCGGGGAACAGCGTGCGCTCGTCGCCTATGACCTCGAGTTTCACGAGCTTTCCTATGCCCGCCTCGCGAGCCAGCCGCGAGGTGCGGCAGGCGTCTTCGGCCGTGTAACAGCCGGCAGTGTTGGGAAGGATCGTGTAGTGGTTCGGGTCGATGTAGTCGAGGAGGTTCTCCTTGCCGGCCTCGGTTATGTTCACGCGCCGCAGTGCGACTGTCACTATTTCGGCGCCCGAGGCCTCGACGGCCGCCCGGGTCTGTTCGAAGTCGGCGTACTTGCCGGTGCCGACTATCAGGCGCGAACCGAAGTTCTTGCCGGCAAGCTTCCAGCCGTCGCCGGCACCGTGGCCGGCAGGGGCGGCCTCAGCCGCCACCGACGAATTCGACGATCTCGACACTGTCCGCCTCTTTGAGCGGGGCCGCGTTCCAACGGCCCTGCTCGACGATCTTTTTATTGAGTTCGATGGCGAGCCGGGACTCGGCCAGCCCGAGTTGTTCTACCAGCGCGCCGAGGGTGATGCCCTCCGGCACGTCCTCGGCACGCCCGTTGACGGTCAACTGCACCGGCCGACGCTAACCCCGGCCGTCCCCGGTTACAAGGCGGCTTTCGGGTCCTTTCGGCCCCCGGACCCTGTTGTACCGGTGCTCCGTAATTGGTATCCGATGGACTTGTCGGCAAGCGTTCCGCGAGCACGGATAGACCTCGACGCGCTCGAGTCCAACCTCCATGAGGTCGAGCGTCTGGTCGGACCTCGTGTATCCGTTCTCGCAATGGTCAAGGCTGACGCCTACGGCCACGGCGCCCCCCGCATTGCTGAACGCCTCTACCAGGCCGGTTGCCGCAGTTTCGGTGTCGTGAGCATCGCCGAGGCCCGCGCACTCGCGGCCCTGCCGGCGGATGCTCGCGTGATCGTTTTCGGCGGCATCCTGCCCTCGGAAGCCGCCGATGCCGTTGCGTGCAAGGCCGAGGTCGTTACCCAGGAAGCCGAGGTGGTTGTTGCGCTGGCCGGCGCCGCGCGGGCCGGCCGACGGCAAACGGCGGTGCACATAAAGGTCGACACCGGCATGCGCCGTCTCGGTCTCGCGGCGTCCGGCGCCGTCGAGTTGGCCCGTCTCGTCGTTACCACCGAAGGCGTCAGGCTCGAGGCCCTGTGTTCCCACTTCGCCAAGGCCGAGAGCGTGAGCGATCCGACCACCGCCGGCCAGCTCGAAGGACTTCTCGAGGCCGCCCGCGCGCTCTCGGAGGCCGGCATCGAGCACCGCCTGCACCTGGCCAACAGCGCGGCCGTGATGACCAGGCCCGAGACGCATCTCGACTCGGTGAGGCCGGGGCTGATGCTCTACGGGCTCTTGCCCGACCCGGCGCTGGCCGGGCGCGCCCGGCTAGTCCCGGTAATGACGCTGGCGGCAACCGTAGTGCGCGTGGCCGACGTTGGTGCCGGCGAGGGCATCAGCTATGGGCACAGCTACCGCACCGAGGGCCCGAGTCGCATCGCCACGCTTCGTTGCGGTTATGCCGACGGTTATCCGCGGGCACTTTCCAACAGGGGGCGGGCGGTGGTCGCCGGCCGCACGGTGCCGGTGGTCGGCCGGGTGTGCATGGACCATTTGATGATCGACGTTACGGGGATGAATGATGTCGCGGTCGGGACCGAAGCCGTGCTGTGGGGAGAGGAACCATCGACCGCCGAGATGGCCGAGGCGGCGGCGACCATTCCGTCTGAACTGGTCGCTCGCGTGGGGGCCAGGGTCGGGAGGCATTGGTCCACCCGAGAAGATGTAATCGAGCAAATAGACCGGATCTCCCACGTCGATCGATCCGTCATCATTGGTATCGGCGGAGTCCAGGCAGTCGATGTTGTGAGCATCGAGGAACAGATAGCCGAGAACAACTATCGGATCCGAGATGTCGATGCTGGCATCGTCATTCACATCACCTCGTCGAAACGGTGCATCTGCTGCTGTAACAAAAGTGGTGGAAATAAATATAACCACACATAAAAAAAATGAGCATGGGGCGTGGTTTTGATATGACAACTTCATCCTCCACATAATTTTTGCATCTCCCTTCGTTCTGGATTCAGCAAGATAGACACATGGAATCCACACAGGGACTTCACCTATTATAATTTTGAAGGAAGTAATCTGGAAGTGTCGAAAGCTCCAGGCACGAAACGAAAACCAAAGAACCACAGCCAGCCAGTCAGCACTGACAGGTAC
>CAYXZP010000047.1:0-17176 GCA_964469485.1 uncultured Myxococcales bacterium | reverse complement strand
TCGCCGAGGAGTTGGTGGCCGACGGGCCGAGCGAATTGATCGTGACCAAGGCGGCGGCGGCGACCTTGGGCGAGCGCGCCACCGGCCTGTTGGCCGGCACCCACCTCAGCGTGGTCGAGGAAAGCGGCGAGCCCCGGGACGGTCCGGGAGACAGGGCCCTGGGTCTTCTGGCGGACTATCTGGCCCGTAGCTGGCCCGGCCGGGACGCTCATCTGAGAAAGCCGCGGCGCTACGAGGTCGGCGCCCTGATGCGCATCGACGCGGCCACGCGCCGTAACCTCGAACTCATCGAGGGTCCGCGCGGGGGCAGGCAGGGCTCCTTGCTGGCCGTCGTGGATTCTTCGGCAAGCGCTATGGGCCGCCGCCTGGTTCACCGTTGGATCTCGAGCCCGCTGGCGGACGCCGCAGCCATAGGCCGGCGTCTCGATGCGGTCGAGCACTTGGTCGAGGACGCCGGCCTGCGCGCGAGCGTGCGCGAGCTGCTCGGCGGGCTCGATGATCTCGAACGCCTGGGCGGCCGGGTGGGGGCCGGTACGGCCGGGCCTCGTGACCTGGCCGCCGTGGCGCACTCTCTCGGCGTGGTGGAGGCCTTGGCCGCCTGTCGTGGCGACAAGGCGGTCCCGGGTCTTCTCGAGGACGCCTTCAAGGAGCTTGCCTCTTTGCCGGACCTGCGCGCTCTCGTCACGGGAACCCTTGCCGACGAACTACCCGGTGGCGGCGTCCGGGCCGGCATTATCCGCGACGGCTACAACGACGAAGTCGACCGTCTGCGCACGGTCAGCCGTGACGGCAAAGGCTGGATCGCGAAGTTCGAGAAGGACGAGCGCGAACGCACGGGCATCGCCAATCTAAAGATCGGCTATAATAAGGTATTCGGTTACTACATCGAGGTCGGACGCGCGGCGTCCGAGCGCGTGCCGGACACCTACGAACGCAAGCAGACCTTGACGAACGCCGAGCGCTACGCCACCGCTGAGCTCAAGCAGAGAGAGTCCGAAGTGCTCGGGGCCGAAGAACGTCTGGCCAGACTGGAAGCCCATCTGTTCTCGGAACTCACCGACGGTGTGCTCGCATCGCTGGCCACGATCGGCCGCACGGCATCGGCGCTTGCCCGCATCGATGCGCTGGCGGGGCTGGCCGAGACCGCCGTGCGGCGTGATTACGCACGCCCACAGCTGGCGGCCGACGGGGCCCTCGATATAAGCGACGGCCGCCATCCGGTGGTAGAGGCGGCCGGCGGCGTCCGTTTCGTTCCCAATGATTGCCGTCTCGGCAGCAGCGACGGGCCTAGCTTGCTGGTGATCACCGGCCCCAACATGGCCGGTAAATCCACCTATTTACGGCAGACCGCCCTAATAGCCTTGCTTGCTCATTGCGGTTCGTTCGTCCCGGCCGCAGCCGCGCGTGTGCCGCTGCTGGACAGGATATTCACGCGCATAGGCGCGAGCGACGATCTTGCCGGCGGGCGTTCGACCTTCATGGTCGAGATGACCGAGACGGCCGCCATTTTGGCCAACATGACCGAACGCAGCCTCGTCGTGCTCGACGAGATCGGTCGCGGGACCTCGACCTTCGACGGTATCTCGATCGCGTGGGCTGTGGCCGAGACCATGTCCCGGGCCTGCGTCAAGACGCTATTCGCGACCCACTACCATGAGCTTGCCGCCCTGGCCGGCGCCGACCACCGGGTTGCCAACTTCTCGGTGGCCGTGCGCCGCTACCGCGGAGAGATCGTGTTCCTGTACCGCGTGGTCGAGGGGGCGGCCAGCGGGAGTTACGGCATAGAGGTGGCGCGTCTGGCCGGGCTCCCCGAAGCGGTCACAGAGCGCGCGCGAGAACTCCTCGCAGGTTTCGAACAGCGCGCGGGCAAGGTCGACGAGGAACTCGCGGCCGGCCAGCTCGGTTTGTTCTCGGCCGGCCGCCGGGCGGCCGAAGCCGCCGGCGGCGACCCAGGCCGGCGGCTTCTGGCAGAACTTGCCGGCACCGACACGGACAGCCTTACGCCGCTAGAGGCGCTCGGTCTGCTGGACACGTTTGTCCGCGCCGCACGCGAGGGACAATAATGTCGGATTCGGGGCCGTCGGGGCCCTTGTCATGAGACCGCTGGCCGGCCCTATCGCGTTCGCCTTGGTGCTGTTTGCGGCGGTGGCTCCGTCGCGGGCGGCCGACCCCATAGCCATCGAGCGCATACGCCACGCCAGCGGCGAGGACTACACCCGTATCGTCATCGATCTGAGCCGGCGAACGACCTTTAGTTGGGGCCAGCTGCCGGCAAACCCCGACGAGGGCTTGCCGGCACGGGTCTATGTCGATCTTGCCGGCGTCAGGCTGGACGAACGGCGGGACCTCGGGGTGCGCTTCGGCGACGGGCGCGTCCGCTTGCTGCGTACCGGGCAGTACGGCGACGATACCGCGCGCATCGTTGTGGAACTCGAGCTCGAGGCCAAGGCCGAGGTCTCTTCCATGGCCGAACCGGCCCGCATCGTTATCGATCTCAGCGGGCCGGTCAAAACGGTCGTGGCAGGCAAAACGCCGGCGCTCGAAACGGCGGCGCCCACGCCGAAGGTCGACGCTGGGGAACGCTTGCGGGTGATGATCGATCCGGGCCACGGCGGGCGTGACCCCGGGGCGCGGGGATATGGCGGTCTTACCGAGAAGGAAACCGTGATGGATGTGGCCCGACGGCTGGCGGCCAAGATCCGGGTAGGCGTGCCGGCCGATGTCCATCTCACGCGCGAGCGCGACAACTATGCTTCGCTTGGGGAGCGAAAGGACCGCGCCAACGGGGACAAGGCCGACCTGTTCGTTTCCATCCACGCCAATGCCAGCGACAACCGGCGCCTGCGCGGCATAGAGACATTCTACCTGCAGAACAGCGACAACAGGGCCACGCTGCGTCTGGCGAGCCTGGAGAACGGCGTCGACATGTTGTTGCGCGACGGCGATGCCAGCGCCGACGCCGATCTGCCCTATATCATTTCCGACCTTGCCCAGGGCCATAAAGAGCAGGAATCATCGCGCTTGGCCCGTCACATACAGCAAGAGCTGGTGGCGCACTTGCGCAGCCGTTTTCCGGGTGTGGACAGTCTCGGGGTGAAACAAGGCCCCTTTCTCGTGCTCGACGGAACCCACATGCCGTCGGTCCTGGTCGAGATCGGATTTCTCACCCATGAGGTCGAAGGCCAGCGTCTGGCCTCGGCCGCCTACCGCGAGTCGGTCGCCGAGGGTCTCTATCGCGGTCTCAAAGGCTATCTCGGGGACGAGCACGCGCGCGCGGAGCAACGGTGACCGGGACGATCGAGAGCGCCATACTGCTTCCGTCGGCCGCCAGCGCCGGCGGCCGCTTGCGCGAGATCAGCAGCGATTACGTCGCGGCCGTGCGGGAACAGCTCGAGACAGACCACTGGGCGGGGGCGGCGGGTGTGGAGACAAGCCTGCGCTTCAGCGCGGCCATCGACAACCTGGTGCGCTTCGTCGTCGATGCCGGCACCGAGCGGTTCACGCGCCGCTACGCGCGCGCCCACCAGCGATGCGCGGTGATCGCTCAGGGTGGCTACGGGCGGCGCGAGATGAGTCCCTGGTCCGATGTCGATCTGCTCGTCATGTATCCGGGACGGATAACCCCCTACGTCGAGACCATCAACGAGCTTCTCATCCAGACGCTGTTCGACGCCGGCCTTCAAGTCGGGTGGGCCGTGCGTACGGCCCGCGAGTGTCTGGCGCTGGCCACGGACCTCACCATCAAGACAACGCTGCTCGACGGGCGTTTCATATGCGGCAGCACCGACATGGGGGCCGAGTTCGCCAACGTGGTTCAGGACGGCGTCGCTACACGCGAGGTCGACCGCTTCATCGAGGCCAAGCTGGCCGAAAGCCGCTCCCGGCACGCTCGCTTCGGCGGTTCCGTCTTCATGCTGGAGCCGGACGTCAAGGAGGGGCTCGGGGGCCTGCGCGACCTTCACACGCTGCAGTGGACGGCGCGCGTGACAAAGGGCGTGCTCCATTTTGAGGCGCTTCCCGAAGCCGGCGTCCTGTCGAGGCGGGAGTTCTCGGAACTGTCGGCCGCCCGCGAGTTCATTCAGCGCGTGCGCAACTCGTTGCATTTTTTGCGTAGGCAAAAGCAGGACAAGCTGGCCTTCGATGGACAGGACACGATCGCCGCGCGCTTCGGCTACAGTGACGACGACGGCCACGGCGCTTCGGAGCTGTTCATGCGCGATTACTACTCACACGCGGCCATCCTGGCGCGTATCAGCGCCGATACGACCGACCGGCTCGCCGCGCCACCCGAACCCGCGGGCCTGGTGACCCGCATAGCGACACGCTTGCTGCGCGGCGGCGGCAATATCGTGGGCGGCCAGCTGGTGGCCGACCCGCACAGCTTCGAAAAAGACCCGGTCAGCCTGCTCACGGTCTTCGCCGAGGCACAGCGAAGCGGCACGCGGCTCGCCGCGTCCACCCGGGAGGCTATCCGCGCCTCCCTCGACCTGCTCGACGAGGAGACCGTCGGGGGCCATGCGGCGCTCAAAGTGTTCATGTCCATCCTCAGCTGGAACCGGCGTGTCTACCGGACCCTCGCCGAAATGAACCGCCTCGGCGTGCTCGGCCGGGTGGTGCCGGAGTTCGGGCGGCTGTTCTGCATGGTTCAGCACGACATCTACCACGTATACACGGTCGACGAGCACTCCCTGGTCGGGATACGCGAACTCGAACTGTTGCGCGACGGCGAGCTATTGGCCGACAGCCCCATGCTCACCCAGATCATGCGCGAGTGCCCGAAGCCGGAGATCGTCTATCTCGGAATGCTCTTTCACGATCTCGGCAAGGGCTACGGCGGCGACCACGACGAACGTGGCGCGGTCATGGTGCGCGACATCGGCGCCCGCTTGCGGCTCGAGGCGGACGATAGGTCCGCGCTCGAATTTCTCGTGCGCCATCACCTGCTCATGTCGAAGCTAGCCCAGACCCGCGATATCGAGGACGAGGATCTCGTGGTCGACTTCGCCGCCGAGGTCGGCAGCCTCGACCGGCTCAAGTATCTCTATCTGTTGACCTTTGCCGACATGCGCGCGGTGGGTCCCAAGGTGTGGAACGGCTGGAAGGACCATCTGCTCTCGGAGCTTTACCTGCGTACCGCCGAGTTGTTCGAACGGCACGATCTGACGGCCGATGCCGGCAGCCGCCTACAGCGTGCCAAGGACAGCGTGCGTGCGCTTGCCACGGCCGGCGCCGAGGAGGACCGCGTCGGGGTCTTTTTATCCTCGATGCCGCAGTCCTATCTTCTCTCGACCGCGCCCGATGCGATGTTCGACCACTGGCGTTTGCGCGAGTCTCTGGGCGAAGGGTTGTTCCGCTCGGGTGTGGCGCACTTTCCCGAACGCGGTTACAGCGAGATGACCCTGGTCACCACCGACCGGCCGGGCCTGTTCGCCGGGGCCACAGGTGTGCTGTCCAGCTGCGGGCTCAACATCGCCAATGCACGCGTCGCCACATCGACCGACGGGATCGCCATCGACACCTTCCGGATCGACCATGCCAGCAGCGAGGCCGACGCCACCTCGGCCGATGTGTGGGAGAAGGTTCGCAGGGTCGGAGACCAGGCCCTTCGTGACGAGATCGATGTCGAGGCGCTGGTCGAGGGCGTTCGCAACGACGACCGCTTGCCCGCCTCGGTCATAAAGGCGCGGCGGCGGGTCGCATGCCATGTCGAGATAGACAACGAAGCCTCGCGTGAACATACCGTGGTCGAGGTCTATGCCTCGGACCGTACCGGCCTGCTTTTCGATCTGGCGGTGGCCTTCGTGACCCTCGGGCTCCGTGTGCACCTGGCCAAGGTCAATACCTATGTCGATCAAGTGATGGACGTGTTCTACGTCAGCGAGGCCGACGGCCGGCCCCTGGACGGCCAGCCGCGGACCGAGGAGGTCCGCGATGCGCTGCTGAGCAGCATACGGCCGGCCGACGGCAGGGCCCTTGCCTGACCTGTGGGATAATGGGTGAGGCCGGCCTCAGGCTAGGCTAGTATGTACGGATGCGTCTCGATGCGGCCATAGACGTCTATCTCGGGCACCTGGCGGCCGAGCGCGGGCTGGCGCGCAACACCGTGGAGTCCTACGGCCGTGATCTCGCCGCGTTTGCCGCGGCAATGGCCAAGAAGGGGCCCGGGGCGATCGGCGACATCAGGCGCGGCGACATCCTCGGTTTCCTCGACCGTGCCCGCCGCCGCGGCCTCGGCGCCAACTCGCGCGCACGGACCCTGTCGGCGCTGCGCGGCCTGTTCAAGTTTCTCGTGCGGGAAGGCGAGCTGGCCACCAATCCCGCCCGCGATATCCGCAGCAGCCGGCGCGGGCGCAAGATGCCGGGCCAGCTGGGACCGGCCGAGGTCGAACGCCTGCTGGCCGCGCCTGCCGGCGACTCGGCGCTGGCCCTTCGTGACCGAGCCATGCTCGAGCTTCTTTACGCCTGTGGGCTCAGGGTCTCGGAGCTGGTCGGTCTGGAGACCGCTCGGGTCGATACCCGCCAGGGTCACCTGCGGGTGGTAGGCAAGGGCGGTAAGGAACGGGCCGTGCCGGTGGGCAAGAAGGCCCTGGCCGCGCTGCGCCGCTACTTGCGCGAGGCCAGACCGCGCCTGGCCGCCGCCAAGACCAGCCCGGCGCTCTTTCTTGGCCGCAGCGGGCGCGCCGTTACCAGGCAGGGCTTCTGGAAGAGGCTCAAGCTACACGCGGCCGCCGCCGGGCTCACGCAGGTCACGCCGCACCTGTTGCGCCATTGCTTCGCGACCCACCTTCTCGAGGGCGGGGCCGACCTGCGCTCGGTACAGATGATGCTCGGCCATGCCGACCTATCGACGACACAGATATACACGCACGTGGCCAACCGCAGGCTCCGCGAGGTGCACGGCAAGCACCATCCGCGCACACGCATGAAGGTGGCCACCGGTTGAGGCCGGAGTGATGGAAGTGGCATCGGCGGCGCTTTGGATAGTTCCCCTGCTGTTCGCGGTGGTACTGCACGAGTACGCCCACGGTTGGGCGGCCGCACGCCTCGGCGACGATACCGCAGAGCAGCTCGGGCGCCTCACGCTCAACCCCTTGGCCCACATCGACCTGGTCGGCACCATCATCATGCCCGCGCTCCTGTTCATGAGCGGCTCACCCTTCCTGTTCGGTTATGCCAAGCCGGTCCCGGTCGCGTGGCACCGGCTGGGCAACCCGCGCCGCGATATGGTTTGGGTGGCCGCGGCCGGGCCGGCCATGAACCTGGTGCTGGCCGTGGCAAGTGCCGTCCTGCTCGGTCTTCTGCTCGGCGCCTCGGCGCCGGCCGACTTCGCGGGCACGACCGGCGAGGGTTTCGCCGTGGCCGCGCCGCTGGCGATGATGGCCCAAAGAAGCCTGGTCCTTAACGTCGTGCTTGCCGTCTTCAATCTACTGCCGATACCGCCGCTCGACGGCGGGCGGGTTGCGGTCGGACTTCTGCCCGACGGCTTGGCCAGGCCCCTGGCGCGCGTCGAGCCGTTCGGCTTCATGCTGGTGTTCGGCCTGCTCATTACCGGTGTGCTCGGCTCCGTGCTCGGGCCGGTCGTGGGCGTGGTCATCGGCATCTTGCAGGTGTTCATCTAGTGGAAAAGGTCGCTCTTTCCGGCACGCGACCCACCGGCAGCCTGCACCTGGGCCACCTCAACGGCGCGCTCAAGAACTGGGTCGAATTGCAGAGGGACTTTTCCTGCTTCTTCTTCGTTGCCGATTACCACGCCCTGACGACCGAATACGGCGATACCGGCAAGATCCGCTCGAGCACGTCCGAGATGGTGCTCGACTGGCTGGCCGTCGGGCTCGACCCCGAACGCTCGGTGATCTTCCGCCAGTCGGACGTGCCGGCCCACGCCGAGCTGCACTTGCTGCTTTCGATGATCGTTCCGGTGCCGTGGCTGCAGAGGGTGCCGAGCTACAAGGAGCAGCAACGAGAGCTGAAGGGGCGCGACCTGTCTACCTACGGGTTTCTCGGCTACCCCTTGCTGCAGACGGCCGACATTCTCATGTACAAGGCCATCGCCGTTCCCGTCGGCGAGGACCAACTGCCGCACATCGAGTTCGCGCGCGAGGTGGCCCGCCGCTTCAACCGTCTCTACCGTGAGGTGTTTCTCGAGCCCGAGGGTCTGGTCGTGCCGGCCGCGCGGGTTCCCGGGACCGACGGCCGCAAGATGAGCAAGAGCTATAATAACGCCGTCGATCTCACGGACAGGCCCGAGGCCGTCTACGATAAGTTGGCCCGCATGGTGACCGACGTACGCCGGGTCCGGCGCAGCGATCCGGGCGAACCGGCCGATTGTCCGGCTTTCCGTCTCCACGAGATATACTGCAGCGAGGAGGAAAGAGCCGAGCTTTCCGAGGGCTGCCGCAGCGCCTCGATCGGCTGCCTCGACTGCAAGAAGGTGATGATAAAGCGGGTGGTAGAGGAACTGGAGCCCATCCGGGAACGCCGCCAGGAGCTTGGCCGGTCCAAGACCAGGGTGGCCGAGGTTCTGGCCGAGGGGGGCAAGCAAGCCCGCGAGCGGGCCGCGGCCACCATGGGCGAGGTCCACGAGGCCCTAGGGCTGTGAGGCGCGGGCCGTGGCGATGATGGAACGAGGCTACAAGGTACGGCTCGACGCCTTCGAGGGCCCCCTCGATCTGCTCCTCCACCTGGTCAAGACCAACGAGGTCGACATCTACGATCTGCCGATCGCGACCATCACCGATCAGTACGTCGAGTACATGGGGATGTTCGAAGAACTCGACCTCGACGTGGCCGGCGAGTACCTCGTGATGGCCGCCACCCTCATGTATCTCAAATCACGGTTGCTCCTGCCGCTCGACGAGGATGACGAGGAAGAAGCCGACGACCCGGCCGTCGATCTCATCCGCCAGCTGGCCGAGTACAAACGTTACCGGGAAGCCGCCGAGGAACTGCGCGACCGCTCGCTCGTAGACCGCGACGTGTTCCGGCGTTCTCCGTCGATGCCCGAGGGCGTCGAGCCGCTCGATGGCGGTCTTGCCCGCGTCGAGCTGGCCGACCTATTTGAATCGCTCAGGCGCGTACTGACGCGCGCCTCTTCGCGCCGACCGCACCTTATCGAGCCCGAGCATTACAGTACGGCCGATGCCGTGCGGGCAATGGTCGGCAAGCTGCGGTCGCGCGGGCAGCTGTCCTTCGAGGGGTTGTTCGAGGAGAGCAGCGCGCGCGGCTTCATGATCGCCACCTTCGTCGGCCTGCTCGAACTCATGAAGATGGGTATCATCGAGGCGGTGCAAGAAGAGCACGGCGAGTCCATAGTGCTGTCGCTGTCCGACCGGAAGTTCGACGAGTCCTTGCTCGCCTTGGTCGAGACCTACGGCCAGGGCGGCACCGCCGTCGGACTAGGGGCGGTTACCGAGTGGCAGGGTGAAGGAGGAGGGGGTGAAGATGGCCCGCACTGAGACTGACAACAAAGGGGGCCGCTGGCCCGTCGACCGCCTGCAACCCATCGTCGAGGCTCTCGTGTTCGCCTCGGGCGATCCGATAGCGGCGTGCGTCATCGCCGAACTGGTCGAGGGCTGTACGGCGGCCGAGGCCACCGCCGCGCTCGAGTCGATCCAGGAGATGCTCGCCGGGCGCGGGATCCGGGTGGTCGAGGTAGCCGGCGGCTGGCAGCTTCGTACCGCGCCCGAGCATCACCGGGTGGTGCGCCAGCTATTCAAGGACAGACCCTACCGGCTGACGCGCGCGGCCACCGAAACGCTGACGATAATCGCCTACCGGCAGCCCGTGACCAAGGCCGACATAGAGTCGGTGCGCGGCGTCGACTCATCGGGGGTGCTCGAGAGCCTGGTCGAAAAACGGCTGGCCCGTATCGCCGGCCGCCGCGACGGGCCGGGCCGCCCCCTTCTGTACGCGACAACACCGGAGTTCCTGCAACTGTTCGGGTTGAAGGACCTCAAGGCCTTGCCCACGCTGGCCGAGCTGGGCGACGACTTCGAGCGGATGGCCGAGCAGGCCGAGTTTGCTCACGCGGGCGGAACCGAGCAGGGGATACTGCCGGTGGCCGATGAGGGCCAGCCGGAAAACCCCGATGCCGAGACAGAGCAGGCGCCGGCCGGCCAGCCCGGCCCGGCCGAAGACGCGCCGGACCTTACGCCCGAGCGCTAGCGGCGGCCGGGTCAGGCTGCAGGTCGTTCTGGCCCGCGCCGGACTGGGTTCGCGGCGGGCCTGCGAACAGTTCATCACAGAGGGCCGCGTCACGGTGAACGGCCGCCCGGTCGAGCGGCTCGGCACCACGGTGGATCCGGCCACGGACTTCATCAAGTGTGACGGCAGGGCCCTCAAGCTGCCTCGACGCAACGACTACCTGGTGCTGCACAAGCCGGTCGCCTGTATGACGACCATGCGCGACCCCGAAGGGCGCTTCTCTGTGGGCGACATCGTCGAGGCCCTCGACCGCCGGCTCTTTCCGGTCGGCAGGCTCGACTATCACAGCTCCGGACTGCTCGTTCTCACCGACGACGGCCATCTGGCCGAACGTCTCACACACCCGCGTTATCACTTGCCAAAGAGCTATGTGGCCAAGGTAAGCCGCATGCCCGGCCACGGCGCCATCACGCGCCTGCGCGAGGGCGTTCGGCTCGACGACGGACTGACGGCGCCGGCCCGTGTGACGGTTCGCGGCGGGGGCGCTGCGAAGGCCTGGGTGGATATCACCATCGCTGAGGGGCGCAACCAGCAGGTGCGCCGCATGTTCGAGGCGGTCGGCATCCGGGTGGAAAAGCTCAGGCGCACGGCCATCGGACCCTTGAAGCTCGGCAAGCTAGCCACCGGCGCCGTCCGCCGGATGGAAGCCGCCGAACTGCTCGCCCTCAAGCAGGCCGTAGGCTTGTAAGACTGCAATAAACGCGGCGCCGGAAACGGGCAAAGTTGACATCCCGCGGGCCGGTTTATATCAACCCCGCGCGGGGTGGAGCAGTCTGGTAGCTCGGCGGGCTCATAACCCGCAGGTCGAGGGTTCAAATCCCTCCCCCGCACCCATTTTACACTTCAGCGGCCGCCCCCATCCGGGGGATAGACGGGCGAGGGCCCGATTTGGTACCTTGGCACTCGGAGCGGGGCCCATACTCATCCGAATGCGCAAAGCCCTGCTATTAGCCATTCTCGCCCTTGCGCTGGCCGCGCCTGCCGCGGCGGGTCAGACAGCGGCCAAATGCGAGGCGAACAAGTTAAAGACGGCAGGCAAGTACGGGCAGTGTTTTTTAAAGGTTCTGGCGAGGGCGGCCAAGAAGAGAACATCAGAGGCGGACCACAGTCGTTGCGACAGCAAGTTCGAGAAGAAATGGGAGAAGATCGAGGCCAAGGGCGGGTGTGCAAAGACGGGGGATGCTCCCGCTGTTGCCGGCGCGGTCGCCGATCACCCCGGCGCGATCACGTCCTTGGTGGGGGCAAGCAGTGTGTCGGCGGGCTGGGGCCACACTTGCGCAAGCGACAGCTCGGGTGCGGCCGGGTGCTGGGGCTATGATGAGTACGGCCAGGCCAGCCCTCCCGCGGGCAACTTCACGCAGGTCTCGGCGGGTGGCTACCAGCACAGTTGCGCGATAAGCGACTCCGGTGAGCTGCTGTGCTGGGGGGGTGACTCCTACGGTGCCTTGAGTCCCCCGGCGGGCAGCTTCACGCAGATCTCGGTGGGTCTGTACCATGGCTGCGTCATCAACGGTTCGGGTGAGCTGCTGTGCTGGGGCTGGGACGAGCACGGGCAGGCCAGTCCAACGGCCGGCAACGCAGTAGAGGTTTCGGCGGGCATGGCCCACAGCTGTGCCATCGACAGCGCAGGCGCGCTTGTGTGCTGGGGGGCCGGTACCACCGATTCAAATTGCGACTACCCCGATTGGGATTGCGGCCAGGCCAGTCCTCCGGCGGGCAACTTCACGGCGGTCGCAACAGGTGTCCTGCACAGTTGCGCCATCGACAGCGCGGGCGCGCTCCAGTGCTGGGGAGACAACGGGTCGGGCCAGGCCAGCCCTCCTGCGGGCAATTTCACGCAGGTCGCAGCCGGCCATTACCACAGTTGCGCGATCGACAGTTCGGGCGAGCTGGCCTGCTGGGGAGCGGGGACCACGGGCACGATCGCGTGTTACCACCCTGCCTACGACTGCGGCCAGGCCAGGCCGCCTGAGGGGAGCTTCGTCGCACTCACGGCAGGTAAATATCACAGTTGCGGGATCGACGTCTCGGGCAGGGTCCGCTGCTGGGGGCGCGACGGCTACGGTCAGTCGAGCCCGCCGCTGCTGTTTCGCTGTTGGTCGGGGCCGCTCAAGGTTACGGGCAAGTACGGCGCCTGCCGGCTCAAGGCGGAGGCCAAGGCGGTCAAGAAAGAAAGCAGTGCCGATCACTCAAAATGCGAGTTGAAGTTCACGGAAAAATGGGCCGCTGCGGCCTCGCGCGAGAGCTCGACCTACACGGGCATCCTCGACTTCGGCCCGCTGTTCGAGGCCGAGGCCACGGGCTACGGCGATACCGTAGCGGCCATAGTGGCCTGTAATGATGTTGAGTGCCTGTCGGCCCAGCCGAACTACCCGGGCTGGCAAGACGATCCAGGTGGCTACGAGTTCACAGCCAGCATGACGCCCTTGGTCCTGAGGGGCCAGGAGCGCCAGGGCGGTGTGGCCGACCTACTGGCCGCCATCGGCCCTGACGGCACGGTGCGCGGACTGGCCACGAGATTCCCGCTGCCGCCCTGGAGCCCCTATTACGATCCGCCCGAGGACGGCGTCATGTGCTCGGCCAGCGGTTGGGACTTTATGTGCGGTGGATACTCATTCGATATCCAGCTCAGGAGCAATGCCGCAGGCGACCTGTTGAGTTTCAAGTTTTACGATGCGGCTGCCGACACGGTCCATGTGATCGACGAAGACTACAGCTTCGTGATCAACGATATTCTCGGCAATGCGGTTGACCCGCATCTGCTCAACATCCCGGAGTAGCCGCCAGCTCAGCCGAGAAGTTCGGCCAGGGCACCCGAGGCGGCAAGCTCGGCCAGTTCGGTGTAGCCGCCGATGGCCCTGTCGCCAACGACGATCTGCGGAAAGGTCCGTTGCGTAGTAAGCGCGCTTATCTCCTCGAGCGCACCTTCGGTGCTTGTCACATCGATCTCGCTATAGCCGACGCCTTCGTCTTCGAGCAATTGCTTGGCCCTGCGGCAATACGAGCAGGCCGGCGTGGTGTAGATACGGACCCCAGCCACATCTAGAGTTCCCCGAGGATATCCTTGCGTTTCGCGGCGTACTCTTCCTCGGTGATCAGCCCCTCGTCGTGAAGACCCTTGAGAATGCGCAAGCGCTTGGCGATGCCGCTTGGTACCAGCGTGCCGGTCACCGAAGAACTGCCGGAGGCCGAATCGTCCGAGCCCTTGAACAGGGAGGGGATCTTCCAGCCGCCGCTTTCCTCTTCTTCGGCGGCCGGCGGCGCGGGTTCTTCCGGGGCCGCCTGGCCGGGTTCGTTGCCGCGCAGCATCGCGGCCTTGGAGGCAAAGCTGCGGCCCGACATGGACCCGCTGTGGCAATGGTAGCCGCCCTTGCGGCGGTCGGCGTGGCAGCCGTAGTGATCCAAGCTGCCGGCCATGTGGGCCAGCCCTTGGGGCGCGGCCACGGCCGAGGTCAGGCACACAAGGCAAAGCGCGATAAGGATTTTCGCGGCCCGTGGCATGGCCAAAGGACATAGCCCAAGCCTCGGGGTGGGCCAACCAGGGGGGGGGGCGCAAGCGGGGGTGGTATCGGCTAAACTATCTGTCATGGCCGGAAAAGCCGCACGGGTGGTGCGTGCGCCGGACCGGCGGGTCTGCGGCATCACCGATGTGGGCCGCGTGCGCGATAACAACGAGGACGGCTTCTACGTGGCCGGCGACGGCAGCCTCTTGATAGTGGCCGACGGCTTGGGCGGACACCCGGCCGGCGAGCTAGCCAGTCAGGTGGCCATAGAGACGGCGGTGGCCCTGATCGACGGCACATCGGTGAAACAGCCCGCACGCCGTCTCGAACAGGCCATGGACGAGGCCCACCAAAAGGTCGTCGAGACCGCCACCGAACACCCGCCGTACACCGGCATGGCAACGACCATGATCGCGGGGCTTATCGATGGCGACAGCCTGCACACCTGTCACGTCGGCGACGTTCGTGGCTACCTTCTGAGTTCCGGTGAACTCGAGCGTCTGACCACCGACCACTCCTTTGTCGGTGAGCTCGTCGAACAGGGCAAGATCACCGAGGAGGCGGCGCGCCACCATCCCGAGCGCAACATCGTCACGCAGGCGCTCGGGCTGGAAGCGCCGCTTGCTGACAGCAGCCACCGTCAACTGGACGCCGGCGATACGGTGCTGCTGTGTTCCGACGGGCTCTGGGACGCCGTCGAGCACGACGAGATGGCAGAGATCCTTTCCTCTTCGCTGTCGACCAAACGGCGCGCGGTCGACCTTGTCGATCGTGCCATCGATGCCGGCGGCCACGACAACATCACCGCCGTCCTCTACCAGCACTCCTGAGGCCGCACCCGTGGCCATACGTGTTGCCTGGCAGGCGGCGGCGACCTAGAGTCGCGCCCCGTGGACGGGCACAAGGGCAAGCTGGAAGGAAAACACGCGCTGGTCACCGGTGCCGGTTCCGGTATCGGGGCCGAGATCTCCCGGCGCCTGGCCGCGGCCGGTGCCGCCGTAATGACGACCGACCTCGACGAAGATGCGGCCGCCCGGACGGCTGCCCAGTGCGAGGCGCTCGGCCCCACGGCCGTGGCCACGCGTCTCGACGTGAGCGACCCGGCCGAGGTAAAGAGCGTCTTTGCCCGTGTTTCCGGGGACCTGGGCGGTCTCGACATCCTGGTCAACAATGCCGGCATCCTGCACGCCGACCCGGCCATGCTCGAGCTGGCGCTGCTCACCACCGAGGCTCAACTGACCGAGGTCCTGTCGGGCCAGCCCGTTGCCACGCACTGGCAGCTCATAGAGCAGACCAGCGACGAGGCCTTCGACCGCATGCTCAAGGTGCATCTTTACGGAACCTTCTATTGTACCCGTGAGGCCCTCGGCATCATGAGGCTGGCCGGGCGCGGCGGCCGCATCATCAATATGGGCTCCATCATGGGCACGGCCTCTCTCAGCGGCGCGCCCGATTACTGCGCGGCCAAGGGCGGCATCCTGGCCTTTACGCGGGCCACGGCCCGGGAAGGGGCCTCTTACGGGGTGCTGGCCAACGCGATTGCGCCCGGGTTCATCGAGACGGCGATGACCGCGGTGCTCGAGGAACCGCTGCGCGGCATGCTGGCCCAGCAGACCCCGCTGGGGCGTTTCGGCACGGTGGCCGAGATTGCCGACGTGGCCCTGTTCCTGGCCGGGCCCGAGTCGAGCTTCATGACCGGTCAGACGGTGTCGCCGAACGGCGGCATCCACATGTCGCAGTGAATCTGGTTCGCTTCCTTGTTCTTCTCGCGGCGCTTGCCGGTCTGGCCACACCGGACTCGCTGGCCGACGAGGCCGGCAGCCGCACCATTCGGGTAAGCTCCCACATCAGCAGCGGCCCGGGCAGCATCCGTGAGGCCATAGAGCAGGCCAACGCGACGCTTCTGCCCGTCGATATAACGTTCGAGCTGGACGCGGGCACGGTGGTGTGGGTGTTTCGCGAGCTGCCGGCGCTGTCGTCCTACGGGGTCACCCTTGACGGCGGCGATGCGGTGTTGCGCGGGGGGGATTGTATCCGCGACGCCGCGCACAAGGGCTGCAGCGGCCTCCGGATCACGGGTTCGGGCATCCGCGTGCGCCGTCTCAAGGTTCAAGGGTTCCAGTACGACGGCTTCTCGATCAAGGGCCCGGCCCGTGACGTGATCATCGAAGACTGCGTGGCGATGGACAACGGAGATGACGGCATCGGTATCGCCCAGGGGGCCCACGACGTCATGGTCCAGAACTGCCTGATGACCGGCAACGGGTTCAGGAGCAAGGGCAAGGGAGTGCTGGTCTTCGAGGGGTCAGCCGCGACGGTCCGCGACAGTAATATCCGCGGCAACCGCGACGGGGCCACCGTGAGCAAGGGGTCCCGGGCCGTGTTCATCAACAACGAGATCTCGGACAACTACGACAAGGGGCTAGGCGTGTGGGGCTCCAAACTAACCGGCCTTTCCAACCGGATCTCCCGCAACGGAACGGGCAGCTTCGCGCAGACCTCCGAACCGGCGCTCAACCGGGACGGTGTACGCATCGGGCTCGATTCGGCGGTTGAGCTGAGCGACAACGAGGTGCGCTCGAACGGGGACAAGGGTCTAGTGGTCCAAGACATAGCCAAGGTCGTGCTTCGTGGGGGCAAGGTATCGGACAATTCTGGATACGGGGTGGTGGTGCGCGACCGTGCGCTCGTGGAGCTGTGGGGAACCTCGGTCACCGGCAACAAGGAAGGCGACCTCGAGGCCGAGGCTCCCGCCCGCATCATCGCACGCTGAGCGCCGGACCGGCCGCCTAGGTGCGCCGCTTCTCTATGAGATCGAGTATGTCGGCGATGATGGCCGAGAGCCGGTAGTCCTTTGGCGTGTAGACGGCGGCCACGCCGAGGGCCTCGAGAGACTCGATGTCCTCGTCGGGAATGATGCCGCCGACCACCACCGGCACATCGCCCATGCCCGAATCCGTGAGCGCCGAAACTATCTCGGGCACCAGTTCCATGTGCGAGCCCGAAAGGATGCTCAGGCCGATGGCGTCGACGTCCTCCTGCTGGGCCGTGGTGGCTATCTCGGCCGGGGTCAGCCGTATCCCCTGGTAGATCACTTCCATGCCGGCATCGCGCGCTGCTCGGCACCGTTGGAGTGACCGTCGAGGCCGGGCTTGCCCACCAGCAGGCGCGGTACGTGGCCGAGCCGTCCTGTGAGCGCGGCGCTGCGTTCGATGAGCCCGTCGTCGGCGGTGGCCTCGGAACGGCCGGCGGCCACGCCGGTCGGGGCCCGGTACTCTCCAAATATCTCGCGCAGGCAAGCCGCCCACTCGCCCGTGGTCAGGCCGGCATGCGCCGCCCTGAGTGAGGCCGGCATTATGTTGGCCCCGGCCTTGGCCGCTTCCCGGAGCCCGCCCACGGCCGCTTCCACTTCGGCGGCCGAGCGGGAGGCCCTGAACGCTTCGAGCCGTTCGACCTGCTCGCGTTCGGCC
>CAYXZP010000046.1:11326-17292 GCA_964469485.1 uncultured Myxococcales bacterium | reverse complement strand
CTGCGCGATGACCCGGTGGTGCGTGGGAAAATCGCCAAGGTCGCGACCGAGACCGAGGTCGCGCGTGCGCTCGGCGTGAAATACGTGTCGGCCTCTTTGGCCGGCGGCAAGCCGCCGACCAGCGAGGCATCGGAATACAAGCTCTACGCCACCGAGCTTTCGCAACGCGTGGCCAATATGGCGCTCGATATAATCGGCAACGACGCCCATCTGCGCGTCGACACCGAGGACGCCCCCTTGAAGGGACGCTTCGAGGGCACCTACCGCTGTACGGTAGTAGAGACCATAGGCGGCGGCGCCTCCGAGATACAGAAGAACATCATCGCGCGCCGCAAGCTGGGGCTCCCCAAGAACTTCTGAGCGTTCCGACGAATTGCCGTGGCTGACACTCCCCCCCTGGCGGGCCTGCGCGTCCTGGACCTTTCGAGCGTGGGACCGGCCTCGCGTTGCTCGCGTATCCTGGCCGACTTCGGCGCCGAGGTCATCAAGGTCTCACCGCCGCCTTCGAAGAAGGGCTTGCAGATAGAGCCGTCGGCCCATGCTTACAGCGGCAACCGCTACATGAAGAGGCTGCGCGTCGATCTCAAGGCCGAAAGTGGGCGCGCGGCCTTCCTGGCCTTGGCGGCCGGCGCCGATGTCCTCATCGAAAGTTTCCGCCCGGGCGTGATGTCGCGGCTAGGCCTGGGCTACGAAGATCTGAGCAAGGCCGACACTTCGATCGTTTACTGCTCGACCAGCGGCTACGGACAGACCGGGCCCTACGCGGATCGGGCCGGCCACGACCTGAACTACCTCGGGGTGGCCGGGTTCCTCGGTTGTTCGACACCGCGGGCCGACGGCGGGCCCCCCGTGCCCGGGGCCACAGTGGCCGACAGCGCGGGCGGCGGAATGCACGCGGCGCTCTCTATAATGGCGGCGCTGCTTGCGCGGGCGCGAAGCGGCCGGGGCGCCTACCTGGACGTATCGGCCACCGAGGGGGCGTTGTCCTTGATGTCGCTGCATATCGACGAGCACCTGGCCACCGGCGCCATGCCCGGTCCCGGATCCGGAATCCTTACGGGGCGTTATGCCTGGTACGACTGCTACCGCGCGAGCGACGGCGGCTGGTTGTCTGTGGCCGCCATAGAGCCGGCATTCTGGAAGAACCTGTGCCGGGCGCTCGGGCTCGACCGCTGGATAGAGCGCCAGTACGACGACGCCTGTCAGAACGAGATACGCGAGGACATGGGCCGGGTCTTTGCCGAACGCGACCGCGACGAGTGGGTGGCCGAACTCGGACCCGCCGACACCTGCGTGGCGCCCGTCTATTCGGTGGCCGAACTCGGCGATGATCCCCACCTGCGCGAGCGTGGCAACATAGGGGCGGCGGTCACCGCCGAGGGGGTTGAGTTCGAGCAGCTGGCCGCCGTCCTGGCCGGTTCGATCAAGGAAAAGCGAGCCGTCACACTGCCGTCGTCCGCGGCCACCGATAGCGACGAGCTTCTGCTTGCCGCGGGCGTCGAAGCCGGGGATATAAGAAGGATGCGGGCCGAAGGGGTACTGGCATGAGCGACCTGCCGGCCGAGGTTGAGGCCTGGCTCGACCAGCCCCGCTACGAAGAACAGGGTGAGTTCGAGGTCGAACAGGGCTACATCTCGACCAGCTGTTCTTCGGTGGAAAACGGCAACCCCTTGTTCTGGGACGACGAGCTTGCCGCCAGCCTGACCGGCGGCCCCATCGCCCCGCCGACCATGATCTCGGTCTGGTTCAGGCCCCACCACTGGGCTCCCGGCCGCACCGAACAGGCCCAACCCTTGCAGGTTCACTTCGACCTCAAGGAGGCCTTCGGACTTCCCGAGGCGGTCATGACGGACAACGAGATCGTCTTCGGCGAGCCGGTCAGGCCCGGCGACCGGCTCACGACCCGCCAGTACCTGCGCTCGGTGAGCGCGCCCAAGCGCACAAAGCTCGGCGAGGGGCGCTTCTGGGTCATCGATGTCGAGTACACCAAGCAGGACGGCAGCTTCGTGGGCAAGGAGATATACACGGGCTTCGGCTACAAGAGGGACCAGGCGTGAGCGCGGCCACCGGCATCACGGCCGGCCAGGTCGAGGCCGGCAGCGAACTTCCCGAACTCGCCGTCGATGTGACGGCGACGACCGTGGTCCTCGGCGCCCTGGCCACCCGCGACTGGCGCCCGATGCACCACGACAAGGACTTTGCGATCGACCGCAACGGCACGCGCGATATCTTTCTCAACACGCCCAACCAGGCGGCCTGGTTCGAGCGTTACCTTACCGATTGGAGCGGTCCCCGCGGTCGGCTCGGGCGCATGAAGTTTCGCATGAAGGATTCCGTGTTCCCCGGCGACCGCATGATCTTCAGCGCGGTGGTCGATGAGGTCGGCACCGATGACGCCGGTTGTGCGTGGACCCGTCTGTCGGTGCGGTTGCGGGTCGGGGAGCGCACGGTCACCGAATGCGCCGTGCGCATGGCGTTGCCAAAGGACGCCGGCGACAACCCCTGGTCAAGGCAAGGGGACGACTGGAAACCCTGACGATGGATCTCGAATTCAGCCAAGAACAGGAGATGCTTCGCGACACGGTGCGTTCGCTGCTGGCCGAGCATTCCGATCTCGAGGATGTGCGCGCTCTCGAGGACGACCCCAAAGGGTTCAAGCCCGAGTTGTGGTCGCAACTCGGAGATCTCGGCATCGTCGGCCTGATGTTGCCCGAGGCTTATGGCGGCGCCGGCATGGGGGCGGTCGAGGGCGCGATAGTCTACGAACAGTTCGGACGCGCGTTGACCGCCTCGCCCCACTTTGTCTCCTCGGTCTGTTCGGCGGCTGCCGTGTCGCTGGCCGGCAACGAGGAACAAAAGGACGAGTGGTTGCCGAAGCTAGTCTCGGGCGCGGCGATCATGACGCCGGCCTGGCTCGAACGCGGCAACGGTTTCGGTCCCGACGGTGTGCAGATGAAGGCCGCGGCCGACGGCGCCGGTTATATCCTGAGCGGTGAGAAGCGGCACGTGGCCTATGCCAACTCGGCCGACTCTTTGCTGCTGCTCGCCCGCAACGACGAAGGCGGCATCGACTTGCTGCTCGTCGACCCGGCCGGCGACGGCCTGTTGATGGAGCAGCGCCTCACCATGGGCTCCGAGACCCAGTACCTGGTCAGCTTCGACGGGGTAAAGGTCGCGGCCGGTCAGCGTGTGGGTCCTGCGGGTTCAGGTTGGGAGACCTGGAACGCGGTCATGCACGACGCCATCGTCATGCTCGGCGCCCAGGCTGCCGGCGGTTGCCAGAAGGCGCTGGAGATAACCGTCGAGTATTCGATGGACCGCCAACAGTTCGACAAACCCCTGGCCGCTTTCCAGGCGATCTCCCACTACCTCGCCGACGCCCAGACCCTGGTCGACGGCGCCACCACGCTCGCTTACGAGGCCGCCTGGAACCGCGGCGAAGCCAGGTCGACCGCCAAGCTGGCGCCCATGGCGAAGCTGTTTGCCTGCAACACCTACCGCGACGTCACCGCGATGGCCACGCAGGTCCATGGCGGGATGGGATTTACCACCGAGTACGACATCCAGCTTTTCTTCCGGCGGGCCAAGCAACTGCAGCTCACCTGGTGGGACAGCCGTTATCTCGAAGATCTGATCGCCGCCGCTGTGCTCGACGGTCCGGACGCCGAGGCGGCCTGAAGGGGTAGGGCGGCGTGCGCGACGTGCTCGGTGACCTCGAACGTTGGGCCGAGGCCGGTGAGCGGGCCGCGCTCGTGACCTTGATTTCGGTCGAGGGCTCGGCGCCCCGCCGTCCCGGCGCACGTCTGGCCCTTACCGAGTCGGGCCTGATGTCGGGGTCGGTAAGCGGGGGCTGCGTCGAGTCCGACCTGCTCGAGCGAGGCCGTGCTGTGATCGCGAGCGGACGGGCAGAGCTGGCGACCTACCCGCTCTCGACCGAGGACGAGGTCGCCGTCGGGCTGGGCTGCGGCTCGATAGATGTCTTCATAGAACCCTACAGGCCTTGCGAGGTGACACTGTCGCTGGCCCGGGCGCTTGCCGGCGAACGGCCGGCCCTGCTGGCCACCCGCCTCGACGGCGAGGCCGCCGGTCGCAAGCTGGCGCTGGTGGATGGCAGTATGGTCGGTTCGGTCGGCGAGGACCTCGACGCGGAGCTTCGCCGGCAAGTGGACGGTCTGGCCGGCGCGGGCGCCTGCCGTGTGCTCGAGAACGGGCGCGGCAGGGTCTTTGTGGAACTGTTCGCGCCACGGCCGACGCTCATCCTGGTCGGCGCCACCCATGTCGCCGTTCACCTTTGCCGCATGGCCCGCGATGCCGGCTTCAGGGTCGTGGTGATAGAACCACGCGCCGCCTTCGCGCGTGACGAGCGCCTCGAGGCCGACGAGGTCATGGAGAAGTGGCCGGCCCAGGCACTGGCCGCTATCGAGCTCGGGGAGGACACCGCCTTGGTGACGCTCACCCACGACGTCAAGTTCGACATACCCGCGCTCGTGGCCTCCCTGCGCGCCCGCATTTCCTATGTGGGGGCCATCGGCAGCCGGACGACCCACGAACGGCGAAAGCTGCGGCTTGCCGGCGAGGGTCTCAGCGAGGCCGAGATCTCGAGGGTGCATTCGCCGGTCGGGCTCGACATCGGCTCGCGCGAACCGGCGGGCATCGCCATCTCGATACTGTCGGAGATACTGGCGATGAGACACGGCCGCGGTGGCGGCTCGCTCCGTGACGGCTGACGGCTCCAGCTTTGTAAGCGGCGTCATACTGGCCGCGGGCGCTTCCCGCCGGATGGGCGGGGCCGGCCCCAAACAGCTCATGCGCTACCGCGGTCGCTACCTTCTCGAACACGCGCTCGAGACGGCGGCCGAGTCGGGCCTTTCGGAAACCGTCATCGTGCTCGGCCACGAGGCGTCGCGGATCGCCGAAGCCCTCGGGCTTGGCGCCATCGGTCGCGTGCGCGCCGTTGTAAACGAAGACTTCGAACGCGGGGTGTCCGCGTCTCTCGAGGCGGGGCTATCGGCCACCGATCCCCTTGCCGCGGCTGCTTGCATCCTGCTCGGCGACCAGCCCGAGCTTTCCCCGGCGCTCGTTGACCGCGTCATATCGGCGGGCGCCTTGTGCGAGCGGCCGGCGCTGAGACCGGTCTACACGGGCGGCGTTCCCGGCCATCCCGTGTGGCTGGCCCGTCGGCTCTGGCCGGAGGTCCTGGGGCTGGAAGGAGACCAGGGCTTGCGTTCGCTGTTCGCCCGTCGCCCGGAACTTCTCGAAGAATTGCGCGTCGAAGGCGCGCCGCCGCGGGATATAGACCGAACGGACGACCTCGAGGATGCCGGCCGAGCCTGAATCCCTGGTCATTCTGACGGGTCTCGTTTATAGGTCGCGTTCGGTTCCGGCCAGGTCGTGGCAATAGAGATAAAGCAAAGCTTCGAGGTCGACGCCCCCATCGACCGGGTCTGGTCTTTCATAACGGACCCCAGCCGGGTGGTCTCGTGCATGCCGGGTGCCAGCCTCGACGAGGTCGTCAACGAACGTAACTTTCGCGGCAGCATCCGGGTCAAGGTCGGTGCGGTCATGGCCAGCTATAAGGGCAAGGTCGAGATGACCGAGGTCGACGAGGCGGCCCGTTCGGTCGAGATCCAGGCCGCGGGCACCGAGACCGGCGGCGGTACGGCCAGCGCCACGATGAAAAGCTCGCTGGCGGCAACCGACGGCGGCGGCACCCGTGTGGTGGCCGATGCCTCGGTCGAGCTGACCGGCAAGATCATGCAAATGGGCCGCGGGATGATACAGGGCGTCTCGGACCAGCTCTTCAAGCAGTTCGTCGTGGCCGCCCGCGCCCAACTCGAGGGCGCTCCCGCGCCGGTGGCCGCGTCCCGGACAGACGCGCCTCTGCGCATCGTGCCGGTCCTGCTGGCCGCGCTGTGGTCGGCCGTTGCCGGTCGGTTCCGGCGCCTTTTTGGCGGTGGGCCGGCCAA
>CAYXZP010000046.1:0-11316 GCA_964469485.1 uncultured Myxococcales bacterium | reverse complement strand
CCGTTCCGGCCGCGACTTCCCTCGAAGCCAAGTCGAACCCGAGCCAGCCCAAGGCGGCCCAGTCTCTCCATGTCCCGCTATCTAGTTGCTTGCGATGCCGGCGGCACGATGACCGACGTCATCATCGTCGACGAAGAGGGCCGCAGCGTCATAGGCAAGGCACCGACCTCGCCGGCCGACGAGAGCATCGGTTACATGGAGTCCTTCTGGGAGGCGCTCGAGTGCATGGGCATCGACCAGACCGGCGGCGCCGGGTTCGGCAGCCAGCTCGAGACCTCCATCTATACCGGCACCTCCATGCTCAACACGGTCATCAACATGAGCGGTTACAAGACCGGCATCCTGGTGACCAGGGGCTTCGAGGACATCATCGCGCAGGGTCGTGGTTCGCAGACCTTCATCGGTGCGCAGTGGACCGAGATCACCCATATGCAGTACCGCAAGCACCGTATCCCGCTGGTGCCGCGCCGCCAGGCCCGAGGCGTGACCGAACGCATCGACATGTTCGGCCAGGTGGTCATCCCCATCTACGAGCACGAAGTGGAGCGGGGGATACGCGAACTGCTCGTCGACGAAGAGGTCGAGGCGATCGCGATCATCTTTCTGCAATCCTTCAACAACCCGGTTCACGAACAGCGCGCCGGTGAGATCGCACTAAATGTGATGAAGGATGTCGGCCGCGAGGTCGTGCTCGAGCTCTCCAGCGAGGTCGCGCCCACCATGCGCGAGGTCTCACGCGCCAACGCCACCGTCGTGCAGGCATACGCCTCCGATGCGGCCCGCAAGCAGCTGTTCCGTATCGAAGAGGAACTCGAGAAGATCGGATACGGCCACAGCCTCAAGACCGTGCTCGGCTACGGCGGCATCACCAACATCCGCTACCCGCGCCTGTTCGAAGCGGCGATGTCGGGACCGGTCGGCGGGCTCATGGGCGCCAAGTATCTGGCCGGCGTGATCGGCGAGGAGAATATCGTCTGCTCGGACGTCGGCGGCACCTCCTTCGACGCCGGTGCGATCACGGCCGGGGTCCTGCCGATAGACCGCGAGCCGGGCTTCCAGGGCATGTACGTAAACGTGCCGATGCTGGGTATCAGCTCGATAGGGGCCGGCACCGGCACATACATTCGCCTCGACCCCCAGACCAAGCGCATCAAGCTCGGCCCCGACTCGGCCGGTGGCACTCCGGGCCCCACTTTCATAGATGCGGGCAACACTGTGCCGACCATCAACGACGTCAACCTGTTGCTCGGCATCCTCAACGAGGACAACTACTTGGGCGGCAAGGTGAAGGTCAACAAGGAGCTTTCCTACAAGTACTTCAAGGGGCAGGTCGCCGACCCGCTAGGCCTCGATGTCTACGACGCCGCCGAGACCTGCCTCGACCTTTTGAACGTTCTCATGCGCGAGCATCTGGTCAGGAGCCTCATGGTCGGCCACGACCTGCGCGAGTACGTGTTGCTCGGGTACGGCGGTGCCGGACCGCTCCACCTGCTCGGTTACGCCGGCGACCATCCCTGGAAGGCTGTCATAACCGTGCCGCACGCGGGCGCCTTCTCGGCGTGGGGCGGCGCCTGCATGGACTACTCGCACCGCCGCCACAAAAGTGTTCAGGCCTTGCTCACCCCCGACCTCGACGAGGACACACGGCTTGCCTACGTGGCGCCGATAGCGGCCGCGTGGCGCGCGCTCGAGGAAGAACTGCTCGGCGAGCTCGAGGGCGAAGGCTTCACCCGAGACCAGATAACGCTCAGCCACGTGGCCTACATCCGTTACTTCGGCCAGCTCGAGGACGTCGAGGTTGAATCGCCGGTTTCCACCCTCGACAGTTCCGCGGACCTTGCCAGGCTGCTCGACGCCTTCGAGGACCTCTACACCAAGATGTTCACGCTGGCGGCCAAGCCCGACGTGGGCAGCTTCCACATCACCGAGGTCTGCGTCGTGGCAAAGGTCGACACCGTAAAACCGGTGTTGCGCAAGCACGAGCTTGCCGGCAAGGCCCCCGATGAGAAGGCCTTCAAGTTCAAACGTCCGGTCTACATGCGCGGCCAGTGGAACGACGCGGACGTGTGGCGCATGGAGGACCTGGTGCCGGGCAACGAGATTGACGGGCTGGCGGTGATAGAGGCGTCCAACACGACGCTGTTGGTGCCGCCCGAGTGGCACGTGCGCATCGACGGCCACGATATCTACTGGCTGGAAAGGAGGGACGGCTGATGTCGGCTCTCAAGGAACAGCTGCGTATCAACGACGAGGCCCTGGCCAGGACCGGCCATCTGTTCGGGCTCGAAACCCTCGAGCGCAAGCAGAACGACCCGGGAACCTACGAGGCGGTCTGGCACATACTGTCGAGCCTGTGCAACGCCGCATGGTCGGTGGGCTGCAAGGTAAGCTCGTCGCCGATAGCGGCCGAGGGCGGCGACGCGCTGTGGGCCCTGCACCTGCCCACGGGCGAGGCCATCTGTGTGTCACGCGGGATCACCGCCCACCCGGGTCTGCTCGCCGATATGATCCGCAACTTCATCGAACTGGATTACGAGGACTACCCCGGCTTCCATCAGGGCGATATCTTCGAGAACAACGACCCCCACTACGGCGGCATCCACGCCCCCGATTTCGACATGGCGATGCCGCTTTTCTACGGCGACGAGCTGGTCGCTTGGGCGAGCTGCGTCTCGCACGTGAGCGACTGCGGCTCGGTCACGCCCGGCTCCATCGGTTTCCTCAATCCCGACTGTTACTCCGACGGCCTGTGCATCGCGATGGAGAAGGTCGGCGAGAACGACCAGTTCTATCCCTGGTATGACATGCGCATCCGCTCGCGCACGCGCACGCCCGACTGGGTGCTGGGGGACGCGCGCGGCCGTCTGGCCGGCTGCATCACGATACGCGAGAAGCTGACGGAGGTGATCGACAAGTACGGGCTCGATGTCTTCCGCGATGCCTCCAAGGAGTACATCGAGGACAGCCGCCGCTACGCGGTCGGCCGCGTCAGAACGCAGACCGTCCCCGGGCGTATCCGCAAGTCCCAGTTCAAGGACCTCGCGATGAAGGGCAAGCGCGTGCTGCTCGGCAAGCAGGACAGGGACTGCCTGTTCAACCTGCCCATGGAACTCGAGGTCAAGGCGGACGCCGGCGTGCGTATTTCGCTTCGCGGCGCCAGCGGCACGGTGCCCTTCGGCGAGAACATCAGCCCCACGGCCTTAAAGTCCGGCCTTCTCAACGGTTACTCGCACATAGTCGGCTTTGACATGTTTAACTCGGGCCCCACGGCGGCATGGGACATAGAGATGCCCCCGGCCGGGTCCTGGGCCAACCCATTCGAGAAGGATTTCAGTGCTTCCTCGGGCGTGGCCTGGGCGCCGGCCGTCATGTGGATGAGCAGCCTCTATGAGGTGTTCGGGCGTCTCTACCAGATGCGTGGTTTCGTCGAGGAGATGGCCGCGGGCGCGGCCACCACGATGACGGCCGAGTTTTCCGGCATCAACCAGACCGGCCAGTACGTGGCCGGGCTCACCCTCGAGCAGGCCTGCAACGGTTCGCCGGCGCGTGGCTTTGCCGACGGCGAGAACAGCGCGTGGTGCATCTACACGCCCAACGCCGACTTCGGCAACGCCGAGGTCGCCGAACTGTACTACCCGATAATGTTTCTCGGCCGTAACATCGAGCCCGATTCGGGCGGCTACGGACGCTTCCGCGGAGGGCTCGGTCATACCGCCGTGTGGATGATCTACAACACCAGCGGCATCGAGTACCAGTGCGGGTGCGCGGGGATCCGCAGCCGCACAATTGCCAATCACGGGATGTACGGCGCCTACCCCTCGGTGCCCGACCGGCCAAGCTACGCGCACGACACCAACGTCAAGGAACTCATCGACGGTCAACAACCGCTGGTCCACGACCGCGGCGACCCCGAGGCCCCCGCGATAGCGGCCGCCGTCGAGGCGCGCGAACTGGAGACCTCCGCGGTGGCGCCCTTCGTCACCCCCGAACCGCTTCAGAACTACGACATTATCGTCCACCCGATCTCGGGCGCCCAGTCGATGGGCGACCCGATAGAGCGCGACCCGGCAACGGTCGTCGACGACCTCAACAAGGGCTGGACCCGCGCCGCCACCGTCGAGACCGTTCACGCGGTCGTTGCGAGCAAGAACGGGGGCGGCATATACGAGGTCGATGCCGATGCCACCGAGAAACAACGCGCTCGCCGGCGCGATGAGCGCAAGAAGAAAGCAATGCCCTTCAAGCAGTGGTGGGCGGCCGAATGCGGGCGGGTCGAGGCCCGCAAGAACATGGACGAGGCCGTGCTCGACATGTGGCGTACCTCGATGGACCTCTCGCCCGACTATGCCGCCGAGCTGCGCCGGTTCTGGCAGCTGCCGGAGGACTTCGTCTTCTAAGGGGCGACGGTTATGGCGGAATTCCTGAAAGAGGATATCGAGAAGCTTATCGACGGCGTGCTTCCCTGGCCTGCCGTCCAGGAGATGCTCAAGAGCCCGAAGGACACGGATCGGTTCGACAAGTATGTCGAGATCCAACAGGCCCGCGTGCCGTGGGGCGAGCCCATCCTGCTCCCGCTCACCCCCAAGCTCTTCATCGTGGCCAAGGAGGGTTCCCGCATCGTCAAGTGCGAGTGCGGTCACGAGTTTTCGGACTACCGGATCAACTGGAAGCTCGACTCGCTCGTCAACGTTCGCGACGACGAGGCCTCGATCCGGGAGATATACAGGGGCCGTGACATGCCGGACCCCGCCTGGGTGCAGATCCGCGAGTACATATGCCCGGGTTGCGGCAGCCAGCTAGAGGTCGAGGCCGTGCCGCGGGGTTGCCCGCCCGATTTCGAGTTCCTGCCCGACCTCGACACCTTCTATCGAGAATGGCTCGGCCGTCCGCTGCCGGATCAGTACGAGTACGCGGACAAGACCCTCGAGGTCATAGACGGCTGGTCGAAGTAGCGACCGGCACCCAGGCCATGCCGTGACCACGGCCCTCGACAAGCTTCTCGTCGTCGATCTGACGCGCGAGTTCTTTGCGGCTGTAACGGCGGCGATGCTCGGTGACTTCGGCGCCGAGGTCGTACGCATAGATAGCGGCCCGCTCGGCGGCACCGAGCTTGCCGACGGGGACGGGCCGGCGCTTGCCAACCTCGAGGCCTTCGCCAATCGCAACAAACAGACCCTCGTCCTCGACCTCGGCCGCGGGGCCGACCGTTCGGTGCTCACGGGGCTGGTGGCCAAGGCCGACGTGCTTGTGACGGACCACGGCGCCGGCGAGCTCGAAGAGCTGGGGCTCAGCGCGGAGGCGGTTTGCAGCGCCAGCCCCGGTCTCATTTACGCTGTGGCCAGCGGCTTCGGTCCCCGGGGGCCGGACGCCTCGCTGCCGCCGGTCGATGAGCTGGCCGCGGCCCGAACCGGCATGATGCCCATCCTGGTGCAGCCCGGCCAGCCCCCGCTCATGCCGGGCCACGGCCGGATGTACACCCCGGTGATGTTGGCCTTCGCGGTGGCCGTGGCCCTTTGTCACCGCGACCGCTCAGGCCGGGGCCAGCGTGTCGATGCCTCACTGCTTGGCGGCAACATGTACGGAGCAAGTCTCGACCTGCAGGCATACCTGGCCATGGGCGGCGACCGTTTCCTCGAAGCGGTCGACCGCTTGGACGCCGGCAACCCCATGAGCGGCACGGTCTACCGCTCCGAGGACGGGCCATGGGTGACGCTGACGATGCCGGATACCGGCCGTTACTGGCCGGCCTTCTCCAAGGTGGTCGGCCTCGGCGAGGACGACCCGCGTTTCGACACCCACGACAAGCGCTGCGGCGAGAGCCGCTTGGAGATGATGCGGGTGCTCGAGGAGACCTTCGCCGGCCGCGAGGCCTCGCATTGGCGTGAGCAGTTCAACGCCAATCATCTTTCGGCCGACATCATCGAGGACTACCGTTATCCCGATGCCGACGCGGCGGCCCGCGCCAACCGCTATATCCTCGATGCCGGTTCGGAACCGGGTGTCGAGGCCAAGACCATAGGCTTCCCCATACACATGAGCCGCAGCCCGGCCGCCCTCAGGCACGGGCCCGGTCCCGCGCTGACCGGTGGCGCCGCGATCGCCAAGCTGGTGGCCGGGCTTTGCGGCGGCGGACGGCCGCCTGCCGAAGGCGGTGGCGAGGCGGCACCCGAACGTCCGCTCGAGGGTGTCCGCGTGCTCGATCTGACGATGTGGTTTCAGGGTCCGGTGGCCGCCCAGCACCTGGCCGACCTCGGGGCCGAGGTCATACATTTCGAGAACCCCAAGGGCGGCGACCTTGCCCGCGGCGTGGCAAGCATCAAGGCCCTGCCTGTCGGCGACTGGAATCAGTACTTCCTCGTCATCAACCGCAACAAGAAGTCGATGGCGGTGGACCTCAAGACCGAAGGCGGCCGTGAGATACTGGCTCGCCTCGTCGAGAACACAGACGTGTTCCTCTCCAACTTGAGCCCGGGGGCCTTGAAGAAATGGGGGTGCTCCTACGAGGAGCTTGCGGCCATCAACCCGAAGCTCATCTACGCGATGGGCACCGGCTACGGACCCGAGGGGACCATCGACAAGCCCTCCTTCGATATGACCGTGCAGGCACTGACCGGAATAATGAGCCGGCTGGGCGAGCCCGGCCAGCCGCCGATCTATCTAGGCATGGGCTCCGGCGATGCAATGGGCGGGCTGATGGCGGCACTGGCCATAACCCTTGCGCTCTATGAGCGCCGCCGCAGCGGGCGGGGCCAGTATCTCGACGCCTCTCTCTACGGCGCCCAACTCTTCATGGCCGCACCCAGCCTGCAGGCCTACCTGGCAGGGGCCGGCCCGCGCTACCGCGAGCAACAGAGCCGGGCCTGTCCCGTGGTCCCGACCTGGAACAGCTACCGGGCGAGCGACGGCTGGCTGGTCCTGTGCGTGAGCAATCGTGACGAGGACTGGCAGGGGCTGTGCACGGCGCTCGGGCGAGACGGCCTGGCGGGCGACCCGCGTTTCGAGAGCGCCGATGGACGTCGCTCGAACGAAGAGCTGGTCGCGGTGCTCGACGAGCTGTTCGGCACGGCCACGGCCGGCCAGTGGACCGAGCGGCTGAGGGCCGCCGACATCGCGGCCGCGCCGGTAGCGACCCTGGCCGATATCGCCCGTGACGAACAGGTCTGGGCCAACGATTATCTGCTAAAGACCCACTGTGCGGCCGTTGACCGCGAGGTCAGCATTCGCGGTCTTCCCATAGGTCTCGCGGCCACGCCCGGACGGGTCGACGCTCTCGGGCCGGAACTCGGTCAGGACACCGAACTGATACTTTTCGAGGCGCTCGGTTATGACTGGGAGCGCATCGCCGAGTTCAAGGCCGAGGGGGTCATACTCTGACCATGGCCGCTTCGCAGGGACCGCTTGCGGGGCTACGCGTTCTCGACCTGGGAACGATGATGGCCGTTCCCTATGCGGCGACCCTTCTCGCCGACCTCGGCGCGGACGTCATCAAGGTGGAGTCTCACTATGGAGATGACAGCCGTCATCTGGGGCCCGAGCGCGAAGGGGAGCGCTCACCCTTTCTTGCCATCAACCGGAACAAGCGAAGCCTGGTGGTCGACCTCGGTTGCGACGAGGGCCAGGGCGTATTTGCAAAGCTTGTCGCCAGCAGCGACGTGCTCATCACCAACGTTCGCGAGCCGGCCCTTTCCAAGCTCGGCCAGAGCTACGAGCAGGTCTGCCGTCACCGAAGTGACATCATCTGGGCCGGGGTGACGGCCTTCGGGCCGGACGGGCCGTATGCCGGACGGCCGGGCATCGACTTTCTGGCCCAGGGCTATGCCGGGATGATAGCGCTCAACGGTGCGCCGGGCTCAGATCCGGTACGCGTGACCATTCCGGTGGTGGACGTGATGACCTCGCTGCAGACCGTCGTCGGCGTGCTCGCGGCCTTGCGTGTTCGCGAGAGCACGGGGGAGGGCCAGCGCATAGACGTGTCCCTTCTCGATGCTCTCGTACACGCCCAGTCCCCAGGTTTGGCCGCGCATTTTCTAAGCGGCGAAGTGACCCCGCGCACCGGCAACCGCAGCCAGTATTTTTCCCCTTCGGGGGTCTACCCGAGCAAGGACGGCGCCTCGGTGGTCATAACCTGTCCGTCGAACAAGTTCTTTCGCAACCTATGTGCGGCGCTCGATGTCTCATGGCACGACGATGAGCGCTTCGTCTCCATCGAAGCCCGCCTTGCCAACGAGGATGCGCTCGATAGCCTCATCTGTGCACGCACGTCCGAGTTGACCCGCGAGGAACTGGTCGAACGCCTCGTCGCCGCCGACGTGCTGGTCGCGCCCATCCAGGAGATAGCCGAGGTCGCAAGCGACCCCCAGGTCATGCACAACGAGATGATCGCCGAGGTCGAGCATGCCCGCCTCGGCAAGCACCGCGTGACCGGCGTGCCGGTAAAGCTCGCGCGGACCCCCGGCAGCGTCCGCCTGGCCCCGCCCCTGCACGGCCAGCACACGGCCGAGATACTGGCCGAGCTTGGCTACGGGCAAGGGGAGGTCGCCGCCCTGGCCGCAAGTTCCGTGGTCATAGGCGACATAATATCTACCGGGGCCAAGTGGGACGCTGAATCTTGATACCCATATCCTCGGCCTGACGCGACCGTTCTCCGGGCGCGAGAACATCTCCTGCATTGCCCCGCCGCTAGTGGTCGTGAGACCGCCGGTATGTGGTATTTCCTTGATGAGAGAACGGTGACTGTGGAGAGGGTTACCAAGCATGTCTACAGAGTTCGCGCGCCGCCTGGGCATTATGAAGGTGAGCGTCGAGGGCCGTTAGGCGCAGTGCCGGCCAGCTTCGCTTTGGCCTCGGCCGCACGCCGGCGGATCTCCCAGAAGCGCGGCTTGCGCTTCTCGGTGAAGGAGGCCGCGCCCTCCTTGCCCTCGGGCATGTCGAACCAATCCGGGTAGAATTGCTCCGAGATGACGCCCATCTCCGAGTAGCCGTCCATTTCCTGGTCGAAGGTGGCCTTGAGGATCTCCACGCAACCGGGACTGACCGACAGGAGTTCCTCGCACCAGTTATCGACCTCGGCCTCTAGCTGGCCGGCCGGAACCACCGCGTTGACCAGGCCCATGGCCAGGGCTTGCTGGGCGTCGTAACGACGGCAGAGCATCCACATCTCGCGCGCTTTCTTGGCGCCTACCACCTTGACTAGGTAGGGCACGAAGAAACCGTCGGCGGGGCTCGAGACCTTTGGGCCTGCCTGGCCGAACTTGGCCGTGTCGTCCGCGATCGTCATGTCGCAGCAGTAGGCCATGTGGTTGTGACCGCCGAGGCAATAGCCCTGGACCTGCGCGATCACGGGTTTGCGAGAGCTGCGGATCAACCGGTTATGGGGATAGCGGTTGTAGAAGGCCTCCCTGAGCCCCCACTTCTCCCACTCGACGTCACCGCCGGCGCCGAAGTGCTTGCCTGCACCGGCCACGATGATGGCCCCCAGCGAGGTGTCGTGGTTGGCGTCGTAGAAGGCGTGGAACATCTCATCGACGGTCGCGAGCGTCATGGTGTTGTACTTGTCCGGTTTGTTGACCGTTATCCGCGCGATGCCGCCCTCGAGTTCGCTGTGGTACTTCTTCTCGTAGACGATCTCCTCGAACGTGAGACCTTCGCCCTCTACCTGCTTCCACTCGCTCCAGCTCATCGGTTGTTTCCTCCCGCCGGTCCGCCGGCTGAAGCCGCACTAAGTAGCACAGGGGCCTGAACAACGGCTAATCAGAACGGACTAGGCCCGTTGCGCCCCGTTCGGTACGAGGCTATGCATAGCCCGCCCCGCCCATGAAACCGCCGTCCTTCGACTACGCCGACCCCCGCTCGCTCGAGGAGGCCGTCTCGCTCGTCGCCGCTCACGACGGCGAGGCCAAGGTTCTGGCCGGCGGTCAGAGTCTCGTGCCGCTTCTCAACATGCGCATGGCAAGGCCCGGTCTGCTGGTAGACATTGCCCGCATTCCCCGGCTCGACCGGATAACCGAAGATGGCGACACGCTCGCTATCGGTGCGATGACCCGCCAGCGCGACGTCGAGCTGTCCGAGACCGTGCGCTCCGAACACCCTCTGCTTCATGCCGTCACCCAACAGATCGCCCACCCGCAGAACCGCAACCAGGGAACGGTCGGCGGTTCGGTGGCCCATGCCGACCCGGCGGCCGAGTACCCGGCGCTCGCCCTGGCGCTGGATGCCGAGATGAAGGTCGCCGGCCCCTCGGGCCACCGCAAGATCAGGGCTGCCGACTTCTTCGTCAGCTACCTTACGACCTCGATGGCCGATGACGAGATACTCACGGAGGTCCGTTTCCCGAAGCTCCTGGCCGGCAGCGGTTGGTCCATTCAGGAGCTGGCCCGCCGTCACGGCGACTTCGCGCTTGCCGGGGCCGTGGCGACCCTGACGCTCGACGGTTCCGGCCTCTGTTCGGATCTCACTGTGGCGCTGTTCGGTGTGGGTGCCACTCCGGTGCGCGCTTCGGCGGCCGAATCGGCCATGGTGGGAGAGAAGCCGGGCCGGGCGCTGTTCGAGAAAGCGGGCCAGGCGGCTGCGGCGGCACTCGAGGAGCCGCTCGCCGACGTACACGCAAGCTCCGAGTTCCGGCGCCACCTGGCCGGCGTGATGACGGCCCGCGCCCTGGCCGAGGCGGCCGCGAGGGCCGTCGCGTGAGCGGAGTATAGGAAGAATGCCGGCGAAACGACAGATCGCGCTGACCATCAACGGCCGTGTCTATGAGACCGAGGTCGAAGTGCGAGCCACGCTCGTCGATCTCATAAGAGGAAAGGCCGGGCTCACCGGCACCCACGTCGGGTGCGAGCACGGCGTTTGCGGCGCCTGCACGGTTCTAGTCAACGGGCGCGCGATACGGTCCTGCATCATGCTGGCCGTGCAGGCCGACGGCGCCGACATAGCCACGGTCGAGAGCCTGGCCGACGGCGACAAGCTTCATCCTGTCCAGCAGGCATTCATGGAGGAGCATGGACTCCAGTGCGGTTTTTGCACGCCGGGCTTCCTGATGTCGGTGTGCGAACTGCTCGACCGCAGCCCCGACCCGAGTGAAGAAGAGATTCGCGACACGCTGGGCGGCAACATCTGCCGCTGCACGGGCTACGGGCCCATCGTCGCGGCTGTGAGAAGCGCTGCCGTAAAGATGCGGCAGGCGCGAGATTGAGAGTATGGCGGTCGATATTCCCAACGACATAGGACGGCTCGGCGACGAGGGTTCGCGCAACACCGGACGCGCCGTCGATCGTGTCGAGGATCCGGCGCTTCTCACCGGCAGCACGGCCTTCATCGACA
>CAYXZP010000045.1:5459-17345 GCA_964469485.1 uncultured Myxococcales bacterium | reverse complement strand
ACGTTGAGCGTGTCCTGCGAGGTCTCGATCAGCAGGAAGTCGGCGCCGCCTTCGGCCAGCCCGCGCGCCTGGATGCGAAAACTTTCGGCCAACTCTTCCCAGGTCACCCCCCCCGTCACCGATATCGTCTTGGTGGTGGGCCCCATCGAACCGGCCACGAAACGCGGGCGTTCGGCGCTCGAGGCCTCGTCGGCCGCCTTGCGCGCGATCTCGGCCGAAAGGCGGCTCAACTCGAAGCTGTCGTCCTCGAGCCCGTATTCGGCCAGCACCACGGAGGTGGACCCGAAGCTGTCGGTCTCGATGACGTCGGCACCGGCCTCGAGGAAGCCGCGGTGGACCTTCTCGACGACCTCCGGGCGCGTGCGGACAAGGTTCTCGTTGCAGCCCTCGAGCGCCGCCGAGCCGAAGTCTTCCGGGGCCAGGCCGGCCTCCTGAAGCGAGGTGCCCATAGCCCCATCCACGATGAGGATGCGTTCGGCCAGTATGGCGCGGATGGCCTCGGCACTGCTGTCTCGGGTTGCCATGGGATGCTTGTCGCCAGCCTGGTCGCCGGTCAGGTTAGCGGCGGGCCGTCCTGACGTCGAGCCGTCGCTGTTGACCATCGCGGCCCTATCGCCTTATGTGTCGGGTCGTGGTGCCGGCCGCTCGACGTCTCGTCTGCCTCCTGTCGGTCGTTCTCGCCGCCGTTCCGGCGGCGGCCGGGCCGCCCGCGCCCGGTACCACCATAGACGCCTCCAACCAGGCCATGTTCGCCGATTATATCGGACCCTCGATCCGTTGGGCTATCGACCGGGGGCTCGAGCTGCGGGTGGTCGAGGCCCGGCCCATACCGCTCGAGCCGGCCCGCCTGGCGGCCACCGAGAAATACTCGGCCCAGGTACGTCTGTCCGGCGACAGAATGGGGATCGAGAACTACGTGGCCGGCCTGCCCTTCCCCATGGTCACGGCGGCCGACCCGGACGCCGCCGTAAAGATGATGTACAACTACGAGAACCGTATCGCCGTCGACGACGTCGACATCCGCAACTTCGAGTGCGATACGGGCTCGCTCGACAAGGCGCGCCCGTTGCTGGTCGAACGCAACTTCGTTCTCGGCCACTTCAGGCGGCTCTATTACGTCGGCCGCCTCTACCACGAACCCATTCACTCCTGGAAGACGGTCGACGACATACGTTACCGCGAGATGCTCCACCCCATCCTCGAACCCTTCGATCTGAAGGGGGTGGGGCTTACCTACAACCGTTACATCGACTCGGCCCGCCACGACGATAGCTGGCTGTACTTCCCGATGCTGCGACGGGTACGCCGCCTTTCGTCGGCACAGCGCTCGGACGCCCTTTTCGGCCAGGACACCGACATAGACAGCTACGGGGGTTATGCCGGCAACATCGCGTGGATGGGGTGGCGGCTGCTCGGCACCAAAGAGCTGCTCGGAGCGATGCACACCCGGCATTTTCCCGGGCGTTGGAGCGAGGGGCCGTCCGACTTCATGTTCGACGACGATTGGGAGCTGCGCGAGGTCTACGTGCTCGAGGGACGCTCCCGGCTGCCCGGCTACGCCTATTCAAAACGGATCATCTACCTCGACCGCGAGAGCTTCGTGATCCCCTATACCGAACTCTACGACCAGGATGGCCGCTTGTGGAAGTCCTGGGTCAACCAGTGGAAGATCGCGCGCGAGGTCTTCCCGGGGGCCACGCGCGCGGTCTACGACCACGAACAGCAGTTCCTGCCGGCCATAACCATGTACGATATGCAGCTCGAGCACGCGACGCGCTGCACCATCCCCTCGCCCCGCTTTCCGGGCGAGGAAGGCTGGTATCTGAACTTTGGGGACGCCGAGGGGACCACTGAGGACGTCTTCCTGCTCAAGAGCATCATCGCTTCCGGACGCTGAGCCTCGATATCGGGTCCGGGGCCGTGTATAAGGAGGCCGGTTCGAGGGGGCGGTACCGCGAGCCCGAAGGAGGAGCTTTGATGGAAGTAACTAGCGTTCTCGATGCGCTGTTCCGGTGGATCCACATAGTGGCGGGCGTTGTCTGGATAGGGCTGTTGTACTTTTTTAACTTCGTGAACATCCCGTTCGCGGCCAAGATGAAAGAGGCCGGGGTGGCCAAGACCACCGTGCCCGAGCTCATGCCGCGCGCCTTGTTCTGGTTCCGCTGGGGGGCGGCCTGGACCTGGGTGACCGGCGTGTTGCTGCTGTTCCTCGTGTTCTACCACGGCGGCATCATGTTCGAGGGTGGAGCGGGCTGGGGCACCAACGGCTTTGTGATGCTCGCGGTCGTCTTTGGCGGTGTGTTCGTCTACGACGCGATCATGAAGAGCGGCATCGGGGCCAACCCGAAAGCCGCGGGCACCGTCGGATTCCTGCTGACCGCCGCGACCATATGCGGGATGGAGTACTGGGCCGACTTCGGTTACCGGGCCTACGTTATCCACACCGGGGCGCTGTTCGGCACCATCATGGCCTTCAATGTGTGGTTCCGTATCTGGCCCTCCCAGCAGAAGATCATTGCTTCCATCAAGGCCGGCGAGGCGCCCGACGCGGCGCTGCTGGCGCTCGCCGGCGGACGTTCACGCCACAACACCTATCTGTCGGTGCCGCTGGTGTGGACCATGATCGACGCCCACACCATCGTTGGAGCGGCCTCTCCAGCGGTGCTGATGGTGGCCATCCTCGTGGGCTGGCACATCGTGTTCCAGCTCTACAAGAAGTCGGCCACGGTCGAGGGGGTCTGAGGGCCTCAGGCGGAGGCCGACGGTCTCGCCGCCACGGTCTCGTTCCAGCGGAGCAGGCTGGCGAGCGACCCGTCGTACTTCTCGCCGACGGTCTTGCCGAACTCCACCGTGCAGAAAAGGGTGATGTCGGCGACGGTGAACCTGTCGCCGGCCACGAACTCGCGGGTGCCGAGCTCTTCGTCGAGCCAGGCGAAACGCTTGGCGGCCATTGAGCGAAAAGGTTCGACGATCTCCGGTATCTGCGTGATCCGCCCTTTGAAGAACGGCGTGCTGTTGCGAAAGGCGCCGAGCAGCGGATACATCACCTCTAACTCCATGCGCCGCTCCCACATGCGCGTGTTCGCCCTCTCGGCCGCGGTCTGCCCGAACAGCGGGGGCTCGGGGTTCAAGTCCTCGAAGTACTCGCAGATGGCCAGGCTCTCGGCCAGGTGACTGCCGTCGTCGAGCTCGAGCACGGGGAGCGTTCCCATCGGGTTTATCGCGAGAAAGGCCGGTTCCCGGTTCTTGGCCTTGCCGAGATCGACCTCTTCGTAGGGCACCTCGATGCCTTTTTCGGCCAGGAACATCCGTACGCGTTTCGGGTTGGGTGCGATGCTCGAATCGTAGAGCTTCATGGCTGTGCCTCCTGCGTTCCCCGGTTGCCACAGATTAGTCCGGGGGCGACACTGATTGAAGGATGAGCCCCGACCGGAACGAGTTTCCCGAACATCCATGGTGCGCCGCCACCCTCGACCTCATCATGCGGCCGCTCGCGAAGGTGCGGGCCAAGGTCGTTCCCGAGGCCTCGGGCCGCGTGCTCGAGATCGGCGTCGGGACCGGCATGAACTTTAAGAACTACTCGAATATCGACTCGCTCGTCGGAATAGAGCCCGACCCGCACATGTTGCGTCGCGCGCGCGAGCGCAGCGGGAGCCTTCCCTTCCCCGTCGTTCTCGAGCAGGCCGGCGCCGAGCGGCTGCCCTTCGACGACGCCTCCTTCGACACGGCGGTCATGACCTGGGTGCTGTGCACCATCCCCGAGCCCGAGCGCGCCCTTGCCGAGGTGTTCCGTGTGCTTCGGCCCGGCGGCCGGCTTGTCTACGCCGAACACACACGCGCGCGCGGAAACGTGGCCGCTTGGATGCAGGACCGCCTGACGCCGCTGTGGAAGAGGCTGGGAGGCGGTTGTCATCTCAACCGGGATTCGGTGGCCATGATATCGCGGGCCGGTTTCCAGGCGGTCGGCTGCCAGGCGGTCGGGCGTGACAGTTGGACCCTGCTGCCCGTCTACAGGGGCACTGGGTTGCGGTGAACGGCGGCGCTTACGAGACCTTTGATCCCCTGACGACTCCGGCCGCGGCCGACGGGCTGATGCGGCTGGCCGAACGCTTCGGCAGCTACGGCATGTACGGACAGCAACCGATCGCCGAGGGTCTCGGCGCGGGACTGTTCCAGCGCCACGACGTGGCACTGAACTTCGTCAACACGGGCGGCCGCTTCGGGCGCCGCGAGCCGCTCGAGGTCTCGGCCAGGCGTACCAACTATTTCCGCGAGACCTACGCCTACGCGGAACCCCTGGTCGACGGGATCGAGGGGTTCCTTCATCACGAAGCCTTCCACGAGGCGGCCCGCCGTGTGTCGGGGCGGCCGGTCATAAAGCCGGCCATCGTCTACGCGAACATCCTCGTGCCCGGCCAGGAACTCGGCGTTCATACCGATGTTCCCGAGTTCCGGGGGCTCAACCGGACAAAAGACCCCGAATGGCTGATGGTGGTGATGCTCCACTCGGGCCTCTTCGAGTCCTGGCGTATCCCGATCGTCACCGGCGTGGCCTGGTTCGGGAACCCCGAGGGCGGGGATTTCTGTTTCTATCCCGAGGGTCCGCAGGCGCCCGCCCGGGCGCTGCCGGCGCGCCACAACACGGCCGTGCTCACAGACACCGACCGTTGCTTTCACGGCGTCGACCGCGTCGGCATAGACCCGGAGGCCGGTATGCCGCCGCTGGAGATCGGCATGCGCCTCGAGTTCGAGGGCGAGGGCCGCTGGCGTGTCGGTTCGGACAAGGGGGCCGTGGCCCGTTACGGCTGGCAGGAGCTGCGCTTCTCGATCTCGTGGAAAGCCTACTGCTACCGCGACGAGGCCGAGCGGCGCGTGGCCGAGCAACACAGCGACGATCTCGGTCAGGAAGAGGTCGTAGACCGTATTGTCGCCGATCTGCGGGAGCGTGGGCGCATGGACGGCCAGCCTCCCGGGTCCACCGAGCTGGCCCTGCTCATGATCGAAGAGTACGTGAGATTCCCGCCGCCGCTAGCCGACTGATCAGCGGGCGTAGCCGTCGGTGGCCGCCAGCGCGGCGGCCTTGCCCGAGAGCAGCGGGAAGGGATGGTATTCCCGGAAGGTCGGGACCGCCTGCCCCGTCACGACGTCGAATGCCATCACGACCGGGCTCTGGTCCGTGCGCGCGCCGGGCATGAAGACGATCTCTTTGCGGCGGTCAAAGTCGAGGTTGGCCGTGGCCACGAATCCGCCCGCGATGTTGTCGGAGGCCAGGCAGGTCGAACCGAGATAACAGTTGCCGAGGCCGAGATTGCCGCACTGCGCGTTCGTCTCGCAGTAATCGGTGCCGCTGAACAGGTCGGCCCGTCCCTGGCAGGTGTCGGTGTCGCTGCAGTCGCTGTCGCTGAAGCACTGCTTGGCCGGGTCCGCGGCGGCGCCGGCCGAGTTTGCGCAGGCCCCGGGCAACTCACAGGTTGAACCCGAGGGGCACTCCGTATCGGCGATGCAGGAGCTGTCATCCGAGAAGTTTTCGCCGTCGTTGCAGAAGCCGCCGCACTGGCCGCTCTCACGAACACCGGTGCCGTCCGGACAGCGCGCGTCGATCTCGAGATAGTCATCGGTTCCGGCCAGCTCCATCCGGTCGCCGTAACCGTCAAAGACACGGATGACCGGGGCTCCCACCATGGGAACCGTGACGATCATATCGTGGTTGTCGCCCGCCACGTTGCCGACCGCGACGCGCACGCCCCTCGTGTCGACGATGCCGTTACCGTCGGAATCGGGAACGTAGGCCACGAACTCCGCCTGAAACGCCCCCGAGCCCGAGTACACGCGGACACGCGGGACCCCGAGCACGCTTCCTACCACTATCTCCTCATGCCCGTCGCCGAGCACGTTGCCGACTGCGATGTTGGCCCCGTGCGCCATCATCTCGCTCAGGCCGTAGGTAGCGCCGTAGTTCTGGACGACGGTGTCTGCTTTGGCGAAAATGGTGAACTCGTCCTCGGCGGCCCACTGATTGTCCTTGCGCGGGTTCACACGTGCGAAGGTTCTTGCCCTGACGTTGCCGGTGGACGAGAAGGCCTCGACGGCGACGATCTTTTCCTCGTAGCGGCTCGGGTGCAGCGGGTTGGAGTCGATGCGCCCGGCACCGACGTTGACGCTCACGCCGGCGAAGGCCGTGAGGACCGCAAGCGTCTTGTTGCGGCTACGGGCGTCGAGGACGATCATCTTGTCGCCGCCGAAGCCGGCGTTGCTGCTCGCTCCGAGGACGACCTTGACCCTGCTGTAGCTACCCGCGTTGCGCGAGTCGTCGAGAACGGCGACCGAGAGGTCCCCGAAGCCCGACCCGCCGACCTCGGCGTACACTTCTCCGGGGCGGGCCTTCATCCCGAAGGTCTTGATCAGCGGTATGCCGAGCCGGTCGTAGCCGAAGGTGAAGGCCCTGGTCTCGAGGCCGCGGTGGCCGCGGTAGGTCTGGAGGATCTGTTTGGAGTCGCCCGCGAGCATGCGGACGGTCCCGGCTCCCCGCCGTCCGCGCGGTGCGTCCCCGGGGGCGCCGACGAGGAGGCGGGCGTAGCCCTTGCCGCTTCCCGGCCCGGTCATCACGCGGTGGCCGAGCTTCATGCCCGGGCGCGTCCCGTTCAGCGACCAGATCTCGCTCCCGTCCGCGCCCGAGATCGCCACGACCCGGCCGGCGTCAACGAGCAGTTGCCCCTGGGCACGGGTGTCCTGGCCGGGGGCACCGACCGCGTAATCGTCGATACCGTCGTCGTCGATGTCGCCTATGCGGGCCACCGCCGAGCCGAATCGCGCTCCGGCCTGGCGCGACGCCTCGCTGTCGGCCGCCACCAGCAAGGGTTCGCCGTTGGCCGAGAGCACGGTGACGGTGCCGGCCTTCTTCAGACCGGCGTCATCGGCCGTGGCCGAGCCCACGATGAGGTCTGCACGGCCGTCAGCGTCGAGGTCGCCGGCCGCCGCCAGGGCGCTCCCCATGCGGTCCTTCTTGGCGCCGCTCTCGTCGAAGATTTTCTCTGTCGGCGAGGCCCCCGAAAGCGTTCTTACAAGGCCGGTCTTCCTGGCTCCGATGTTGGCCTCTTCGGCGCCCACCGCGATGTCGTCGATGGTGTCGGTGTCGACGCTGTCGACGACCACGACGACGTTACCGAAGCGCGAGCCTTTTTTGGGGCCGTCGGTCGAGACATAGGGATCGGGCAGGTCGAGGCCGCCACCGGAGAACAGATGCACCCGGCCCTTGCGCTGTCCGCGCTTGCCGTTGCTGCGGGCCACACGGTCGCCCGGCGCTCCCGCCACGATGTCGGCGATATCGGCGCTGCTGGTCGAGGCTACGCCGCGGGCCATGGAAGCGACCGACTTTCCGAGCATGGCCTGGTCTGTCTGGCCAAACCAAGTGGCCGTTGGCGCGGGGTCGCTCGCACAGTTGCCTTTGCTGTCGTCCTTGCATGAGAACAGGTCCACGCGTCCGCCGTCGCGGAACTTCTTGCCGGTTGCCAGATCGCCGGGTCTGTCGGTGTCCAGGACGTTGTAACCCGGCGACCCGACCACGAGCTCGGCGCGCCCGTCACCGTCGAGGTCCTCGGCGAAAGCGACCGAGGCTCCTAGGAACTGGCCTTCTTGAACCCCTTTGGCGCCGAAGATCTTGAGTCCCGTCGCACCCGAGAACACGGCCACCCGCCCGCCCCGCAAAAAGCGGCGCACCATGGCGCATGGGGAGCCCGTGGCTATGTCGTCAACGCCGTCACCGTCGAGATCGCCGAGGGCCACCGCCTCGCCCATGGCATCGCCGGCTATCGGGCAGCTCGGCTTGCGCCGCCCGGCCTCGGCCTCGACAGCCGGCAGGGCCAGCCAGGCCAGCAGGACCAGCGCGACGAGCGCCCGCAGCGCTCGCAGTATGGGTTGTGTGCGATACTCGCTCATCCAGCCAAACCCGTACGCGGGCGCTCCCCGGGGAGCCGGGAAGCGTCGATCATAGCCAGTATACCAAGCTGGCCCAGGTCGGGAAGTCTATCAATAGCCCCCCGGGACGCGACACCCCCGAACGGGTGGGTAGAGATGCAAGTCGGGTCGATTTATGGAGCGGGTGATGGGATTCGAACCCACGGCCTTCTGCATGGCAAGCAGACGCTCTAGCCAACTGAGCTACACCCGCACTAGAACAGCACGGATTATCCAGGCGCCCGTGCCGGCTTGCAAGCCAGCCTAGGCCGCCCGGTCCGGCCGCTGGCGCCGGCCGGCCAGGAGGCGGAACACTTGCATGTGGTAGGCGGCGGCCGACCACAGTCCGACCACCGTCGAGACCATGAGCAGCACTATGCCCATGCTGTACAGGTCGACGCCGAAATACTCGTAGTGGAGGATGAGGGCGTGCACGGCGACCACTTGCAGTATCATCTTGAGCTTGCCGCTTGTCTCGGCCGCCATCACGATACCCTCGGCCGCTGCGATCGCGCGCAGGCCGGTGACGGCCAGTTCGCGGCCGATGATGATGACCACCAGCCAATCGGGTATGCTCGGGCTGCGCTCCATCATCGCTAGCATGATGAGCGCCGAGACCACGAGTAGCTTGTCGGCCAGGGGGTCGAGCAGCTTGCCGAGCGCCGTGACCAGCCCGTAACGGCGCGCCAGCAGGCCGTCGAAGAAATCGGTCCAGGCGGCGACGAAGAATACGGCGAAGGCCACGAGCCCGGCCTGCGGCGAGCTGTCCGAAAGCAACCACACCAGGGCCGGGATGGCGGCCACACGAACCATGGTCAGTAGGTTCGGTAGGCTCGCTGGGGGGCGCCACGTCCTTGTCTCGGCGCTCCTGTCCACGCCGGGCAGGCTAGCGGGTTCGTGGCCGGCGGTCCACGTGGCCTGTTTGAACAGCCACCGCCACAGCGCAAAGATTCCCGGCCCGAGCCCCATGAAGGTCTACGACTATCTCGTCATCGGCAGCGGCATCGCGGCCCTCGACTTTGCCCGCAAAGCGGCCGCTTCGGGTTCCGTGGCCGTGGTCACCAAGCGTAGTGTCGAGGAGTCGAACAGCTCGTATGCACAGGGGGGGGTCGCCGCGGTCTGGGACGGCGCCGATTCGGTGGACAGCCACGCCGCCGACACCATCGAGGCCGGCCAAGGCCTGTGCAACGAACAAGCGGTTGCTGCCATGGTCTCGGAGGGGCCGGCGCGCGTAGCCGAGCTGATAGAGCTTGGTGTCCGTTTCACTCCCGCCACGGACGACCCCGCCAGTTTCGACCTCGGGCTCGAGGGCGGGCATTCTCACCGCCGTGTTCTTCATGCCGACGACGCCACCGGCCGCGCGATCATGGACGCGCTGGTCGCTCGGGTGCGGACCGACCCGCGCGTGGACCTCTTCGAGAACCACCACGCGGTCGACCTCCTCATCGACCAGAAGTTCGGTATGGCCAGCGGCAGGCCGCACTGCTGGGGCGCCTATGTGCTGGAGGCGGGCAGCGGAGAGATCGAACCGCTTCGCGCCAAGGCGACGCTGTTGGCCACCGGCGGTGCCGGCAAGGTCTATCTGTACACGTCCAACCCCGACGTGGCCTCGGGGGACGGGATAGCGATGGCATATCGCGCCGGTTGCCACGTGGCCGACCTCGAGTTCATACAGTTCCATCCCACCTGCCTCTATCACCCCGAAGCGAAGTCCTTTCTGGTGAGCGAGGCGCTGCGCGGCGAGGGCGCGGTTCTAAAGGCCCCCGACGGTCGCGCCTTCATGTCCGGGCATGACGGGCGGGCCGACCTGGCGCCCCGCGATATCGTTGCGCGCGCCATCGACCACGAGATGAAGAAGGCCGGCTACGACAATGTGCTGCTCGACGCCACCGGGATGGAGGCCGGTTTCTTGCGTTCGCGTTTCCCGCAGATCTTGGAGCAATGCGCGAAGTTCGGAATCGACATCACCAAGGAGTCGATCCCTGTGGTGCCGGCCGCCCACTACATGTGCGGCGGTGTGGTCACCGATCTCGACGGCCAGACCGGGATAGAAAGGCTATACGCGGCCGGCGAGGTCGCCATGACCGGCGCCCACGGCGCCAACCGCCTGGCATCCAATTCCTTGCTCGAGGGGCTCGTGTTCGCGCGCCGCGCGGCGCTTCACGCCGGTGCGGTCGTGGCGGGGGCACCCGGCCCGCCACCGGCCTTTCCCGCGTGGGAGAGCGGGGGGGCCTCCGATATGGACGAATCGGTCGTCGTCGCCCACAACTGGGACGAGATCAGGCGCTTGATGTGGAACTACGTCGGCATAGTGCGAAGCGACAGACGTCTGGAGCGTGCCGCGGCCCGCATCGCGATGCTTCGCGAGGAGATCCGCCAGTACTATTGGGACTTCAAGGTGACCGGAGACCTGCTCGAACTTCGCAACCTCGTCCTGGTCGCCGACCTCATCGTGCGTTCCGCGCGGCGGCGCCGCGAAAGCCGGGGCCTGCACTACAACATCGACTGCCCCGAACGCGACGACAGGGACTGGGCCCGCCACACTGTCCTCTAACGGCCCGGCCCACGGCCGGCCCAGCCTATTCCTTTACGAGCCGCAGGTGGGAAGGGCCGCGTTCGGAGGCGTGGAACAAACGCATCTGGCGCTGCTCGTGTTCGGCGCCGGTCGCGACCGGGTATTTTCCCGTGAAGCAGGCATCGCAGAAACCGTCGCCCGGGGCGCCGAGGAAGGCATGCATGCCCTCCTCGGACAGATAGGCAAGCGTGTCGGCGACGATGTACTGACGGATCTCCTCGAGGCTGTGTTTGTTGGCGATCAGTTCGGCGTGCGTGGGAGTGTCGACCCCGTAGTAACAGGGGTTCATCGTCGGCGGCGCGGACACGCGGAAATGGACCTCGGAGGCTCCGGCGTTGCGTACCATGCCCACGATCTTGCGGCTGGTCGTGCCGCGAACAATGGAATCATCGATGATGATCACGCGTTTGCCGTTGAGCACCTCGCGTTGCGCGTTGAGCTTCACCTTGACGCCGAAATGCCGGATCGAATCCTGCGGTTCGATGAAGGTCCGGCCGACGTAGTGGTTGCGGATCAAGCCCATCTCGAACGGAAGGCCGGCTTCCTCCGCATAGCCGAGGGCCGCCGGGACGCCCGAGTCCGGTACGGGGCAGACCAGGTCGCCGTCCACGTGGGTCTCTCGTGCCAGCTGCCGTCCCATCTCCTTGCGCGCCTCGTACACGCTGTGGCCGAAGACGTGGCTGTCGGGCCTTGCAAAGTAGATGTGTTCGAAGATGCAGGCGTGGCGCGAAGTGCTTGCGAAAGGCCGGAGCGACTCCATGCCGTCCTCCCTGAAGTGAAGCACCTCCCCCGGTTCGACCTCGCGCATGTATTCGGCCTCGACAAGGTCAAGCGCGCAAGTCTCCGAGGCCACCACGTGGCCTCCCCCGTCGAAGCGGCCGAGCACGAGCGGCCTGAAGCCGCGCGGGTCGCGGGCGGCGATCATCTCCTTCTCCGACAGGAAGATAACCGAAGAGGCGCCCTCGACCTGGCCGAGGGCGTCGATGGTCCGTTGCGCGAAGGTCGTGCGCGAGGAGCTGGCGATTAGGTGTATGAGTACCTCGGTGTCCGAGGTGGACTGGAAGATGGAGCCGCGCCGTTCGAGCCGGTCGCGCAGCAGGTCGGCGTTCACGAAGTTGCCGTTGTGGCTCACGGCCAGGCTGCCCAGCGAGTATTCCACGACGAAGGGCTGCGTGTTGCGCAGCAGCGTCTGTCCGGACGTCGAGTAACGGTTATGGCCGATGGCCATGCTGCCGCCGAGCTGCCGGATGATCTCTTCGTTGAACACATCGGCGACCAGCCCGAGGCCACGGTGGCTGATCAGGGCCTGGCCGTCGCTCGAAACTATTCCTGCCCCCTCCTGCCCCCTGTGCTGTAGC
>CAYXZP010000045.1:2808-5449 GCA_964469485.1 uncultured Myxococcales bacterium | reverse complement strand
CGGGACGTCCGTGGACGCCGACGACACCGCATTCTTCGCGAAACTTATCCATCCGGCCCTTCACAGATAACACGTCGGGGCGGCCAACTCACCCCGGACCGTGCGGTCAGGCCGAGGCTATGGCCGGTAGCGCCTCGCCCCAGCCGCGGGCAAGCCTTGCGAGTTCGAGGTCGAGGAGCGCCCGACCGGCCCGCCCCGAGGCCGTGGTCTGCCTGATGATGAGCCTTTCGCCGCCGCTCCGGCCCAAGCGCGCAAGCGGAACGCCGGCGGCTGCGGCGGCCGACTCGAGTTCGGCCAGCCGGGCCGGCTCGCATGCCAGCAGGAAACGGCAACCACACTCGCCGAACAGCGCTTGGTCGAGACGGCCGTCGATGGGGACGGAAACATCGAGTCCGGCCCCCTTTCCGACCAGCGCCATCTCAGCCAGCGCCACCGCCAGACCGCCGTCGCTGATGTCGTGGGCGGCGCACGCGAGCCCCGCCGTTACCAGCGAGGCGACCAGGTCCGTGGCGCGGCGCTCGGCGGCCAGATCTATGGCGGCTATCTCGGTGCCCGTGCGTTGGTGTTCCAGCCAGAGATATTCTGAACCGCCGAGAACGGGCCGTCCCTCGCCCACGAGCACGATGTCGAGACCGGCTGCCGTGAGGCCGGCGCCGGTGGCGCGGCGCGCGTCCTCGATGAGCCCGACCATGGCCACCACCGGTGTGGGAGGTATCGAGACCCCGCGTGTGTCGTTGTAGAAGCTCACATTGCCGGAGATGACCGGAGCTTCGAAGGCCAGGCACGCCTCGGCCATACCGGCGACGGCCTGCTCGAACTGCCACATGACCTCCGGCTTTTCGGGGTTGCCGAAGTTGAGACAGTCGCTCACGGCCAAGGGGCGGGCTCCGGTGGCCGCCACGTTACGGGCGGCCTCGGCCACGGCGTGCGCGGCCCCCGCGCGCGGCTCGAGCGAGACCCAGCGCGAGTTGCAGTCGGTGGCCATGGCGAGACCGGCGCCGGTCTCACGAACCTCGACGACCGCGGCGTCGCCTCCCGGGTGCAGCCGCGTGCCGGCCCCGACGAAGGAATCGTACTGCCGGTAGACCCAGGCTCGGCTGCACAGGTTGGGGCTGGCCAGCAGGGTTTCGAGCAGGGCGCCCGGCTCATCGGTGTCGCCGAGTGCGGACAGATCCCGCCCGGCGGCACCGGTTCCGGCTGTGCCGGGGCCGGGCGGCCGTGCCGGGCGTTCGGGGACGGGGCAGGCATCGACGGCGTCCACCGGAATGGCCGCCACCTCGAGCCCGCGGTGCCGGGCGCGGAAAAGCCCGTCGTCGGTGATCTCCCCGACCCGCACGCAGTCGAGACCCCAACGCTCGAAGCTCCGTTCGAGACCTTCTTCCCGGCCCTTGCGGGCGACCAGCAGCATGCGCTCCTGGGACTCGGACAGGAGCATCTCGTAGGCCGTCAGCGAGCGGTCGCGCAGCGGTATGCGGTCGAGGTCGAGCTTTATCCCGACGCCGCCGCGCGCCGCCATCTCGACGGAGGACGAGGTAAGGCCAGCCGCGCCCATGTCCTGTATGGCCACGACGTCGTGTCCGGAAAGAGCGTCGAGGCAGGCCACGATAAACATGTTCTCGGTAGAGGGATCCCCCACCTGCACGGTCGGCCTCATCTGTTCGGACTCTTCCTTGAACTCGGCCGAGGCCAGCAGGCTGGCCCCGTGTATGCCGTCGCGGCCGGTCTTCGAGCCGACATAGAGAACGGGGTTTCCCGGTCCGCCCGCGCGCGCCCTGAAGATACGGTCGGCGCGCACGGTTCCGAGCGTGAATGCGTTGACCAGGATGTTGCCGTCGTAACCGCCGTCAAAGTGGACCTCGCCGCCGACCGTCGGCACACCCACCGAGTTGCCGTAGCCGCCTATGCCGCCGACCACTCCGGCCAGCAGGTATGGTGTCAGCGGGTGGTCGGCCGCACCGAAGCGCAAGGAGTTGAGGTTGGCCACCGGACGCGCCCCCATCGTAAAGACGTCCCGCAATATCCCCCCCACCCCGGTGGCGGCTCCCTGGTAAGGTTCGATGTAGGATGGATGGTTGTGGCTCTCGATCTTGAAGACCGTGGCCATGCCGCCGCCTATGTCCACCGCTCCCGCGTTCTCGCCGGGGCCTTGCAGGACGTGCTCGCCGCTGCTGGGCAACCTGGCCAGGTGCGGCTTGGAGCTTTTGTAGCTGCAGTGTTCCGACCACATGACCGAGAATATGCCGAGCTCCTCGATGCTGGGCGGCCGCCCGAGGCGCTCGACCATGGTCCGGTACTCCCGGCTGCTGAGCCCGTGTTCGAGGCCGAGGCCCTCATCGACCGCGCGCGTCTTGGCTGGGGCGCTCATCGGTTCGTTCGCGCCCCTGTGCCCGCGAGCCAGCCGGCCGCCGAGCGGAACAGCCCCGCACCGTCGTCGCCGATATCACCGGCCTCCACCGCGTGTTCGGGGTGGGGCATGAGCCCCACCACGTTGCCCGCCCGGTTGGAGACGCCGGCAATGTCGTTCATAGAACCGTTCGGACTGCGGGCGGCGTAGCGGAAGACGACCAGGCCGTCCTCTTCTATCGTGGCCAGCGTGGCCGCGTCGGCGACGTAACGGCCCTCGCCGTGTTTTATCGGTATG
>CAYXZP010000045.1:0-2798 GCA_964469485.1 uncultured Myxococcales bacterium | reverse complement strand
GACGCCGCCCGCGCTGAGACCCGAAGAGAAAGCCGTGTCGGTCCGTTCCACGACCACCGTTTCCAGCGAGCAGCGAAAGCTCAGCTGCTCGTTGCGCACGAGCGCGCCGGGTAACAGTCCGGCCTCGCAAAGGATCTGGAATCCGTTGCAGATGCCGAGCACCGGGCCTCCGGCGCGCGCGAAATCGACCACGGCCGTCATGATGGGAGAGAATCGCGCCATGGCGCCCGGGCGAAGGTAGTCGCCATAGGAGAACCCGCCGGGCAGCACCACGGCATCGACGCCCGCCAGCGACGTGTCCGCGTGCCAGAGCGCCATGGCCTGGTGCCCGAGCACGGAGTCGAGCGCGTATATGGTGTCGCGGTCGTCGTTGCTTCCGGGGAACACGACGACCCCCCACTTCACGATCAGCCCGCCTCCTCCACCTCGAAACGGAAGTCTTCGATAATGTCGTTGGCGAGCAGGCGGCGGCACATCTCATCCACACGCGCGCTTGCGTCGGAGCTCGTCGGCGCCGACAGCGTGAGCACGAGGTATTTTCCGAGCCGTACGTCGTCGACCTCGGAATAGCCCATGCTGTTGAGCGAAGAGGCTATGGCCTTGCCCTGGGGGTCGAGCACAGCCTCCTTCGGCGTGACATAGACCCTTGCCCGGTAGCCCACCGTCCTGCGCCCTCAGCCTGCCACCCGGCGTGCGATCTCTTGATAGGCGTCCCGGACCTCGCCGAGATCGTGACGGAAGCGGTCCTTGTCGAGTTTCTTGTGTGTCTTCGCGTCCCAGAACCGGCAGGTGTCGGGACAGATCTCGTCGCCCAGGAGCACGCGGCCGTCGTGCGTGCGTCCGAACTCGAGCTTGAAGTCGACAAGCAGTATGCCGCGTTCGGCCATGAACGGCTTGAGGATCGCGTTGACGGCGAGGGCCTGGTGGCGGATCTCTTCGATCTCGCCGTGCGTGGCCCAATTGAAAACGAGAATGTGGTCGTCGTTGATCATCGGGTCGCCGAGTTCGTCGGACTTGTAATAGAACTCCACGATCGGCCGCGGCAGTTCTTCGCCCTCCGGACGCCCGGTGCGTTTCTGCAGGCTTCCGCAGATGATGTTACGCACCACCGTTTCAACCGGAATAATCTCGAGGCGTTCGACCAGCATCTCACGCTCGTTGGTCTCCTCGATGAAATGGGTCTCTATCCCCTCGGCCTCGAGCAGGCGGAAGAAACGCGCCGAGATCTTGAGGTTCAGCTCGCCCTTGGATTCGATACTGCCCTTTTTCTCGGCGTTGAAGGCAGTGGCGTCGTCCTTGAAGTAAAAGATCAGCTTTTGCGGATCGTCGGTCGCGTAGATCTTCTTGGCCTTTCCCTCTCCTATCAGATCGGTTCTCGTCGGCATGCTCATCCCTCCAATGCCCGGTCTATGACCGTGTCTACGTGTCTCAAGGCGTGCTCGATATCCAACGCGTCGCCGATCTCGGCCGCCTCGAGGCTGGCCGAGATGTCAGGGTCGGCCTCCACCGTCCCCCGGAAGTCACCGTCAGCCATGGCGCAGCGCTGCACCCAGCGGTAAGCCTCGTCGCGGGACACACCCTTTTCGATGATCTTGAGAAGGAGCCGTTCCGAAGCCCAACGGCCGCCGCTCTTGTCGAGATTGTGCAGCATCGCCTCGGGCCGGACCTCGAGGCCGTCGATGACCGAGGTCATGCGGGCGAGCATGAAATCGAGAGCTATGGTCGCATCCGGCATGATCACGCGTTCGGCCGAGGAGTGGCTGATGTCTCGTTCGTGCCATAGTGCGATGTTCTCCAGCGCCACCGCCGCCTGCGAGCGCACGAGGCGCGCAAGGCCGCAGAGGTTCTCCGTTAGGACGGGGTTGCGCTTGTGGGGCATCGCCGAGGAGCCTTTCTGTCCGCTCGCGAAGGGTTCGAGCGCTTCGAGCAGTTCGCTGCGTTGAAGGTGGCGTATCTCGGTGGCGAACCGTTCTATGGCTCCGGCCACCAGCGCCAGGGCCGACACAAAGGCGGCGTGGCGGTCACGCGGGACAATCTGTGTAGAGACCGTTTCCGGGCTCAGGCCGAGGCGGTCGAGCACTTCCGCCTCGATATCGGGGCCGTTGTGGGCGTAGCTGCCCACCGCGCCCGACAGCTTGGCCCACGCTATTCCTTCACGGGCCACGGCCATGCGCCCGGCGGCCCGGCCGAGTTCGGCGTACCAACCGGCCAGCTTGAGCCCGAAGGTTATTGGTTCGGCCTGTATGCCGTGGGTCCGGCCCGCCATGACGGTGGTCCTGTGTTCTGCGGCCTGCCGCCCGACGGCGTCGCGCAGGGCCGCGATGCCCTCTTCGAGCAACTTTGACGCTTCGACCAGTTGCAGGGCCAGTGCGGTGTCGAGGACGTCGGAGGATGTCATGCCGAAGTGGAGGAAACGGCCCGCCTCTCCGGCCGTTTCCGCGGCCGCGCTGACGAAGGCGACGACGTCGTGTTTTACCTCGGCCTCTATCTCGGCGACCCGGGCCGCGTCGACGCTGGCGCTCGTGCGCAACTCGGCCACCGCCGTCTCCGGGATCACGCCGCGTCTGGCCAGGGCCTCGCACACTAGCAGCTCGATCTCGAGCATGAGATCGAGGCGGTGCGCGTCGGACCATACCGAGGCCATCGCTGGCCTGCTGTAACGCGCGATCATGAGGTGTGCCCGAAGCCGCCCTTGCCGCGCCCGGTTTCGTCGAGGTCGCCGGCCTCCTCGAGCACCGCAATCGCGACGGGGGAAATGACGAGTTGTGCGACCCGCTGTCCCGGTTCGATGGTGACGG
>CAYXZP010000044.1:11664-17433 GCA_964469485.1 uncultured Myxococcales bacterium | reverse complement strand
CGCTGCTTACCAATGCGGCCTGGGCGGTCGCGTCTAGTTGTGCAAGTTCCGACATGGCGCCGAAACTATGACAGCCTGGGCGTTGACTGAAACCGGGCAAGTCCCTACGAATACGGCGCCCGCCCGAAGGAGCAACAAAGAGATGTCAAAGCCAAAAGTGTTCGGGGCCAGCCTTTCGCCCTTCGTTCGTAAACTGAGGGCCTATCTGGCCGAAAAGGGCATAGATTACGACATCGAATCGGTGATGCCCGGGTCCGACGACGAGAAGTTCCGAAAAATGAGCCCTATCGGTAAGATACCGGCCTTCTCGGACGGCACCGTCGCGGTGTCCGACTCTTCGGTCGTGTGCGCCTATCTCGAACGCAAGAACCCCGACCCGCCGCTTTACCCTCACGACGACGCGGACTACGCGCGCGCCCTGTGGTTGGAAGAGTGGGCCGACACCGTCCTGGTTCCGGCAGCGTCAGTGCCCTTTCGCGAACGGTTGCTCGCGCGCTCGCTGTTCAACCGCGAGCCCGACGAGGATGCCGTCACGCAGGCCATCGAGAACGAAATTCCCGCCGCCTTCGATTATCTCGAGGGCCAGCTCTCAGGTGCGGGCCCCGTTATCGGCGACACGGTGACGATCGCCGACATCGCAATCAGCAGCCCATTCGTCAACCTCGCCTACGGCAACTGCAGTGTGGACGCCGGGCGCTGGCCCAAGCTTGCGGCCTATGTCGAGACGATGCTGGCCCGGCCCTCGTTCACGGCACTGCTGGCCGAAGAGAAGGAGTTCATCTCCGCTTTCGCCGCCTGAGCCGTGGCCGGCGCCGACGGCAGTTTCCAGAGCCACGGCACCACGATCCGCTTCTTCGAGGCCCGGCCCGCGGGCGCGGCCCGTGGCGTGGTCATCGTCATCCCCGACGTCTGGGGCCTGTCGGATCATTACCGCGACATAGCCGGACGGCTGGCCACTGAGGGCTATGCCGGCTTCGCCATCGACATATACAGCCGCGAGGCCCCGCCCGACCCGACCGCGCTCGCCGACCTCGGCAAGGTTGCGGCCTGGATCGAGGCCATTCCCGACCGGCGCGTCATGCAGGACATACAAATGCTGGCCGGTCACATCAGGGTCCGGCCCGAGCTGGCCGGGCTCGAGACCGGCATCACGGGATTCTGTCTCGGCGGCCAGTACGCGCTCATGGCCGGCGCAACGGTTTCCGGTCTTGCCGCCGCGGCGAGCTGGTACGGAATGCTGAGGACCGGTCCGGCAAGCCCCACCACACCCGAGAGCGCTCTCGATATGGCGCCGCGGCTTGCCTGCCCCTGGCTCGGGCTTTACGGCCAGCAGGACGCGCTCATCCCCATGGCCGATATAGAAGAACTACGCGACTTGCTCGAGACCGAAGAGGCCGATTACGAGCTAGTGACCTATGAAGGGGCCGGCCATGCCTTCTTCAACGACACACGTGCGGACATGTACAGGCCCGAGGCCGCCGCTGACGGCTGGCGCCGCATGCTCGACTTCTTCGGCCATCACCTGGGCGCTCAGCCGTAGTAACGCAGTTCCACACGGTTGCCTTCGGGGTCGCGGACGTAGACGCCACGGCCGCGACCGCGAGCGCCGTCGAGTTCGGCCGGTCCCATCTCGATGGCCACTCCTGCCGCCTCGAGCCGGCCCATCAAGGGCGCCCACTCGTCCTCACCGACCACCAGGGCGAAGTGGTCCATGTTGTGCGCCGCGCTGTCCGCGCCGAGGCCCCCGTCCGGCAAAAGGTCTATGATTGTCGTCTCGTCGACGCGTAGCGAAACGAACAGCGCCTCTCCCCTTCTGAACTCAGCGGCCTTCTCGACCGCAAGGCCGATCACTTCCGAATAGAAAGCTAGCAGCCGCTCGACGTCGGTGGCCTTGATGACTATGTGGTCGAGAGAAAAGGGCATCGCTCAGCCGAAGATCATGCTCCACAGCAGCGAGATCTCGCGCGTGATATCGCCGCGCATATAATCGAGCGGGTGACTAACGGAGAGCAGACGCCCTTCGCCGTCGAACTCGGCCTCGGCCCGGAAAGCGGTCTCGAGCGGATCGCTGAGCATGCCGTAGCGCTGGTCGTGGATCAGAACACGGGTGCCCGTGGCCCGCTCTTCCACCGTCGTGCTCACCATGTCCATGGCAAACCATTCGAAGAGCCTGCCCTCGCGACTTTCGAGCGCCCGGCGGGCAAGCGGGTGGCGGCCGCGGCCGGCCCGGCTAAAGCGCGGCGGCTCATTGTGGCGGGTCGATAGATTGGTGATGCGCAATTCGCCGCTGCCGTCGCGGGCCACCACGCGCCAGACCACCAGATTGGCCGGTGTTGGCAGGGCGCGCAGCTCCACCGTTTCGAAACCCTGCCGGGCCAGCGCGGCGGCCGCGATCGTCTCGGCCCGTCGCGACTGCGTGTGGCCGTAGCCGATATAGAGCATCGAAAAGCAAAGAACGCCGACCGCCAGGCGCCGGCCGCGGCGCCCCAGCAGACCGCGGGCGACCACAGCCAGCATCGGCAGCGTTATGACCGGGTCGATGATGGAAACGGCATCAACGGCGAAACGTCTGTCCGTCAGCGGCCACCACAACTGGGTGCCGTAACTGGTGAACAGATCGAGCAAAGGGTGGGTCAACAGGACGGCCGCGGAGAGCGCTAGCCAGGCGCCGTAGCTCGCCCCGGCCGGGGCGGTCGGCCCCCCGGGTGAGAACCAGCGCCGGCCGGCCAGGGCCAGCAAGGGCGCGGCCAGAGCCAGTACCGGCAGGGCATGGGTCATCCCGCGGTGGTGCTCGACCACGGCCCACTCGCCGGCCACCCGCACGACCACGTCGAGGTCCGGCAGCGTGCCGGCGAGCGCGCCGAACAGGAGAGCGCGGCGTCCGAGCCGCTTCGAGAACCCGGCCTGGGCGATGGTGGCGCCCAGGGCCGCCTGTGTTATCGAGTCCATGGAGCTTTTGACCTTGCCGCCTTGGGACGCCCGGCGCGCGGGGTTACAATGCGGCCCGCGACATGAAATGGCTCAGGCGCATTGCGGTCGTTCTCGTTCTGCTTGCCGCCGTCGCGGCCGGTTACGTCTACCACAGGCTCGGCTCTCTTGAAGCAACCCGGGTCACCGCCGATGTCCTGATGCTCGAGGGCCTCGGCGGCAACGTCGCCGTGCTAAGAACCGGCGCTGGCACCGTCGTGGTCGACAGCATGACCTTCCCCGTGCAGGGCCGCCGCATCCGCGAGGCCGCCGAAGCCTTCGCCGACGGGCCGGTGCTTGCTGTCATAAACACCCACTACCACGCCGATCATTCCCACGGTAACCCGGGACTGCCGCGCGAGGCGCGTTTTGTGGCAACCGAGCGCACACGCGATCTCATGCTCGAGATCGACGGCGAGTTCTGGCGGGACAAGGACCCCGCGGCCATTCCGGCCGAGACCTTCGAAGGCGAGCACACGCTGGCCCTGGGCGGAAAGACCATTCGCCTGGTGCACACCGGGCCCGCCCATACCTCGGGCGATCTTGTGGCCCTGTTCGTCGAGGACGGCGTCGTTCACATGGGCGACCTTCTCTTCAACGGCTACTACCCGAACATAGACCTCGAAGGCGGCGGCTCCGTGGCCGCTTGGCCGCAGGCGCTCGCACGCACGCTCGAGTTGGAATTCGACCACGTCATCCCCGGCCACGGCCAGCTTTGCGACCGCCGGACCATAGAGCGGTTCGCCGAGTTCATGGCAGAACTGGGCCGGGCCGGCCATGAGGCCGTTGCCGGCGGCCTCGGTCTGGAGGAGACCCTAGAAAGCGTTGAACTGACCCACGATGACTGGCTCGAACCGCTCGGCGTCCCGTTGGTGATGAAGCTCGACCGCGACTTCGTCCTTACCCGCGCCTGGCAGGAAGCGTCCGGAGCCGGCCGGCGGTGAACTTCGATCCCCTGGTGGCCGGCTGGTTCGCGTCGTGCTTCCCCGGGGGCGCCACCGAGGTGCAGCGTCGCGCCTGGGCCGAGATAGCCCGCGGCGTCGACACGTTGATGGCGGCGCCCACCGGTTCGGGCAAGACGCTCGCAGCCTTCCTGTGGGCCATCGACGGTCTGGCCGCGCGCGCACGCCGGGGTCCTCTCGATAACGGCATCGATGTCGTCTACGTCTCTCCTCTCAAGGCGCTCGGCAACGACATAGAAAAGAACCTGCGCGAGCCGCTTGCGGGCATCGGCGGGCTCGACGAGATCCGCGTGGCCGTGCGAAGCGGCGACACGCCCTCCTATCAGCGCGAGCTTCAGGCCCGCCGGCCGCCGCACATTCTTATCACCACCCCCGAATCGCTGTACATCCTGCTCACGTCCAAGCGTGCGCGCGAGGCCTTGGCCCGAGCACGCACCGTGATCGTCGACGAGATCCACGCCGTGGCCGCCGACAAGCGTGGCGCCCACCTGGCCCTCTCGCTCGAGCGGCTCGACCGCCTGGCCGGGCGCCGCCTGCAAAGAATAGGACTGTCGGCAACGCAACGCCCGATCCGCGAGATCGCGGGCCTTCTCACGGGCGCGAACCGGACCTGCAGCATCGTCGACCTCGGACACCGCCGCGAACTCGAACTGGCCGTGGAGCTGCCCCACGACCTGGAGCTTTCCTCGATAGTGAGCGCGGAGATGCGTGAGACCGTCTACCGGCGGATCGCGGCCCTGGCCGAAGAGCACCGCAGCACCATCGTCTTCGTCGACACGCGCCGCATGGTCGAAAGGACCGCCCACGCCCTCGGCGAACTCATGGGCAAGGAGCGGGTGGCGGCCCATCACGGAAGCCTCTCGCGGCATACCCGCTTGGCCGCCGAAGAAGGCCTCAAGTCGGGCAGCCTACCGGTGGTGGTCGCCAGCGCCTCGCTCGAACTCGGCATCGACGTCGGCCACGTCGACCTGGTCTGCCAGATAGGCGCGCCGCGCTCGCTTGCGACCCTTCTTCAACGGGTGGGCCGTTCGGGCCACTTTCTCGGGGCCAAGCCCAAGGGAATCGTGTTCCCGCTGACCCGCGACCAACTGGTGCAATCCGCTGCGGCCGTCAGCGCCGTGGGCCGTGGCGAACTCGACAGCACCGAGATCGTAGATGCGCCGCGCGACATCCTCGCCCAGCAGTTGGTGGCCGAGACCGCGGCGGCTGAGGCCGGCGTCGAGGACCTGTGGGCGATGGTGCGCCGGGCCTGGCCCTATCGCGACCTTGCACGTGGGGACTTCGACGCCGTCGTCGAGATGCTGGCCGAGGGCGTGGCCACCCGCCACGGACGGCGCTCGGCCCATCTCCACTACGACCGTGCGGGCGGCCGTGTGCGCGGGCGGCGCGGCGCCCGGCTCGCGGCCATCACATCGGGCGGGGCCATTCCGGACACCGCCGACTACGACGTTATCGAAGACCCGGCCGGCGCCTTCGTGGGAACCGTCAACGAGGACTTCGCCGTCGAAAGCCTGGCCGGCGACATATTCCTGCTCGGCAACCGCTCCTGGCGCATCCTGCGGGTGGAGGCCGGACGGGTGCGCGTGGCCGATGCCGGGGGGGCGCCGCCCAATGTTCCCTTCTGGATGGGAGAGGCGCCGGCAAGGAGCTTCGAACTCTCCCAGGCCGTATCCCGGCTCAGACGGCGCGTGGCCGACGACACCGAGCGAGCCGCGGTGTGGCTCGTGGAAGAATGCGCCCTCGATGATGCCGGCGCCCGCCAGCTGACCGGCTACATCGCAGAGACCGTGGCCGCGCTCGGCGACGTGCCCACGCTGGACAAGATCATCGCCGCGCGATT
>CAYXZP010000044.1:0-11654 GCA_964469485.1 uncultured Myxococcales bacterium | reverse complement strand
GGGCCCCGAATTCGCCGAGCGTTTCTTTGACGAATCGGGCGGCATGCAGCTCGTGATCCACTCGCCCTGGGGAGGGCGTGTGAACCGGGCCTTCGGCCTGGCGCTCAGGAAGAAGTTCTGTGTGCGCTTCGACTTCGAACTGCAAGCCGCGGCCACGGACGACGGCATCGTCCTCTCGCTCGGCGAACAGCACAGCTTCCCGCTCGAGGCCATCTTCGGATTCCTGACCGCCGCCAACTTCAAGCCGGCACTCGTGCAGTCGGCCCTGCAATCGCCGATGTTCACCAACCGCTGGCGCTGGAACGCCTCGCGGGCCCTGGCCCTATTGCGCTTCCAGGGCGGCAAGCGGGTTCCGATGCCGATCCAGCGAATGCGCGCCGAGGACCTGCTGGCCGCGGTCTTCCCGGCCCAGCTCGGCTGTCAGGACAACCGCGTGGGTGACATCGAGCCGCCCGACCATCCGCTCGTGGACGAAACGCTCAAGGACTGCCTCCAGGAGGCCATGGACGCCGGCAGCCTCGGCCGTCTGCTGGAAGACATAGAGAGCGGCCGGCTGGCAACAGCCGCCATCGATACAGCGGCGCCCTCACCGATGTCGCACGAGATACTCGGGGCCAACCCTTACGCGTTCCTGGACGATGCGCCGCTGGAGGAACGCCGCGCGCGCGCCGTCGCGCTGCGCCGCAGCGAGCCGGACCTGGCCCGCGGCATAGGGCGGCTCGACGGAGGGGCCATCGATACGGTCATGCAACAGGCCTGGCCCTTTCCCGACCCCGGCGGCGAGGCCGGCGGCCGGCAACTGTTCGATGACGAGGTTCACGACGCTCTGATAACGCTCGTTGTCATAGACGAGCCGGACCGCCGGCCCTGGCGCGCGAGCTTTGAGAGACTTCGCAAGGCCGGGCGTGTCGTGGAGCTCGGGCAGGGGCTCATGGCCACCGCCGAAAGGGCCTCTCTGGCACGCATGAGGAACGAACGGGGAACGGCCACGGTGGAGACCCTACGCGGCTGGTTGCAATCGCTAGGGCCGGTAACGGCGCCGGAACTCTCGCAGCGCACCCGGATCGGCGCCGCCGGCATCGAAGGTGCTCTGGCCGCGCTCGAGTCCGAAGGCACGGTCATTCGCGGTTCCTTCCGGCCCGCCGCCGGCCCGGAACAAGAATGGTGCGAGCGGGCCCTGCTCGCGCGTATCCACCGCATGACGCTAGGGCGGCTCCGCCGTGAGATAGAACCGGTCAGCCAAGCGACCTTCATGCGCTTTCTAGCCCGCTGGCAGCACGCAACGGCCGGGACCCGGCTGCACGGCCGCGACGGGCTGCGCGCCATTGTCGACCAGCTCGGTGGTCTCGAACTGCCCGCGCCGGCCTGGGAACGGGACATCCTGCCGCTGAGGCTGGCACAGTACAGGCCCGAGGACCTCGAGAGCCTCTGCCTGGCCGGCGAGGTGGCCTGGGCCAGGCTGGTCCCAAAACTGCCCGAACCGGGCGCGGCCGGGCGCAAGAACACCCCCTCGCGTTCGGCCCCGCTGGCCTTCTTCCTCAGGGAGGACATGGACGAATTGCTGGTCCCGATCGAAGAAGGCGATGAGCCGCGCCGGCGCCTGTCCGATCTCGCACGCGAGGTGTTCGAAGAACTCGAGAGCCGCGGCGCTTCTTTCCTGACCGACATAGCGCGAGCAAGCGGGCGGCTGCCCTCCGAGGTCGAGGAAGGGCTCTGGGAACTGGTGTCGGCGGGCCTGGTAAGCGGCGACGGCATCGCGGGCCTGAGGACTCTTCTCCCACGGAGACGGCGGCGCGGGCATCTTCGCTCGGTAAAGGGACGCGCATCGCAACGCTTGATGCCGGTCGGCCGCTGGTCGCTGCTGCGCGAGGCCGGGGGCGGTACGGCTGCGCCGGAAGCTCGCGTCGAGGCCGTAGCCCGCCGCTTGCTGGCACGCAACGGGATACTGTTCCGCGCACTGCTGGCACGCGAGCCGGCTGCGCCCCCGTGGCGGGAACTCCTGCGCTGCCTGCGCACCATGGAGGCTCGCGGCGAGGTCCGCGGTGGCCGTTTCGTGGAGGGCGTCTACGGCGAACACTTCGCGCTCGCCGAGGCCGTCGACCTGCTGAGAAGCCTGAGACGGAGCGGCAACAAGGACACCGAGCTTCTCGTCGTCGCGGCCGCCGATCCGTTAAATCTCCTCGGTATCGTAGGCCCCGGCGGACGCCTGTCGCCCTATTCGGGCAAGTACATCGCCTACAGGGACGGGGTTGCGGTGGAAACAGGCGAGCTTGGAGAGATCAGGAGCCGGCTGGCGGCCGGGTCCTTATAAAGAGAGGGGCTACTCCGAGGTGCAGATGGCCGAGCAACCGTCGCCGTCGGCGCTGTTGCCGTCGTCGCACTCTTCGCTACCGGCCAGCACGAAGCCGTCGCCGCACGAGGCCGTCCGGCAGCTGTTGAGACAGGCATCCGTGTTGTCCGTGCCGCCGTCGTCGCATTCCTCGCCGATCGCGGTCGTGAGCACCCCGTCGCCGCAGTATGGCTCCAGGCAGTTCGCACGGCACGAGGAATTCGCCGAGTCGGAATTGAAAGGCCCCAGGTCGCACTGTTCGGCACTGTCGACCACCCCGTCGCCGCAATACGCGTCGGTGCAGTCCGTACGGCAGGCATCGGCCGCGGTATTGGAATTGTTCGCGCCGTTGTCGCACTGCTCGCCGGCCCAGGGCTGGTAGACACCGTCACCGCACTGCTCTTCGAGACAGACCGACGAACAACCGTCGTCCTCGACCGCGTTGCCGTCGTCGCAGTACTCGCCGCTGTCGGTGACGGAGTCGCCGCAGTGGGCCGTGCGGCAACTGAGAGTTGCTCCGAGCGTGCCGCTGCCGCCGCCGTGGGGTCCGCCCAGGGAGGTAAAGGAAGAACCGGGCGCAAAATATATGTAGTTCGCCCCCGGACCCGGGCTGGCCAGCACGGTTCGCGTGCCGGTTATGTCGCTGCTTGATACGCCCCTGAGGGTGGCCGGGAGGTTGGGCAGGCTTATGTTGACGGGATCCCCCGCCTCGATGTCTCCGAACTGCGCGGCGCTCTGAAGACGGAAGACGGTGCTGCTGGTGACCTGCAGCGGGTCGAAAACGAGCGCCAGCGTGACGCCCAGCGTCGAGCGGCAGGCATCGGCCGCGGTGTCGCTGTTGGCGGCGCCGTTGTCGCACTGCTCGGTGCCGAGAAGCGTGTAGCCGTCGCCGCAAGTGGCCACAGTGCAGGTATCGATACAGCCGTCCGTGTTGGTCTGGCACGCGGCGCCGCCCTTGCAGTCGCCGTCGTCGAAACAGATTACCTTGTTCTGGACGCGCACGCCGTTGAGAACACAGTGACCGGCGCCGCCGTCATCGCACTCTTCGCCGGCTCCGCACACCGAACCGTTACCGCACTTTTCGAGCGTGCAGTCACGGTCGCAGCCGTCACAACTGATGCGGTTGCCGTCGTCACAGCCCTCGTCCGCGTCGGTGACACCGTCGCCGCAGTAGGATTCGGTCGGGAAGACCGGCGCGATTATGTCGGTCGCGGATTCGAGGACGATATCGGCGAAGGCGTTGAACATGTCGTGGGTGCTGAAGTCTCCGCCCGTGGGATCACCCATCAGGGTCGCCAGACCGAGCGTGTCCATATCCACCTTCGTCGAACGGCAGATCGCCTGGATGGTCTCATTGAGGCCGCTCATCGCTTTTGCCAGGCGGCCATCGACAACGGTGTCGCCCGTGGTCTCCCGCCTGCCCGGCCAGGCCACCGTGGCCATGCACTGCCGGCTCCAGCCCTTCTTGGCCGCCTTCGAGAAGCACTTCGAACGCTCCTGTATGGTCTTGCTCAGTGCGAGCCGGGCGCGAGAAACGGGAGACTGCCGACATTCCCTCTCGGCCTTTGCGATCACCCCGGCCCCGTCCTTGTAGGTGAGACGGAAGATAGTGTCGGCAGCCTCCTTTCCCTTGTTGTGCATGCACGTGCCGATCTCGCTCCAATCCGTGGTCGGCGTGGCACAGACGTTTTCCAATCCGAGCGCGGAGACATCGACCTCCGCGCACTTGCTGGCCAAGCGCCCGCGCGACCGGGCCGCCCTTTCCATGCGGGCCTCGAAACGCGGGTCGCCGAGCCCCGTGCCCAACAGCGAAGTGGGGTCGGCACTGCAATCGACGTCGGAGCTGACCTTGCCGTAGGCCTTCTTGCTCGCGCACTTGTGGCGGACCACCAGCACCTTCCCGAAGACGGCACGCGCCACGCGCAGCGTCAGGCTGCGGCAGCGGATCTCTTTCTTGCTGAGGTCGGCCGAGGCCGGGACGCCGGTGGCCAGGACCAGGCCCACGACGAGCGTGGCAAGTGCTGCACGTAGCAGCCTTGTCTTGCGATCTGCCATAACTGTTCTACCGGGCCGGGGTAGGCCGGTATGTACTCTCAAGGGTAGCCCCATCGGACCCCCACGAACAAGTCCAGGGCAGCGACCGGCCCTGATAGGCCCCCCGGCCGGCACCCCCCCGATAGGGGGTGGAGCGCTGTAGCCCTCAGACATCAAGAAAAGTGTGCGCCGGCGCCCCGAGGCCAACCAGGCCCCGCGAGCCAACGAGCGTCCGTTGGGCCTCGGGCCGGGCAAAATCACCGTTGTGCGCCTGCCGCCGGCCCCGCGCAGGCCGCCGTGGCGAGGCGCTCGGCAGCCCCTCATGTTTTTCTGACCTTGACATCACGCTTAGCAACCAATTAGTCTGGCCTGACCGGGGCTGGCACGACCTTGCTAGCAGGCCGGCAAGGCAGGAAACTGGAAGATTCTGGAGGAGGATGTCGATGTTCGACCGCAAAGCGTACCTGGGGGCAACCATGACAACCGGCAACATGATAACCCGTATATCGATTGTATCACTGGCGGCCGTCGTGACGGTGGCCCTGGCCACAAGGGCCGAGGCCTACCCGACCAACACCTGCGTGGCCAAGAAACAGTCGGCCGCGGCCAAGTTCTGTGCCCTAAGCTACAAGATCGAGGCCAAATACCTCAAGACCGGGGGCGGCGTCGAATACCTGGGCCTCCTCGGCGCGAAGCTCGACGCCGCCTGGACCAAGGCCGAGGCCGCATCAGCCAAGAAGGGCGTCGATTGCGCCGAGACCACTTACACGGCCAGCGAAGCAGCAGCAGCCATCACCGGGGACTTATCGGCTTCCGGCATCGTAACGAATGCGAACAGTGCCGATAAGAACGACATGAAGTGTCGGGGCAAGGTCCTCAAGTCGCTTTCGTCGCTCTGCTCGGGACTGCTCAAGAGCGAGTCCAAGCACATCAAAAAGCTCCGCAAGGACACAGACCGGTCCCGCCTGACCGCCGGCCGCACCAAGGCCACATCGAAGTTCAACGGCAAGGTCGCCAAGGCCGTTGCCAGATCCACGAGTTGTGCCGCTGATGTCGATTCGGCCGCCCTAGCTGCCGCGACCGAGGCCCTGGCGGCCGACGTCGTCTGGAACACCACCGTATCGCCGAATGTCTCTGACACCGATTGGACGACGATCTCTGCGGGGCCCGCGGGGACCGTGATCGATTACCCGGCGAAATACTACGGCGCGATCAAGGACCTCCGGCCCCAGTGTGTACGGGGCACTGATTATTCCTTCTTCGTCAAGAGAGGCACGGTCAACAAGGTCCTTATGTACTACCAGGGAGGTGGTGCATGCTGGGACCGGACCACGTGCTCACTGGAGCTTTGCACGCAAGAGGCCGGCGGCAATCCCAGCACCAGCAGTTCGTACCAATACGGCCTTGGCAACACCGACAATCCAGACAACCCATTCAAGGACTGGCATGTGGTGGTAGTGGCCTATTGCAGCTGCGACGTGCATCTCGGCTCCGCCTTCCAGTGGTTCGCCCCGGGCGAGAACGTCATCTACAACGGCCGCCACAATGCCTCGCTGGCCGAAAAATGGGCACGTGAGCATTTCGTGAACCCGGACGAGGTATTCTCGACCGGCTCGAGCGCGGGCTCGATGGGTGCACTGGCCAACGCCTACTCGTTGATAGAGAACGTTTGGCCGGCCAGCAAGTTCCACGTCATGGGCGACGGCTTTGTCGGCGTCACGCCCCCGGGATTTGTGGCCGAGTACGTCACAAGATGGGGAGGGCTGACGGGCGAACTCCAGCCCTACGTTCCGGGATTCGACCAGAGCCTCACAGAGTATGACGACCAAGCCATGATCAGGATGGTCAACGCCCTTGCTACCAACTACCCCGCAGCCAACATCGCGATGTACACGACGGCCTATGACTCCGTGAGCGGGCAGAATCAGTTCTACCAGGTTATGAAGCACCCGGGTGATGTCGGCGCATGGGGCCAATGGTGGACGGATACTTGCGAGGTCAACGACGGGATGCACGAGTACCTCGAGGCCATGGGCGAAGGGGTGGACAACTTCCACTACTACATGGGCGCCGGTTCTCGCCACACGGGATTCGGTGCCGACAAGCTCTACGTCGACACTACCGGTGGTGTGCCGGTCTTCGTTGATTGGCTGAACGACGTGATGAGCGGTGATCCGAATCTGGACAGCGCAGTGGTATGCACTGACTGCAACCCGATCGCCACCTGCCAGGGCGGCAGCAACTTTGGCGGCCTCTGCGCCACGGACGCCGATTGCCCCGGGGGCGAGTGCGAGAAGGACCCGATAGGCAACGGCGCGCCCTACCAGGCCGACGGAACCGTAGTCTGCGAGTAAGCTCTAGCTAGCGGCCAAGGCGTCGGTCTTGGCCGCTAGGATGAAATCGTTGTCGGTCAGACCACCGGCGGCGTGCGTCCAGAACTCCACATTGACCCGCCCCCAGGAAAGCCCGATGTCCGGATGATGGCCCTCGGCCTCGGCCACCTCCCCCAAGCGGTTGACGAAGGCCAGCGCGGAGACGAAATCAGAAAAACGATAGCTCTTGGCCAGGTGGTGGCCATCGACTACCTCCCAGCCTTCCAACTGGGCTCCGAACTCCTCGACCTCCGCGTCCGCTAGCGGCGGGGTGCCCTCGCGGCAGGGCACGCAGTGACGGTCGGCCAGTCGTTGGTTGGAAGAGGACTCCATGGCGGCCTGTCTAACCGCCGGTCGCGCGTTTGTCCAAGAGCGAGCGGGCGGCGCGCCTCACACCGGCATCCGCGTCGGTGGCGGCCACCTCTTCCATCGCCCGCCTGTCCTCAGGCGCAAAACCGCTGCAGCCGGCGAGCGCCGACAGCGCTGCAAACCTGACCCCGGTGTCCGCGTGCGAGAGTGCTTCGCGGAAGACCGGCCGCTCGTCGGCACCGAGGTCACGAAGGCAGTAGAGCGCCATCTTTGCACGCGCGTCGGAGCAGCCCGAGGCGGCGCGCGCCAGCATGGCCCTGATCTCGGGCAAGGCGGCGGCCGCCCCGGTCAGGATACGCGCGGCCGCCCAGCGCAGGTCCGCGTCACGGTCGCCGAGGACCTCGACCGCCACTTCGGCCACCGCCAGGTCGGTATGGCCGGCCCGGTCGAGCGCAAAGGCTACGCCCCAACGACAGGTCGGACGCCGGTCGGTCAGCGCGCCCCTCAAGTGTCCGGCCACAACAGGGTCGGCCGCGGCCTCTGCGAGACGGCCGGCGGCCTCGCGCCGCATCTTTTTAGAGGACGCGTCGAGGTCGTCGATGAGCTTGTCTATGCCGCCGGGGCTGGACATGGCGCCCTTTAACCCTTGCGACGGCCCGGGTCCACGGCGCGTTGCCGCCCGGGCCGATGGGCGATATCCTCGACCGCATGCAGTCTCGCACAGCGGACTGGGGCCTTCCCGAAAGCGCCGTAACACCCGAAGACCTGTTCATGAACAGGCGCAGCTTCCTGAAGGCCGCCGGCCCAGGGGTCGTAGCGATGGCTGCCGGCCCGCTCGCAGCGTGCCGAGGCGGCGGCCTTATCGACCGCCTGGCCGGGGAAGACCCCTTGGCTAATATCGAGGCCGGATCCCCCAACTTGGATCTCTATCCCGCGCACCGAAATCCTTCTTACCGTGGAGGTCGCCCGATGACCCCCGAACGGATCGCTGCCACGACCAACAACTTCTACGAGTTCTCGCTCGACAAAGGCCGGGTGTGGAAACTCTCTCAAAAACTCGTCACCCGTCCCTGGACCGTCGAGGTAGGCGGCCTGGCAAAACGCCCAGCGGTCTACGACGTCGACCAACTCGTACGAACACTGGGACTGGAGGAGCGCATCTATCGGCTTCGTTGCGTGGAGGCCTGGTCAATGGTGGTGCCCTGGACCGGCTTTCCCCTGGCGCGCTTGGTCGAACTCGCCGAGCCATCGGCCGAGGCCCGCTTCATAAGAATGGAAAGCTTTCATGACCCCTCGGTCGCGCCGGGACAAAGGCGATGGGTCGTGGGTCAGCCACTTCCTCCTCTTCAGGGACGAGATATGCCTTGGCCCTACTACGAGGGCATGAGCATGGCCGAGGCGACCAACCCTCTGTCCTTCATGGCCACCGGCATCTACGGCCACGAACTTCCAAAGCAGCACGGTGCACCCATCCGTTTGGTCGTGCCATGGAAGTACGGCTTCAAGAGCATCAAATCCGTGGTCAAGATCGAGTTTGTACGTTCTCGCCCAGCCAGCTTCTGGAACGACCTGACCCCCCAAGAGTACGGCTTCTGGGCGAACGTCCGGCCCGACATTCCGCACCCTCGTTGGTCGCAGGCATGGGAGACCGACATCGGCACGAGGGATCGGATACCGACCAGCCCCTACAACGGTTACGGCGAGCATGTCGCTCACCTCTACGGCGACAAGCCCCGGAACACGTGAACCGGGGTATCGCCAAAGGCGCCCTCGTCGCGATCGTCGCCTTCGTCGCGCTGGCCGTGGTCCTTGTCATGACAAGCCTCGAACTTGCTGGCCACAGTTGCGAGGTCTGCATGGAATACCGCGGACGGCACATCTGTCGCACGGTGAGCGGTGCGAGCGCGGAAGAGGCCAAGCGGGCCGCGGTCACCAACGCCTGCGCCTTTATCGCCCGGGGGGTCACCGAAACGATGGCCTGCCAGCAACGCCGGCCGCTATCCGAGAACTGCCGTTAGACAGGGCCCACGCCGGCGGCGCCCCCATCGGGGGGGAGCAAGGGTAAAATCTGCTCCCCCAACCGGGGCGATGTTCATAGTGCGAACATTTCCGGGCGCTTTTCTCTTGCCAGCCTGCTTTCGAGCGTGTAGACGAACTGTACACAGGCATGTCCACGCTCCCGAACCTACAGGGCGAAACCGAACGCGATAGTGCCCCGACTGGGCACTTGCATCCTGCTCTGCAGACCCACCACGACGACCTGCTTTGGAGCCAAGGCCGGCCGCTGCGCTTCTTCGGACTGGAACTCGGCACGCGCATGGCCGTCATAAAACTGGTCGATGGTTCTCTGTTCCTGCATTCGCCCACGCGCCTCGACGACGAGACCCGCACGGCCCTCGACGAACTCGGCAAAGTCCGCCATGTCGTCTCTCCCAACAAGCTGCACCATCTCTTCATCGCCGATTACGCGGCCGCCTATCCGGAGGCCAGACTCTACGCCTCGCCGGGCCTCAAGAAGCGGCGGCCACATATACGCTTCCACGGTGAGCTCGACGACTACGCGCCCGCGGCGTGGTCCGGAGAGATCGACCAGCTGGTGTTCCGCGGCCATCCGTGGATGCAGGAGGTGCTGTTCTTCCACCGCGCCAGCCGCAGCCTGCTCGTGGCCGACCTCCTCATGTATTTCCGCGAGGAGGCCGCCCCCATGACACGGCTGCTCACCCGCAGCTTCGGAATGTACGGAAAACCGAGCCTGCCCACCGACTTCCGCTGGACAATAACCGACCGCCAGGCCGCGCGCCGCTCGGTCGCGCGCATTCTCGACTGGGACTTCGACCGCGTCCTGCTGCCGCACGGCCGCATAATAGCCAAGAACGGCAAGAGGGCCGTCCGGCAAGCCTTCGCCTGGCTGTTCAGGTAGACCCGACCTTTACAGTCGTTCCGGGTTCTCGAGCAGTTCCTTCAAGTGCTCGAGCGCGCGGGCGCAGTAAAGACCGTCCTCGATACGCTCATCGTAGGTGTATTTGAGTTCGAAGACCTCGCGGGCCTCCACCGCGCCGCCGGCACCGACCACCGCGGCTTTGTGCACGCGCCCGACCGTTATGAAGATCGGGATGTTGCCGTGTTCATAATTGTGGTGATAGCAAGCGTCGATGCCCACGCTGCCGAGGTTGGCCACGAAGGCGCTGGCGTACATCGGGTCGGCCTCTACCATCGCGGCCGGCAAGAGCCCGATGGCGTCGAGCCGGTCGGCCGCGCGCATTGCCAGGCGAAGCAGGGGCGCGGGTAGCCTCAGCAGCCAGGAAACCTCGTGGTCCGCCCGGGTCGGCCTTCCCGTCCGCCCCTCGGCGACATCGCCCCGCAAGCGCGTGACGGCGTCGGCGAGGCTTTCGCCGGGCGCGAACTCGCGCTTGCGGGTAAAGATGCTGCCGTCGTCATCAAGGGCGGTCTTGGCGCTGAACGATATCCACACACCGCGGCGCTGGTAGATACGCCCGCCCGCCACGAAGCGGTTGAGGCGAGGGTGTTCGGCCAGCACGCGGGCCGCGGCGCGCAAGAGCAAGTGGAAGAGCGTCGCCGTGGTCTCGGGCGAACGCCCGGCGTTGAACTCATCGAGAAAGCGGCGGGCCGGCTCGTGGTCCACGCGCTGCGAGCAAAGCACGAAGGACTCGGTGCGGGTGCGCATGAGAAAGGGAACAAAGCGGCGCACCGGATCGAGTCCGGTCACAAGATCGCCGTCGGATCTCTTAAACAGCGGCATTTCGGTCACGGGCCAGATCTTCGGCCCAACGCTCGCTGTTACGAAGGGCCAGCGCGACTATGGTTCCCATCGGGTTCACGCCCACCGAGGACGGCACCGCGCCGGCGTCGGCGACCACCAAGGCTTCGGTGTCGCGCACCCTCGCCCACTCGTCACAGGGTCCGTCGCCGGGGCGCGCAGCCATTCTCATGCTGCTCATGATGTGTACCGTCATCAGCTCTATGTTCGAAGCCACGCGGCGGCGCCGGTCTATCAAGCCGAGATCGTCGGCACTGTCCAGTTCCAGAAGGTCCCCGAAGGGAAGCAACACCTTGCGAGCGCCGGCGGCGAACATCAGGCCGGCAAGCATGCGCACACCGCGGTGAATGTTCTCGGTGTCGGCCCCGGAGAGCTTGAAGCTCATCCAGGGGCGGCGGTCGGGGCCAAGGCGCACGCGTCCCTGACCCGTGTCGTCGATGAGACAGGCTGCGGTCAGCATGTGGTTGTAAAGGCTCATGCGCTCGCCGTGGCTGCGGCCGAAACCGGGAATGCCCGCGGCAAGTATCCCCGGCGGCACGGCCGCATAGGCCATGAGTATCCCCTCTTCGAGGAAGTCGTGGATCTGGTGGGCCTGGTGGGCGCCGACCCAGGGATCGATACGTTCGTCGAAGACACCGACCACCTTGGCGTTGGGGTGGGTGTGAAGACCGCGGCCGATGCCCTTGGTCCCGAGCCGGGTCCTCAGCAGGATGCCCGGCGTGTGGCGGGCGCCCGCGGCAAGCACGACCAGACGGGCCCCGATCTCGGAGCGCCCCCGCTTGCGTCCCAGGTGATCGACAAAGGAGCCGGCAACAGCGGTGGCGCGCCGCCC
>CAYXZP010000043.1:0-17486 GCA_964469485.1 uncultured Myxococcales bacterium | reverse complement strand
CGGACCCGACGAGTTCCTCGCGGAGAACGTCCTCTTGTTCGAGGGCGGCCTTGCGCCCTATTTCAGGATTTGCCCCGGCGCCCAGCCCCTTGGTCAGCTGCACGCCGAGCTGGATCTTGACGGTCGCCTCATTGACGCCCAGGGCCTGGGCGTCCGTGTTGGCGGCCACGAAGTCCACCCCGGTCAGTCCCGCGCGAATCATGGTGCCGACGGCATTGCCGCCGCCTCCACCCACGCCCATGACGGCGATACGCGCGCCCTGCTTGTTCTGATCCCCCAACTCGATCATCTCCACACCTCCTCAACAAGCACCGCGAACCATCAGGTTACCTGCTCATCCGCGGGAATGCGACATTCAGAAGAACTCCTTGATGCGTTTACGCACCCAATCGGGCAGCAAACGGCCGCCGAAATCCGTTGCCAGCTCCTCGGCGAAGTCGGACTCGCCCAAACCGTGGGCCAAACCCACCGCCGTGGCCCAGGATGGGTCGCCGATCTCGTCGGTCAGACCGGAGATCGACACCGGCTCGCCCACGCGGACCGGAAGATCGATGATGCCGGCGGCAACGTCGGCCACCCCGGACATCATCGTCGCCCCGCCGGTCAGCACCACCCCCGAGGTGATCATCTCGCCGTAACCGGAACGTATGATCACTCCGAGGATCAGTTCGAATATCTCTTCCATACGGGCCTGCGCTATGTCGGCGACAAGCTTGCGACTGACGATCCGCGGCTGGCGGCCGCCCACCCCGGCGACCTCCACGCACACGTTGCGATCGACGAGGCTGGCAAGGGCGCACCCGTCCTGTTTCTTGATCGCCTCGGCATCGCGCATGGTGGTCTCGAGGCAACGCGACAGGTCTCTTGTCACGCGGTCGCCGGCGCAGGTCAGAACGGCCGAATGCACGAGCGCGCCTTCGTTGTAGATGGCCACGTCGAGCGTGCCGGCGCCGAGATCGACCAGGACAACGCCTAGTTCCTTCTCTTCCTCTTCGAGCACAGCCTGGCCCGAGGCCAGCGAGGAGGCCACTACCCCGCTGACGCTGAGTCCGGCCTTGTGGCAACACTTGCGCAGGTTGCCGAGAACGGATTCGGAGATCGATATCAGGTGTAGGTTGACCTCGAGCCGCACGCCGCTCATGCCGACGGGGTCACGGATGCCGTCCTGCGTATCGACGACATAGTCGCGCGGCAGGACATGAAGAACCCTGTGGTCGGGAGGAAGCGGCACCGCCTGCGCCGCGCCGCGTACCCTTCGGGCTGCGCGCTCGGAGACCTCGCCGTTGTCGATGGCCACCACGCCGTGGCTGTTGGTTCCGCGAACGTGGTCTCCGGACACCGACACCCAAGCCTCGTTGATCTGGCATCCGGCCATGAGCTCGGCCTCGGTTATCGCGACCGAGATTGATTTGGTGGTGGCCTCGACGTCGCATATGCGTCCGTCCTTGACGCCGCGCGACGGGGCGGTACCGACGCCGAGGATCTCGAGTCCCGTCAGGCGCCGTTCGCCGACGACGAGGGCCACTTTCTGAGTGCCGATATCGAGCCCGGCCACGATGCGGTAGCGGTTAGCCACGCCCCGCCTCCCACCGGCGGCCGCGCGCCGAAAGCACCGCCGCGGCCTTGTCGCCGGACGCTCTGACAACGGCCCGCCCGGCGAAGGACAGGTCGATATAACGCACCGCCGCGAGCTGCTTCGAAGAGAGATGTTCGAACAGCAGCTTCAGTCTCGCCAGGGATTCCGCCGGTTCGAAGACACGGCCGAAGATGATCTCGAGCTTCCGGGAGTCGAGATAAGCGCTCATCGTTCCGTCGTGGCCGCAGTCGACCTGCGACAATCGGACGCCTACTTTTTCGGCCTCGACGACCAAAGCGACGGCGCGCCTTAGCAGATCGATGCGAGCACCGCGCGAGGCCGCCTGCTGCCATCCGGTAACCCAGGGCAGGTCGGGCACAACCGCGGCGGCGGGGACCGCATAGAGGATGCCGTCCTCGGCGAGCACATGCGGGTCGGTACCGAGCAATGTTAGAGCCAGCGGCCGGTGGGACTCGATCGCGACGCGCACGCTGCCCGGCAAGCGTCGAACCACGCGCGCGCGCTTTACCCATCCGGGACGGCTCAGAGCGGCTTCGGCCGCCCTGGTGTTGACGGCCCAGATGCTCGTGCCTTGGTAGAGCCCGGCCTCGCGGGCGAGTTCGGCAGCCCCGGCGTAGTCAACGTCGGAGCTGACCCATACCGAGCGCAGCGCGAAGTAGGGGTGGTCGGCCATGGCCGGGACTACGCCCCGGCAAACCCCGTAGAGAGCCCCGGCCCCGAACAGAACGAGGGTGGCAACCGCCAGGGTTCGTGGTCTGTTACCCAGCCGTGTGAGTCTAAGCCTTGGCCGCCACCTCATCCCATTCCCCGATGAACCGGAGTTCAGGCTCGAGCCAAACTCCGCTCCGCTTCCACACCTCCTCTTGCACCACTCCCATCAGGTCACGAACCTCGCTGGCACGCGCACCACCTCGATTTACAATGAAATTGCCGTGATCCGGCGACACTTGCGCACGGCCCAGGGTGCGGCCCTTGAGCCCCGCCGCTTCGATAAGACGGCCGGCGAACTCGCCGTTGGGATTCTTGAAAACAGAACCGGCGTTGGGAAACCCTACCGGCTGCTTGCGCCTGCGCTTTTCCTGCACCGAGGCTACTTTCCTCTCGAGACTCCCCACCGACCTGCGCAGGAGAGAGAACCGGACTGAGATTATCATGACATCGGCCTCGAGCGCCAGTTTACGGTACGAAAATGACAGTTCCGAACGGTCAAGATCGAGCATCTCGCCGGTCTTCGACACGGCGCGGGCACCGCTTATCGCATCCCCTATCTCACCACCGAAGGCCCCGGCGTTCATGAGGGCGCCGCCGCCGACCGATCCCGGGATCCCGGCGGCGAACTCTATGCCGGCCAGGCCCTTGCGGACGCTCTCGCGCACGAGCCCGGCCAGACGCAGTGCTGCGCCGGCCTCCACACCGGCCCGGCCGTCCGGCTCGTCGTACCAGCGTGCGTACTCGAAGGCCTTGCCGAGTCGAACGACAAGCCCGCGTATTCCCCGGTCGGATACCAGCACGTTGGTGCCACCCCCCAAGAAGGTGACCGGCACGCCGAGCCGCGAGGCCTCGGTCAAGACCTGCGAGAGCAGCTCTCCCGAGGGCGGCTGGAGCAAGAGGTCGGCGGGGCCGCCGATGCGAAAGCTCGTGTATGCCGCAAGTGCCTTGCCACTGGCCAGAGCGTCCCCCGACATCGCGGCCACACGATGTTCGAGTTCCAAGAGCGCGGACTCAGAAGCGGCCACGCGCTCAGCCCTGCAGAAGCGCGAGTATCTCGGGACCACAACGGGTGATGTCGCCGGCCCCGAGCGTGATGAGCACATCGCCACCGGCGAGACGCCCGACAACGGCCCGGGCAAGCGGCCCTCCCGCCTCACCGAGATGAATTACCGGGCCTTCGTGGCGCTCGCTGATCGCGCCGGCCAGGGTGGCGCCGTCGGGGCCCTGGCCCGGTCTTTCCCCTGCAGCGTAGATATCGGTGACCATCACCTCGTCGGCGTCATCGAAGCACCCCGCGAAGTCATCGAAGAGGTCGGCCGTGCGGCTGTGGCGGTGCGGCTGGAACAGGGCCACCAGACGGCGCCCGGGGTATGCCGTCCTGGCGGCGGCCAGGGTGGCACGTATCTCGGTGGGGTGGTGACCGTAATCATCGATGACCGTGACGCCGCCGGCCTCGCCCTTGAGCTCGAAGCGGCGCATGATGCCCTCGAAACCCTCGAGCGCACGACGGCAGTCTTCGAAGGACATCCCGAACTCCAACCCGACGGCAACAGCGGCCAGGGCGTTGAGCACGGAGTGCTGTCCCGGCATGGCCAGGCTGGCACGCCCCAAAGGCAGACCACGGTCGACCACCTCGAAGGAGACCACGAGGCCTTCCTGGCGGATATCGGTGGCCCTCAGTTCCGCTTCCGCACCCGTGCCATAACACACATAGCGTTTCTTGAGGCGGTCGAGCAGGCCGCGAACCTCGCCACAATCGCTGCACAGCACCGCCCGGCCAAAGAACGGGATGCTGTTGATGTAGTCGACATAGGCCTGCCGCAACCTGTCCATGGTGCCGTAATGGTCCATGTGCTCGCGATCGATGTTGGTGACGACGGCCACCGTCGGTCTGAGCAATAGAAAGCTTCCGTCGCTCTCGTCGGCCTCGGCCACCATGTAGCGCGAGCGTCCGAGCCTCGCGTTCCTGCCGCCGAGCGAACGCAGCCGGCCACCGACGACCATGGTCGGGTCAAGGCCCCCCTCGGCCAGCACGGAGGCCGCAAGGGAGGTCGCGGTGGTCTTGCCATGTGCACCGGCAACCGCCACCGCGCACTTGGCGCGCATCAGTTCGGCTAGCATCTCGGCACGCGAGATGACCGGCACCATCAGACGCCTGGCCTCGCACACCTCGGGGTTGGACTCGGCAACGGCCGAAGAAACGACAACCACGTCGATATCGCGGTCTATGCCCGCGGCATCGTGCCCGTAGACCACCTCGGCCCCGAGAGAGACCAAGCGCCGTGTCGCTCCGCTTTCATGCAAATCCGAGCCGCTGATCCCGTAGCCGAGCGTGAGCAGCACCTCAGCGATGCCGCTCATGCCTATACCGCCGATACCGACCAGGTGAACGCGGCCGCGCCCGGCCGCCGCCTCCGCGCCGGGCTCACCGAGATCGAGGTCGGGCCAGGTGTGCCTGGTGAGTGGACTTGCCAGCATCATTTGGATCCGAGCACGCCGTGTACAACCTCCATCACCCGGGCAACGGCACCGGGACGGGCCAGTTGGCCGGCGGCGTGGGCCATGGAGTCTAGCCCGTCGGGGTCGCCGAGCAACCGCGCAAGCGTCCGCTCGAGCTCGGGGGCGAGACGCTCGTCGTCACGGACAACCACCGCGGCGCCGCCGTCGGCAAGGCCTGCCGCGTTCTCGCTCTGGTGATCGCCGGTGGCGTGCGGATAGGGAACCAACACGGCGGGCGTGCGCGTAACGCACAGCTCGGCCACGGTCGTGGCGCCCGACCTGCACACGGCCAGCCGGGAGCGCCGGTAGGCCGCGGCCATATCGTTTATGAAGGGAACCACCTCGGCCTCTATTCCGGCGTTCTGATAGCCCTCGCGCACTTTCGCCAGCTCCGCTTCGCCGGTCTGGTGCAGGACAGGCGGGAGCTCCATGCGGCCACCGAGCCGCCTGAGCGCGGCGACCATGGCGCTGTTCACACTGGCGGCACCCGCGCTGCCGCCGAAGACCAGGAGCGTGTCCCCGGGGATGATGCCGGCGAGCGCTTCGAACTCTTCGCGCACCGGGTTGCCGGTCAAGCGGCAGCGCCCGAGTGGGAAATGACGCTCGCTCTCCTCGAAGCTCGTGCACACGGCCGCCGACGCGCTGGCCAGCAGGCGGTTGGCCAGTCCCGGCCTGCGGTTCTGCTCGAGCAGCACCAAGGGTACCGACGCCGTCACGGCCGCGATCGTCCCGGCGGCCGACGCATAACCGCCCAGGCCGACCATGACATCGATATTGCGCTGCTTTAGCTCCCTGCGGGCCACCGCCGCCGCCCCCACGACCCGCACGGCCGACAGGAGCGCGTCGCCCGGTCCGCGGCCGCGAAGCGGAGTGAGCGGCTGGCTGAAGATCTCGAAGCCGTGCTCGGGGACGAGCTTGCTCTCTATGCCGCGCTCGGAGCCGAAGAACAGCACCGAAGAGGCCATGCCTTCGGTTGCGGCGTACCGTGCCAGCGCCAGACCAGGGAAGAGATGCCCCCCGGTGCCCCCGCCGGCCAGGGCCATTCTCACCGCTCGCGCAGCTCCCGCGACAGCGACATCAACATCCCCACACAGGCCAACGACGCGACCATCGAAGAGCCGCCGTAGGACATGAACGGAAGGGCCAGACCCTTGGTCGGCAACAACCCGAGCACGACACCGATGTTGATGAGCGCCTGCGAAACGAGGGCCAGTGTAATACCGGCGGCAAGCATCTGGCCGAAGCCGTCCGGGTGGCGGTGAGCCACGCGGAAACCGCGATAGGCCAGTACGCAAAACCCAGCCAGCACGAGACAGGCCCCCACGACGCCGGCCTCCTCGCCGATCACCGAAAAGATGAAATCAGTGTGCGCCTCGGGCAAGAACCCGGTCTTCATGCGCGATGACCCTATGCCTGTTCCCGTAAGCTGTCCCGACCCGAAGGTGCGGTAGGACTGAATGAGCTGGTAACAGGCGCCGCTCGGGTCGGTCGAGGTATCGAGGAAACACAGCAAGCGTCTGGCCCGGTAAGGGAACTGCTGGATCAGCACGGCCGCGCCGCCCACAAGCGGCAGTCCGAGCAGGGCCAGCTGTCTGGCCGGCACGCCGGCCAGGAACATGAGCGCCACACCGAGCACGGCCACGAGCACCGCCGTCCCGAAGTCGGGTTGCAGCAGCAGGAAGAGAGCGGCCGGCACCATCACCGCCACCGTCGGGAGCACACCGTAGCGAGGGTCGGCAAGTTTGTCGCTCTTGCGCGAAAGAGAGGAAGCCAGATAGATGACGAAGGCGATCTTGAGACCTTCGGCCGGCTGCAGATGGAAGGGGCCAAGCGACACCCAGCGGCAGGCCCCCTTGGCGCAACTGCCGAGCCCGGGAACCAGCGGCAGCAGCAGCAGGCCGGTCGCCAGCAGCAGCAGCCTGCCCGAAACCGCTTCGAGCCTGTCGGTGGACAGACGCGAAAGCCCCCACATGAGAAGGCCGCCGAGGAGCACCGAGATGCCATGCTTGGTCACCATCCGGTAGGCGTCGTCATAGCGGCCCTGCGAGAAGAAGTAGGTCGTGTCGAGCACGAAGACGAAGCCGGCCAGGACCAAGAGGCAAACCGCGCCGACGATCCACGGGTCGGAGCGGTCCGAGGCGCGCACCCTTAGCCGCGCTGTTTCCGGCCGGCTCACCTTCCGCTCTCCGCCCACCTCGAAGCCAGTTCGGCAAAGCGGCGCCCACGCTCGGCGTAGTCCGAGAACTCGTCGAGACTCGAACATGCCGGTGCCAGCAGCACCGCGTCGCCCACCTCGGCGATCTTCACGGCACGGTCGAAGGCCTCTTCGAGGGTCTTGGCCCTAGGGCAATCAAAGCTGCCCTCGAGCACCGCTCCCACACGTTCGCGTGCCGCGCCGAAAGCGACCGCCCCTCTGATCTTAGCGGCCGCCGAGGCCAGCGGCGAGAGATCGGCGCCCTTGTCGTCGCCTCCGACCAGCAGCACGACCCTGCCGTCAAAGGTCTCGAGACTGGCCAGGGTGGCGTCCGGGTTGGTGGCCTTGGAGTCGTCCCAAAAGGCCAGACCGCCCGCACTCGCGACCAAGGCAAGGCGGTGCGCCAGAGGACTGAATCGCCGGCAGCCCGCGCTTACGGCCTCGCCCGCAACACCGAGCGCCAGGGCTATGGCGGCCGCGGCAGCCGCGTTGTCGAAGTCATGGACGGCCCGCGGCCAGGCGGCGGCCAGCTCCATGACCCGTCCATCGCCCGAGACCAGGCGGCGGCCGGCAAGATCGGCCTTCACTGCGGCCGGCCCCGAGCCAAGCCCTCCCCGTCCGAAGCGCCAAAGCTGCGCCCCCGATCCCTCGGCCGCAACCACGGTCTCGTGGCCGGCCCCGGCCCCGATGACGGCAAAGCGCGGCGGGACCGGGCCACCGAAGAGCCGCAACTTGGTGCCACGGTAGGTGGCAAGATCATGGTGTAGATCTCGGTGGTCGGCGCCGAGGTTGAGCAAACATGCCACATGGGGGCTGAACGCGCCGGGCCACTCCAACTGGAAGCTCGAGACCTCGACGACAAGGTAATCTGCCTCCCGCTCGACCACCGTGCTCAGCGGCTGCCCGATATTGCCAGCCGAGGGAGCACGCAGTCCGGCAGCTTCGAGGATCCCGGCCAGCAGCGAGACGGTGGTGCTCTTACCGTTGGTGCCGGTGACCGCGATAATGGGAGCGTCGGCGAGGCTGGCGGCCAATGCGAGTTCTGAGACGACCGTTATCCGCGCGGCCTCGGCGGCGGCCAGCAAGGGATGCCAGCGCGCAACCCCCGGACTTACCACCACCAGGTCGAAGGAGGCGAGCCGGCCCAGCGCCTCCTGCTGGTCGAACTTGTCGGCCACGCCTTCGAAACGCTCGAGGTTGTGCTTGTCGTCGTCGGTCACCGCCACCGGCACACCGCGCCCGGTGAGCATACGGGCCGCCGCGCTGCCGCTTCGTCCCAAGCCGACGACCAGCGCCGCGCGCGACAAAACAGCCGTGCTCATCGAAGCCGTAGGGTGGCCAGGGCGGCCAGGGCGCAGATCACCGACACGATCCAAAAGCGCACGATGATCAGAGGTTCGGGCCACCCGGCCATTTCGAAATGATGGTGTATGGGGGCCATGAGAAAGACCCGTTTGCCGCGCAGTCGCATCGAGGCCACCTGAATGATGACCGAGAGCGCCTCGACGACGAACACTCCGCCGGCAAGCACGAGAAGGATCTCGTTCTTCGACACGACCGCCACGGTACCTAGTGCCGCACCGAGGGACAGCGAGCCCACGTCGCCGAGGAAGACGCTGGCCGGATAGGAATTGAACCACAGAAAACCGAGGCTGGCCGCCGCGATCGCCGAACACACCACCGCAAGCTCGCCTGCGCCCGGGACCGGTGTGATAAAAAGGTAGGCCGCGATCTTGGCGTGTCCGGCGCAGTAGGCGAGCAGAACGTAAGTGGCGGCCGTAGTCATGATGGGTCCGATGGCCAGGCCATCGAGCCCGTCGGTGAGGTTGACCGCGTTCGACGTCCCCACGATGACCAGCACGGCAAAGGGAACGTAGGCCCAGCCGAGGTCGGGGTGGAAGTTCTTGAAGAAGGGGACCGACAGGTGGCTGTCGAACTCAGGGCGCAGGTATAGGACGGTCATCGCGACAGTGGCGATCAGGATCTGCGCACCGAACTTGGCCGGCACCGAAAGCCCAGCGTTGCTGCCGTGGCTCACCTTGAGGTAATCGTCCAAGCCCCCGAGTGCGCCGAAGGCCGCGATCACCGACAGGGTGATGAGGATGTAAGGGTTGGCCAGGTCGGCCAACAGAACGACCGCGAGCAGGAGTGAGGATATGACGAGTACGCCGCCCATCGTCGGCGTGCCCTCCTTGGAAGCATGCCCGTCCGGTGCGTACTCGCTCACCGGCTGCCCGATTCGTCCGGCCCGCAGCACCCGTATGAGCCTGGGTCCGAACAGGAAAGAAATGATGAGAGCCAGCAGGGCGGCCGCCAGACAACGGAAGGTGATGTAGCGAATTACATTGAGGAAACCGTAGTCGGAGGCCAGTGGCGCGAGCAGGTTGTAGAGCATCTACCCCTCGGCCCTCTCTGAGAGCAACAGGACGACCTCTTCCATCCGCGAACCGCGTGAGCCCTTGACCAATACGGTATCCCCACTACGCCAGACCGAGGCGACCGCATCGGCCGCCCGGCTCCGTCCGGCGGCCACCACGGTGGCATCATCCGCCAATCCCTCCGAGCGGGCGCCGCGGCATACTGCCGCCGCCTGCCGGCCCACCGCGCACAGTAGCGAGGGGCGCAAGCGGGCCGCCTGGCGGCCGGCCGTCTCGTGCAAGCTCTCGGTCTCAGCGCCGAGTTCGAGCATGTCGCCGAGGACGATGATGCGGCCGCCCTCACCGGCTTCCTCGAGCAGGGCGAAAGCCGCAGTCATGGATGCGGGGTTGGCGTTGTAACAGTCATTTATCACGGTGACCCCATTGGTCAGACGTTCGGTGCTCACGCGCATGGGCGGCGCCTCGGTACGGGCCAGCCCCCCGGCCACCGCTTCGAGCCCGACGCCGAGCGAGAGCGCCGCGGCGGCGGCCGCCAGTGCGTTCGTGACATTGTGACGGCCGCCGAGACCGAGTACCACCGCTGTACGGTCGGCAGCCGTGCACAGTTCGAAGGCAAGGCCGTCGAGCCCGCGCGTCTCGACGCCATCGGCCCACACGCGACCGCCCACACCGTATTCAAAACGGCCGGCCACCGCCTGCCCGGCCTGGTCAACGACACGCCGGTCCTCGACATTGACCAGGCAGGTACCATCGGGCGGGAGAGCGCGAAACAGCTCGCCCTTGGCGCTGGCCACGCCGTCGATGGAACCGAGACCCTCGAGATGCGCGGCGGCTATCGAGGTGACCAGCCCGTGGCTGGGCCCGGCGACCTCGGCCAGGCGCGCGATCTCGCCGGGGGCGTTGGTGCCCATCTCGAGAACCGCCACGCGGTGGCGGTCGCCCAGTTCCATCAGGCTCAGGGGCAAGCCGATGAGATTGTTGAGATTGCCATGGTTGGCCAGCACCGCCTCGGGCCCGTGGTGCAGGCATAGGATAGAACGCAGCATTTCCTTGGTCGTCGTTTTGCCGTTCGAGCCCGTGATGGCGACCACGGGGCAGTCGAAGCGGCGGCGGTGGTGGCGCGCGATCTCGCCCAGAGCGTACAGCGTGTCGTCGACCTCGACGTAGAAGAGGCCCTCGCTTCTCGGACCGCGTCCTTTCCGGCAGACCAGCACCGTAGCTCCGCCACCTGCGGCAGCGTCCAGAAACTCGTGACCGTCATGCTCGGGGCCCTCTAGGGCGACAAAGGCCTGGCCGGGCACAAGCGTACGGCTGTCGGTGGAAAGACCGCTGACGGCCCGCCCGGGAGGATCACCTACGGCACGGCCGCCAACAGCCTCCACGATCTCGGAAGCATTCATACGGCTCCCACCAACTCCCGGATAATGGCCCGGTCGTCGAAGGGGATGCGGCGGCCGGCGGCCAGCTCTTGGTAGTCCTCGTGGCCCTTGCCGGCCACGACCACGAGATCGCCGGGAGCGGCCAGGTCCAGGGCTGCGGCGATGGCCCGGCGGCGGTCAGGCTCGACCATGTAGCCGGCCTTGTCCGCACCGGCCAGTTCTGCGGCCGCCAGCCGCGTCTTGCACGCCAGGCCGGCCTGGATGTCCATGATGATGGCCGCCGCATCCTCCCCGCGCGGATTGTCGGAGGTCAGCACGGCCACGTCCGACATGGCGTCGGCTATCGCGCCCATCTCGGAGCGCTTGCCGCGGTCCCGGTCACCGCCGCAGCCGAAGACCAGTATCAAGCGTCCGTTGGTGGCCGCACGCAGCGAGGCCAGCGTCCTGTCGAGCGCATCGGGTGTGTGGGCATAGTCGACGATGACCGGCGGCTCGCTCGTTCCTATACGTTCCAGGCGCCCGGGCACTGGACGGCAAGACTCGAGACCGCGGGCGATATCACCGATGCCGACACCCGTCGCGCGCGCAGCCGCGGCCGCGGCCAGGGTGTTGGAAAGGTTGACCTCCCCGACCAGTCCGGATTCGAATTCGAGAACCTCGCCATCGACGTCGATACGGGCGCTGGTCCCCGCGAGGCTCTGCCGGCACTCGCGCACCACGACACGCGCATCAGCACCGGCCGTCGAGTAGGTCCACGGATCGGCGGCCCCGACCGCCCGCAGCAGTTGGCCCGCGCGCGCATCATCGGCGTTGATGACCGCTGCTCCGCCGCGGACGAGATAAGCGGTGAACAGCGAGCGCTTGGCCGCAAAGTAGCTCTCCTCGTCCTCGTGATAGTCAAGATGGTCACGCGAGAGGTTGGTAAAGACGGCAGCGGCAAAACTACACCCGGCCACGCGTTTTTGGGCCAAACCGTGGGAAGAGACCTCGAGCGCGGCCCAGGTGCAGCCCGAATCGGCGATCTCGGCCAGAAGAGCCTGAAGCTCGACCGCGGGAAGCGTGGTCATCGGAGCGGGTCTTTCGAAGTCCGGACAGCGTGTCTCGATGGTGCCGAGCACGCCGGCCTTGATACCGGCGGCCTGCCATATGCTCTCGAGAATATAGGTCACGCTGGTCTTGCCGTTGGTCCCGGTAACACCGACCAACTGCATACGCTCCGACGGTTTGCCGTGGAGCGCGGCGGCGGCCACACCGGCCGCCACCGCCACGTCGTCCACCAGGATAATGGGCAGGCTGCCGTCGCGACCGCCCGCCTGCATCGAGCCGAGGACGGCCACGGCGCCGCGCTCGAGGGCCTGGCCTGAGAACTCCATGCCGTCGCTGCGTATGCCCGGAAGCGCAACGAAGAGGTCGCCGGGTCCAATTTGCCTGGAATCGTGGCTGATCCCGCCTATGGCGGTAGCGGCAGGCAAGCGGCTCTCACAGCTCAGACCCGCGGCCGCGAGTTCGTCGAGAAGTTCGGCGACCGTCATGGTCTGACAAGTATCCGGGCTCAGCGTGACAGTTCGAGCGCCACGACCCTCGTCCCCTCGACCGGCGTTCCGGGCGCGGGCCGCTGACCGCTGACATAACCCTCACCGCTCACTTCCAAGCGGCACCCGCAGCCGGCGGCCCGCCGCACGGCGGCCCGGAGGCTGAGCCCGCGAAGATCGGGTATGGCCGTGCAGGGCACGGGTTCGCCGCCGGGCGCTGCCTCGGCGCTCGGCCCTGTGGCGGGCTCCGGCGACCGGGCGATCACGAGCGGGGGCTCGGCGGCACCGTCCCGGCGCACGATACCGAGATGATCGACCGCCGCCTCGGCAATGCGCCGGAATGCCGGCGCAGCGACAACTCCCCCGTAATGATTGCCTTCGGGTTCATCGATCGTAACAGAGATGACCAACTTCGAATCGGAGGCCGGCAGGTAGCCCACGAAGGAGGCCAGCCAACGGTCCGCGCTGTAGCCGCCGGCCTCGGGCTTTTGGGCCGTTCCTGTTTTACCGGCCACGGCGACGCCGGCCACGCGTGCCTGGGGAGCGGTACCGCGCGTACTTACCACCGCCTGTAACATACTGGTCACCTCGGCGGCCACCGTCTCGCTTACGACGCGGCCCTCGACCACCGGCTCGGCCCTTCTCATGATCTCGCCGTCACGCGTCACGATGCGGCTGACTATATAAGGACGCATACGCACCCCGCCGTTGGCCATGGCCGCATACCCGGTGGCCAGCTGGAGCGCCGTCACGGCGATGCCCTGCCCGTAGCTGATGGTGGCGGTGTTGATATCGCGCCACTGTCGGGGTTCGCGCAGACTGCCGCGGATCTCGCCGGGAAGCTCGACCCCGGTCTTGTGCCCGAACCCGAAACCGACGAGGTATTCGTAGGCGAGTTGCGGGCCGACGAGCGCCCCGATCTTGGCCATGCAGATATTGCTCGACAGCCGCAGCACGTCGGCAACCGACAGCTCGCCGTGGGGCTGGTGGTCATGGATGGTCCACTTGCCGATCTGTGTGCTGCCCTCCTCGCAGAAAAAGACCGCGTCCGGGTCCGTAAGGCCCTCCTCCAGGGCGGCGGCCACGATGAAGGGCTTTAGGGTCGAGCCGGGCTCATACTGGTCGGTCACGATGCGGTCGCGCCGGCTGTCGGCCGGATAGGAGCCGAAATCGTTGGGATCGAAATCCGGCACGTTGGCCAGGGCCAGGATCGCCCCGCTGCTGGGGTCGAGCACGACGGCGCTGCCGCCCACGGCGCTCGTGGCCGCCACACGCGCGCGCAGTTCGGTCTCGACCACGCTTTGTAGAGTGGCGTCCAAGGTCAGGTGAACCTCGGCCCCGCGGTTGATGCCGCGCCGGTCCTGTTCGTTGAGGTAGGCCCGGCCCTGTCCGTCACGACAGATGCGAACCGCCACCGGTTTGCCCCGGATCTCTTTGTTGAAGGCAAGCTCGAGCCCTTCGAGCCCGTTAGCCTCGGTGCCGGAGAAACCCAGGATGTGAGAGGCCAGACGGCCCGAAGGATAGGAACGGCTCTGGTCCTTGTGGACGTCGATGCCGCCAATGCCCAGCCGGCTTATCTCGTTGGCCTCGTCGACACCGACGCTCCTCGACAGCCACACAAAGCGACGCGTGTCGTGCTCGAGACTGTGGGCCAGGGCCCCGGGTTCGGTGCCCAGCAGCGGCGCAAGGAGCGCCGTGTGCGCGGGGTCGAACCGGTACTCGCTGCGCCGCAGCGCCACCCTCGAGGCCGCCACGCTGGTGGCCAGCACCCTGCCGTGCCGGTCGAGGATCGGACCGCGGTAGGCCATCTTCGTGGATTCGCTGCAGGTTATCTTGCGTACTTCACCCGCGTACCGGCCCCCCTCGACCAAGCCCAGGTAGACCATACGGGAAGCGATCATCGAGACGGCAAGGCCGGCGAAGGCAGCAACGACCAACAGGCGGCGGCTGAAGCGGTTACGGCTTCTTCGCATCTACCGGGATCACCTGTCCGGGGCGCGCCAGTCCGAGCCCGAGGCGCTCACGAGCTAGGTGGGCGATGTTATCGGGTGAGCTTTGCCGTGCTTCCCTGTCGACCAGCTCGCCGTGTTCTATGTCGAGTGCCTGCAGGACGTTGTCGGTCTTCTGAAGACGGCCGGATAGGTCCTGCACCTTGACGCGGATCCACACGTGCACGATGGAGAGCAGGGCCACCGTGAGGCCGAGGGCCACGATGCGACGCCACAGGCGGGCTTCGGCGGGATCGCCGGCTGCCGGCCCGAACCATCGGAGCAGCGCCAGTGGCCGCTTGCCGACACGGCGGCCCCTACCCGCTCTCGGTCGTGCCACCGGCCCAGCCCCCCCCCAGTCTCGCGACCGCCCGCAGTCCGGCGCTGCGGGCGCGCCGGTTATCCCGAACCTCGGCGTCTGAGGGACGGCGTTTGCGGCGACCGGCCAGCTTCACCTTGGCGGTCCAGTCGCAAGTGCACACCGGTTGGATGGGCGGGCAAACACAGTCGATCGACCAGCGCTTGAATGCCTGTTTGACGATACGGTCCTCGAGCGAGTGATAACTGATGATGGCCATGCGGCCGCCGGCCCGAAGCATGCGCCAGCCCTCATCGAGCAGCGCCTCGAGCCCGTCAAGCTCGCCGTTGACGGCTATACGGAGAGCCTGGAAGGTCCGCGTAGCCGGGTCGTGGCCGGCGCGGCCGCGCACCCCGGCCTCCCGCACGGCCTGGCGGAGATCGGTGGTCGTGTTCATGTCGCCGGCATCGCGGCGCTCGATGATACGACGGGCTATCCTTCTGGCCGCACGTTCCTCGCCGAAGACCCGGAGCAGACGGGCCAGGTCTTGTTCCTCGTGGCCGGCTATCAGGGTTGCCGCGGTACCGGCCTGGCCGCGGTCCATGCGCATATCGAGCGGGCCCTCTCTCATGAAGCTGAAGCCGCGGGCGGGATCGTCGAGCTGGATGGAAGAAAGACCGAGATCGGCAAGCACGCCATCCACACCATCACCCCAACCGCACTCGGAGATGATATCACCGAGGCCGTCGAAGCTCGCCTGTAGTGGGCGGAAGCGCGGCCCGAAGCGCTCGAGACGCCTGCTGGCCCCGGCCACCGCCACCGCGTCGCGGTCTATGCCGAGCAACAGGCCGTCCGGGGCCGAGCGCTCGAGGATCATCTCGGCCATCGCTCCGCCACCGAGGGTCGCATCTACGTAGCGACGGCCCGGTGCCGGCGCCAAGGTCTCGCCGACCTCCTCGAGCATGACCGGCCGGTGCCCGCCGGGTCCCACCTCGATATCAGAGCCTCAGGTCCTTGAGCGAGCCTATCTTCTGTTTGTTGCTGACCGCGTGGTCGTGGAAGCGCTGCCACTCGGTGGCCGACCAGAGCCGGAACTTGCGGATATCCCCCGTGAAGACGACCTCCTTGGCCAGACCTGCGTGTTCACGGTGTTCGGGCGGTATCACTATGCGCCCCTGGCCGTCGAGGGTCTGTTCCTGAGCCGGGTGGATGTAGTTCGACAGCAGGACGTCGAGGACCTCGGAGGCGTCCTCACCCTCTGCCACGGCCGGCTGGTCGAGTATGCGGCGCGTGGTCTCGGACCATTCGCCGGTGGGATAGATATCGATGTAGGAGAAGTTGTGTCTAGGCGACAGCGTGACAACGACCTTGCCTTCGTTGCTGCCGCCGAGCGCGGACCGGAACTTGTGCGGTATTGCTACACGACCCTTGTCATCTATAGTGTGCTGGAAGGTACCGAGGAACATAGCAATAAAAAGGTGTGGGTGGCCGGCCCGCCACAGGACCGCCTCACAGCCGCAGCCACGGGAAGCAGCTCACTACAAGCTTTCTGAGCTTCCCACATAGCTACCCACATCAACCACTACCACCCACCAGGCCCCACTATGCCCCAGTCGTTCCTCCCGAGTCAAGGGATTTCTCGGCCCTCCCCCACCTGAGAGCCAAACACCTGAAATCACAGGGGTTTTCTTGTGCAAGAAAGGCGCGAGCCGGCCTGTAAGCCGGATTCTGTCAGCCCGGCATAGCCGGGCCACGGCAGCCATTCATCTGGGCCGGCGGTTGCCCGCCGGCTCGAGCGACGCTTACCCGGGGGCCTGGGACGGGCCGCCCGCCCCCCTATTCGGTCTTGCTCCGGGTGGGGTTTACAAAGCACCGGCCGTTACCGGCCGGCCTGGTGAGCTCTTACCTCACCGTTTCACCCTTGCCGGCGCCAGCAGGCACCGGCGGTATACTTTCTGTTGCACTTTCCCCGCCTCGCGACGGGCCGTCGTTAGCGGCCACCCTGCCCTACGGAGTCCGGACTGTCCTCCCGTGCCCGAAGACACGAGCGGCTGCCCGGCCGACTCGCGCGACCCTCATTAGACAGCCAAAAGAGCGGTAAAGACAAGGGCCGCTCAGGCGGCTGGCGCCTCGACGTAAAGTATGCGCTGGCAGCTCGGACAGACCCGTATCGCGCCTGTCTTCATGATCTCGATGAGCGTTTGCGGCGGAACGCGCATGTGACAGCCGCCGCAGGAGCCTTGGTGGATCTCGACCACGGCCTGACCGCCCCGGCGGCTGCGGACCTGTTCGTAGCGCTTCTTGACCGGGCCGGGCAGCCCGGCGGCAAGAGAGTCGCGCTCGCTCTGCTCCCCGGCGACGGTGTCGCGTAACGCCTCGATCCGTTCGGACTCTTCTTCGATCTGCCGGTGGTCGGCCTCCGCGAAGTCGGCAAGCTCTTTCTTGAGACCGTCGATGACCTTCTCTATGTCGTCGACCTTCTCCATGAGGACCAAGAGTTGCTCTTCCTGGCCATCGATCTCCTCGATGATGCTGGTGATCTCGGACTCGCCGGCTCTCAATTCACGCTCGGTGTTGATGCGCGACACGCGCGAGCGGCGGTCCTTCAGGAGGGTCTGCCCGTCGCTCACGCGCCGTTCGGACATTGCGCGCTGGGCGACCAGTTCTTTGCGAGCGGCTTCTTGCTCTGCGATACGCGCCCTGCAACTTTCGACGCTTTGGCGGCGTTCCTCGAGACTTCTCTCGAAGCGGGCCAGATCCTGTTCTTTTATTACCAGGGCTTCGTCTAGCCCCTTGAGCTTGAAGAGTCTTTCCAGTTCGTCTCCCAAGGCGATCCTTACTCCTGTTCCGGAAATGGTGGGCCCACCAGGACTCGAACCTGGGACCAGAGGATTATGAGTCCCCTGCTCT
>CAYXZP010000042.1:0-17976 GCA_964469485.1 uncultured Myxococcales bacterium | reverse complement strand
AGCGACGGTGCGTTCACCACACAGGCCGATTGCGAGGCGCCGCGCGGCGACTGGACCGCGGACACTTGCACAAGCGCCAGCTGTCTGTGCGAGTCCGGCTACAGCTTGTTCGCGTTGCAGTGTTCCGACATTGACGAGTGCACGGCCGGCACCCACGACTGCGGCTCGTGCAGCGACACTTCATACACGACGCAGACCGACTGCGAGGCTGCCGCTGCCGCTTGGACCGTAGAGGCGGACAGATGCGTCAATTTCCCCGGCGGCTACTCGTGTCGCATAGAATGCACGGCCGACGCTTTTGACGCTGCGCTGGCTGCCTGCGGGGGAACGGGTGGCATCATAACCTTCGACTGCGAGGACACCACGATACAGATCCCGGCACCGAATGACCCCTACAAATGGGGAACGCGTCAGATCGACTGCGACAACCTCATCATCGACGGTCTCGACGACAACATCACCTTCGAACTGAACCCCCAGTGCGCGAATCATTTCGAGCAGTTCATTGCCGCCGGGGCCGTGGCTGGAGAATGCAGCGGTGGCACCCGGAACGGGCTGAATTGCGATTTTACCGACTGCGGCACTTGGTTCTCTGAGGATGACGACTGTAGCCAATGTCCCGGCGGGGCCTGTGTGGGTGAACCCTATGCGTTCAGCGACGGTAGCGTCAACAACGGCTTTGCCTGCAGCGATGACGACAATGTGGTTTTCAGTGACTACGATGAGGCCGCCTGCGAAGCGGCTGACATGAATTGGCTATGGGGGTGTACGGAAACCGAGCGCGGCACCGGCTTTCTGAGGCTCAAGGGTGACAACAACATCGTTCGCAACTTGACGGTCCAGCACTTCTACGAGGGACTCCAGGTGCACGGTAGTTACAACCTGGTCGAGAACGTCGACTTTTCCTACATGTGCGATGATGGCCCCGGCAGCCAGACCGGCAAGGGCAACGTCTTCCGCGATTTCACCATCAGCGAGGGTTGTGACAAGTGCATCCAGAACGAGGGCGATATCGACTCGCTCGGCTCGTGCAGTGACAGTTCCTACGCGACGGGAACCACGTGTGAGGCGGCCGCCGAAACCTGGACAGCCGAGACCGACGAGTCCTCCGACGACTACTACCATGCCATCTTCGACGGCATTACCGCCGTGAACTGTAGCAAGCCTTTCCGAATGGCCAATGGCGGGCGCATCAAGATCATGGACAGCGAGATGAAGACGGAGACTGGAGGCTATCTTGGCGACCACCCTCACTGTAACGGGCCGCTGTTCAACTTGACTGCCACCGGCTACGCCGAGGGCAAGCGTTTGGTGGTCCACATGGAAGACACCACCGTCGATGATTGTGAGCAGGGCGTCGGATTCAAGGGCACAGCTGAAGGGGTGCTCCACCGAAACACCATCACCAATTGTCTCAAGCGGGGTGTGTACGTGACCAAGGACGCGCGCGTGAGCATGACCGGCAACGTGATAACGCACAACGGTGGCACGGGGCAGGGGGGTCAAAAAGGAGCCGGTGGTGTGGCCGCTTGGGATGATGATAATCAACTCTTCTTCCCGCAACTCGACCTCGGCGGTGGTAGCCTCGTGATCGACGGTAAGACCGTCGCTAGTGACGGGTTCAACGTTCTTTGCGATAACTCGTTCAAGACCGGGTACGGCCTGAAGTTCGACATTCACAATCTGAGTGGGTCTGACCTTACGGCCGAAAACAATTGGTGGGGTGACACCGACCCGAGCGACCAGGTGTGGAAGGACATTGGGGAGGAGTTTCAGAACGGCGACATCGACTACGAGCCCGTCATGCGCCGCCAACCCTGGTGGCTGCCCGACTACGCCACACAGGCAACGTGTGAGGCTGCCGGCGCGACCTGGGACTCGGCTGCAGGCAACTGCACCTGGTGCGCCGCGCAATAGCGCGGGCCGTCCCTCAACGCCTTAGCTGGTGACTTCTTACTGCGCGGTTGTGCTCGGCCAGCGTGCGCGAGAAGTGGTGGCGTCCGTCGCGGCGCGCCACGAAGTACAGATAATCGGTGTCGGCGGGCTCGAGCGCGGCCTCCAGGGCCCCGCGGCCGGGGTTGGAGATGGGTCCGGCGGGCAGGCCGCCGCGACGGTAGGTGTTGTAGGGACCGTCGCGGCGCAAATGATCCTTGCGGAGGTTCCCCGTCCAGGTCTCCCCGCTTGTCCGGACCCCGTAGATGACGGTCGGGTCGGCCTGCAGACGCATGCTGAGGCTCAGGCGGTTGTGGAAGACGGACGATATAAGGTCACGCTCACTCGACCGGGAGGTCTCCTTTTCAATGATGGAGGCGATGATCAAGGCACGGTCGAGGCCGTCGGGGTCGAGGCCGCCAATGCCGGACAACTCGCCTATGACCTGGCTGAACCGTGCGAGCTGTAGCCGCACAAGCGCGCGTGCGCTCATGCCGGGCACAAGCGAATAGGTGTCGGGGAACAGGAAGCCCTCGGCGCAGTTGGCTTCCTTGCGCGCGCCGGTGAGTGCGATGAACTGAGGGTCGCAGACCGCCTCGGCATACTCGGTGGCGGCGACTATTCCCTCTTCCTCGAGCTGACGGCCTATCTCGGCCCAGCTGAGCCCTTCGCGGATCGTCACGCGCTGGCTCGCCCGGGGCGGACGTACCAGCTCCATCAATACGACGGTCGGCGAGACCGCGCCCTCGAACTCGTGCACACCGTGCCGGATGAGACGGTCCTTGCCGCGGAAGCGTGCCATCAAAAGCAGCGCGCGGGCGCTTCTCACCACGCCGAGCCTCTCGAGGCGGGCGGCAACCTCGGCCGGGCTCTCGCCCGGCATGACCTCGATGGCCACGGCCGGGTAGACGCCGACCGGAACCGTCATGACAAAGCTCAGGCGGCCGGCGGCCACGGCCATGATGAGCGCCAGTGCGGCCACGCCTAGCATAGCGCGTCGCGAAAGGGTCACCGGCCGGGCTCCTCGCTGCCGTGGCGGTCCATGTAGCTCTGAAGGATCAAGGCCGCGGCCATCCTGTCCACTTTACCCTTCTTGGCTTTACCGCTCACGCCGGCCGCGCTGAGCAGACGCTTGGATTCCACCGAGCTGAGCCGCTCGTCCTGGAAGCTTACCGGCAGACCGGTGCCGGCCTCCAGCGCGCCGCAAAAACGCCGCACCTTGGCGGCCTGTGCGCCTTCGCTGCCGTCCATCAGGAGCGGTAGGCCGGCAACGAAACGGGAGATCTCGTAAGCGTCGAGCATTTCCGTGATGCGCGCGAGGTCGGTCGCCAGCGAAACGCGCTCGACCGTGCCGAGCGGCTGGGCGGTAAACCCCAGGGCATCGCTTACCGCAACGCCTATGCGGCGTTCACCGAGGTCGAGTCCAGCTATCCGCACCGTGGCGACCGAGGCTAGCCGCCGAGGGCGCGCGCGGCAAGCTGTCTAAGCCCTTGTAACTGTTGACTTCCTGAAAATCGGCTGTCACTCTGGCGGCTGGGTTGCGGCACGTTGATGGGGGGGTGGAGTCGATGAGACCGGGCGCGGCCAAGCTAAGCTATATGTCATTGCTGCCTGCGCCACCGCTCGTCATGGCGGCAGTGACCTGTCTTGCCGTTATCGGGCTGGCCGACTCTGCCGCCGACCCTGCCGCCACGATTGCCGCGCCGGTCGTCGCTAGTGCCCCCGGGCCCGGCCCGCAACTACCCTTTGACCCGCTCCGGGAGGCTTCCTTCGCGAGCGCGGAGCCGGCCGACTTCGGACACTTGCTCGATGCGGCGACCGACCGGCACACCGTGCCGCACATGGGCGAGGTCTCCCACCGCTTCCGTTCGGGCGAGACCATGAGCTATGTCCTCGACCGTGCCGGCATAGGGCCGGTCCAGGTCGACCGCTGGATGCGCGCGGCGCGCAAGGTCTACAACCTCAACCGGGTTTACGCCGGTCAGGCCATGACCATGCTGCTCGAGAAACCGACCCGCGAGCTGGTGCGGCTGGAACTCGAGATCGATCCGCAGACACTGCTGATAGCCGAACGAAGCGACGACGGCATCACCGCCAGGCGCGAAACGATCAGTTACGAGCGGCGCCTTCGCGTGGTCGGCGGCAGCATCAGTCACAGCCTCTATATGACGGCCGCCGAGAAGGGCGTGTCCGACAAGATCATTTCCGACGTGGCCGAGATACTTGGCTGGGAGCTGAACTTTGCGCGCGACCTGCGGCCCGGGGCTTCCTTCCGGCTCGTCTACGAAGAGCTCGTCCACCCGCGCACCCGCCATACGGCGACCGGCCGCGTGCTGGCCGTCGAGGTCAGGAACCGCGGCGTTGTTCACGAAGGGTTCTACTTCGAGCACGTAGCGAGCGGCAGCGTCGGTTACTACGACCGTGACGGCGAGGGACTCGGCCGCGACTTCCTGCGCTACCCGGTGTCCTTCTCGCGCATTTCCTCTCAGTTCTCGCGCGGCCGCTACCATCCCGTCCTCAAGCGCCGCGTGCCGCATTACGGCGTGGACTTCGCCGCCCCGTCCGGCACGCCGGTGCGCGCGGTCGCCGACGGCAAGGTCAACAAGGCCGGCTGGTACGGCGGCAACGGACGCTTCATCAAGGTCCGTCACAGCTCCACCTACGAGAGTGGTTACGCCCATCTCTCGCGCATCGCCGGCGGGATCCGCGCCGGTGTCGCGGTTAAAAAGGGGCAGGTGATCGGGTATGTGGGCTCGACCGGGCTGGCCACCGGCCCGCACCTGCACTTCGCCCTTTATAGGGATGCCAAGTACATCGATCCTCTGAAGGCCGACCTGCCGCGGGCCCGTTCGATCGCCGGGCAGGCCGGGACCCAGTTCCGCATGACGCTCGCAATGATAGATGCGGCCTACGCGCAGGCCGGGCACGGCCAGCCGGCGCGCCTGGCCTCGGCCAAGAACTGAACTATTCCCCGCTCCGCTCTAGTATGGTGTCGCGAATGGGCCCCCACAGGCCCGCGCCCGCCGCGATCACGCCCGGCAACAGCGTCTTCTCGTTGTTGAAGGTCAGCGGCCGCCCGTGGCGGTCGGTGACGACTCCGCCGGCCTCCTCGACGAGCGTGACGCCAGCACATATGTCCCACTCGTTCTTTGGGGTAAGCGAGAAGGTGGCGTCGGCCTGGCCGGCGGCGATTAGCGCGAACTTGTACGCCACCGAACCGGTCGGCCTGACCTGCATCAGCCCCTCGTAGTCCCCCCACTCACCGCGGCCCAGCTCCGAGCGGCTGGCCAGGACCTCGGCACCGGCCAGTTCGGTTTTGCCGGTACAGGTGACCGGGCTGCCGTTGAGCGTGGTCCCGAGCCCGCGCGCTGCCGCGAAAAGCTTGTCCTCGACGGGGTTGTAGCTGACCCCGACCTCGGCCACGCCGCTGACGACGAGGGCCACGCAGACGCAGAACTCGGGTATGTGCTGGGTGAACTCCTTGGTGCCGTCGAGCGGATCGACGATCCAGACCCGTTGCTTGTCCAGACGTTCGGCCGAGTCTCGTGTCTCTTCCGAGAGCCAGCCGTCGTCGGGGCGCTGGCCGAGGATGATGCGTTTGATCTCTTCGTCAGCCTCGGTGTCGGCCACCGTGAGCGGGTTGTCGGGCGCCTTCTCCGTCACCTCGTAGTCGCCATCGTAATACTTGGCCACTATGCGGCCGCCGGCGCGGGCGGCCTCCACGGCAAGGTCCAGGTCCTCTTGCCGGGCCACGGCTACTCTCCCAGGCGGCGCGCCAGATCGAGCCGCTCGGGCTCGAAGGTCGCGGTGGCCTGCTTCATCAGCTCGACCAGTTCGTCGCGTTGCCGGTAGAGACGGCGCGGCTCACGCGCGGCGTGTTCGGACAGCGCGTAGGCTGTCAGGATCGGCAGTGCGATCGTGGTATCGACGTATGCGACCACGGAGGATGGCAGCATATCGGGATCGATCTTGCCCCAGCTCACGGCTTCCGCGGGGGTGGCGCCCGAGAGGCCGCCCGTGTCCACCCGTGCGTCGGTGAACTGGATAAAGTAGTCGTGGCCCCGCTCTTCGATGCCGAGAACCTCCTGGATCTGCGGTTCTGTCTGCAGCAGGAAGTTCTTCGGGGAGCCGCCCCCGAGGATCAGGCAGCCGTGCCTGCCGCCGTTCTGTTTGGCCCCCAGCACTATGGCGGCGGTCTCATTGACATCGAGGCTGACGTCGATCGTCGGGGCCCTTCCGAGCAGGGCCTGCGAGGCGACGTTCATCCCGATCGCGCTGTCTCCGGGCGAACTCGTGTAAACTGGCACCTCGTACTCGTGTGCCACGGCCAGCAGAGAGACCGATTCGGCGTGGCCGAGTATGCGTTCGCGCTCCCGGACGTAACGGCCGAAATGGAAATGGAACTCCGCGCTGCTCATCGTTCCCTCGAACTCGGGGGCCTGGGTCACCTTACGGCAGAAGGCGTCGGTCTTGAGAAGGTGGTCGAAATCGATGAGCACGTCATAGACCCGCACGACACCCTCCCTTTGCAGCGCGACGTCGTCGAGGTCGGGACGGCCCTGGTGAAAAGGCAGATTGAGGGCGTAGTGGAGGTCGTGGTAGAGGTTGGCCCCGGTGCTGACCATCCAGTCGACGAAGCCGGCCTTGATGAGCGGTATGATGGCGGCCACCCCGAGCCCAGCCGGCGTCAGCGCTCCCGAGATGCTCAGTCCCACGGTGGCCTCGGGGGCCAGCATGTCGCCGGCGAACAGGCGGCAGGCCTCCCGCAGGCGGGCGCCGTTGTAGGCCAGCATGGTCGAGTCGACCAGTTCGTTCACCGAAAGGGCTGGCCCGATGGGCCTGGGAGCGACCCTGGTTCCGGCCAGCATGTCTTTTTTTGTGGCTTTCTCGGACACGGGCGCGGCATAGTTTCGCGTGCCAAGCGGGCGTGCAAGTGCGCCCGGGGCCGGTTAACTTGGGGCTCTCCCGCAAGGGGGGTGGACAGGTCTCCGAGGCCGGGCCTAGGCTGGTAGACGGGGCTTGGATGGTGGTGATGCTCCCTTGGTCCATTTCAAGGTCTCGGTCACGCAGGGCGGCCCTCGGCCCGCCCTGTCTGCTTGTCGCGCTGGTCGCAATGGCGGGACAGGCCGGCGCGGTTCCGGTTCAGCTTACCGATGCCAGCGGCGAGTTCTGTCGTGCCCTGTCCCTTGCGGCCACGGCCGATGGCTCCACGGTCGCCTTCGAAAGCGATTGTGACCTCACCGGTTCTAACTCGGACGGGAGCCGGGAGGTGTTCACCGTCACGAGCGCGGCCACCGTTACCCAGGTCAGCAGTTCGACGGCCTCGTGCACCAGTCAATCGCCGACCGTGGCCGACGGCGGCACGCTGGTCGCCTTTGCGAGCGACTGCGATCTGGTCTCGGGTTCCAACTCCGATCTCAGCCGCGAGATCTTCCTCTACGACGGCACCACGCTCACACAGCTGACCTCGGGCAGCAGCTGCACTAGCGCGGCGCCCTCGCTGTCGGCCGACGGCAGCGCCGTGGCCTTCCAGAGCGACTGCGACCTGGCCGGCACCAACAGCGATCTGAGCGCCGAAGTGTTCCTGGCCGACACCGCGGGCAGCGTAACCCAGCTTACCAACGACAGTTCCGCTACAGGCTGCGACAGCCGGGCCCCCTCCGTCGATTCGGACGCTTCGGTGGTGGCCTTCGAGAGCGACTGCGATCTCACCGGCGAGAACTCGGACAACGAGATCAGCGAGATCTTCCAGGTGACCTCGCAGGGGGTAGTCACCCAACTGACCTCTTCGGGCAACGCCAACTGCTCGAGCATCGAGCCGTCGAGCGATTCGACGGGAAGCTACGTGGCTTTTGCCAGCAACTGCGATCTGACGGGCGGTAACTCCGACGGTGGCGACGAGATCTTCCGGGTGTCTTCGTCCGGCACTGTCACGCAGATAACGAACGACGACGGTACCACGCTTTGCGAGAGTCTGGACCCGAGCATGAGCTACGACGGGGGTTTCGTGGTCTTCGAGAGCTATTGCGACCTGGCCGGCGCCAACAGCGACGGCTCGCGCGAGGTGTTCAGGCACGGCGGCAGCAATCCTCAGCAGCTGACCGATGGCCAGGGCTGCCAGAGCCAGTTCCCGGTGGCCACTAGCGATGCGGTCACGGTCAGCTACAGCTCCGACTGTGACCCGCTGGCGAGCAATTCAGAGGGGCAATACGAGGTCTTCCAGCTCGAATCGTGTTCCTGCGGCGGGCCAGCAACCGGCAAGGGGCCGGGCGCTCCGCTGGTGAGCGACGCGTTGGTGGCGTTAAAGGCTGCGGTCGGGATCCTGAGCTGCCCGGGTTGCGCCTGCGACGTCAACTATGACGGCGTGGCGGTCAACGTTTCCGTCACCGATGCGCTCGCCATTTTGAAGGTGTCCGTCGGGATCACCGGGGTCTCGCTCTCATGTCCGGCCCACGGGACGTGAGCGAACCGCCGGGCAATCGCCTCGGGAAGTTCCTGGCCACCGGCGCCGGCGCCGGTTACGTTCCGGTCCTGCCCGGTACCGCCGGTACGGTGGTGGCTATCCCGCTCGCCTTGGCCCTGGCCTCTGTGGCCGAACACTGGGGCTTGCTCGCGTACGCACTGGCGCTCGGGCTTGCCGTTATCGCCGCTCTTTGGTCCTCGGCCGTCATGGCTAAGGCCACCGGACAGAAGGACCCCTCGGTCGTGGTCGTCGACGAAATGGTCGGCTACCTAGTGGCGGTCGCGCTCATGCCGCCGACCTGGGAACGTCTGCTGGCGGCCTTCCTGCTCTTCCGGCTCTTCGACATCGTAAAACCGCCCCCCTGCCGCCAGGCCGAACGTCTGCCGGGGGCCCTCGGAATAGTTACCGATGACCTCGTGGCCGGCCTTTACACCAATCTGCTGGTGCGCCTGTATATGGCCTCGGGGTTGGCCGGGGCCGCCATGACGTGGTAGAACAGGGGCGTACAAAAAGCGAAAGTGCAAGAGGATAGTGACAGACCCGATCCAGATCAAGACCGTGGCCATCGTTGCCACCGGTGACGAACTCCTAGACGGCCGCAATCTCGACACCAATTCGGCCTTTATCGCCGACCGGCTGAGCGGTCTCGGTGTCGAGGTCGTGGCCATGTTCACCGTCGGCGACGACCGTGCCCGCCTGGAGCAGGCGTGGCGGGACTCGCTGGCGCGCGCCGACCTCGTGGTTGCGACCGGGGGTCTCGGGCCGACCTCCGATGATCTGACGACCGAGACGCTGGCCGCGGCCACCGGCCGGGCGCTGGTCACCGACGAGGTTTCGGCCGAACGTATCCGTGACTTTTTCCGCCGCTTCGGCCGCGCCATGCCCGAGAACAACCTCAAGCAGGCCCTCATACCCGAAGGCGCCGAGGTCATTGCCAACGACACCGGCACCGCGCCGGGCTACCGCCTGCTGGCCGGGGGTTCGCCCGGGCCGGGTGTGGTCGTGGTCCTGCCGGGCGTGCCGCGCGAGATGCGTCCGATGTTCGAGGGCGAGGTCATGCCGTGGTTGGCCGAGCACAGCGCAGGGCAGGCCGCGGCGCTGTCCGAGACCTTTCAGGTCTTCGGCCTGAGCGAGTCGGCCATTGACGAGACCCTGGCCGACCTTTCCGACGACGGCCAGCTAAGGCTCGGGTTCAGGGCCAGCTTTCCGACCATTGCCGTCAAGGTCTCGGTCGACCGTGCGGCCGGCCAGGAACGCTTCGAGGAGGCCTGTGCCGAGGTCCGCGGCCGCCTAGGCGCGGCGATCTACGCCGAGGGGGCCGAGACCATGGAAAGCGTGGTCGGCCGCATGCTGGCTGAAAGCTCGATGTGCCTTGCCACGGCGGAGTCCTGCACGGGCGGATCGGTCGGACAGCGCCTTAGCTCGGTGCCGGGCAGCTCGGTTTATTACATCGGTGGCGTTGTGGCCTACAGTGATTCTTTGAAAGAGAAAGTACTCGGGGTGGATCCCACGACCCTTTCGATGTTCGGCGCGGTAAGCGAAGAGACGGCTGCAGAAATGGCCGAGGGCGTGCTCGGGCTGACCGGTGCCGACCTCGGCCTGGCCACCACCGGGATCGCCGGCCCCGGTGGCGGTAGCGAGGACAAGCCGGTCGGTACGGTGGTCGTGGCCCTTGCGGGCGACGGGCAGACCGCCGCCCGCAGCTACCGCTTGCGCGGCGATCGCGAACAAATCCGCAGCCTGACCACACAGATCGCCCTTGATTGGGTACGCCGCCGCCTGGCCGGGCTCGATCCGGCCGCCTCGGCCGCCGCACTGAGGAGGCCTGCGTGAGCGCTTCGTCGCGTCTTTTTGTTGCCGTTCGCCTCGACGAGGCTGTCAACGCGGCCATTGTTCCCGTGGCGGCACGCTTGCGGGAGAAGACCCGGCGCTTCGGCATGCGCTGCTCGTGGGCGGCGGCCGAGGGCTGGCACCTAACGCTCAAGTTCCTCGGCCAGACCGAACCGTCCCGCCTCGAGCCTTTGAGTGCGGCCCTGGGCACGGCAGCCAGCCGCGGTCGGGCCTGCCGGGCAGATGCCTGCGGCATCGGTTTCATGCCGGCGCACGGCCGCCCGCGCGTGATCTACGCCCAGGTCGAGGGCCCGGGCCTGTCCGCGCTTGCATCGGAGGTCGAGGCCGCGGCCGCGGCCTGTGGCTTCGAGCCCGAGGAGCGGGACTTCAAGGGGCATATGACGATAGCGAGGGTCCGCCAGCCGGGGCGCTGGCGGGAGTTCAAGGAGGAACTCGAAGACTGCCGAACAATGCACTTCGGCACTTCGAGAATAAGCGAACTGGCGATATACGAAAGCAGGCTAGGCCGCGGTCCAGCCCGCTATGAACGCATCCGTGCCTTCGAACTGGCCGGATAACGAACGACACCAGGAGGAACGAGGAAATGGCAGTGGACGAAAGGGAAAAGGCTTTGGACCTGGCCGTAGGCCAGATCGAGAAACAGTACGGCAAAGGATCGATCATGCGGCTGGGCTCCGGCGATGTGAGTCAGGACGTGCGCACGGTCTCGACGGGTTCCTTGGGGCTCGACGTTGCACTCGGGGTTGGTGGCGTGCCGCGCGGGCGCGTGGACGAGGTCTACGGGAGGGAATCGTCGGGCAAGACCACCTTGGCGCTGCAGATAATCGCCGAGGCCCACAAGGATGGCGAAATGGCGGCCTTCATCGACGCCGAACATGCTCTCGACGTTAGCTATGCCCGCAAGCTCGGGGTCAACACCCCCGACCTTCTCATCTCTCAGCCCGACAACGGCGAGCAGGCCCTCGAGATCGCCGACACCTTGGTGAGGAGCGGAGCCCTCGACATCGTCGTCATCGACTCGGTGGCCGCGCTGGTCCCGCGTGCCGAACTGGAAGGCGAGATGGGCGAGCCGCAAATGGGCCTGCAGGCGCGCCTCATGTCGCAGGCGTTGCGCAAGCTGGCCGGCAGCATCGCGCGTTCGAACACCATCGTGATCTTCATCAACCAGATCCGCATGAAGATCGGCGTGATGTTCGGCAGTCCCGAGACCACCAGCGGTGGCAACGCGCTGAAGTTCTACGCTTCGGTGCGTCTCGACATCCGCCGCATAGCGGCCATCAAGCAGGCCGACCAGATGATCGGCAACCGGACCCGTGTGCGCGTGGTCAAGAACAAGGTCGCGGCTCCATTCCGCGAGGCCGAGTTCGATATCCTTTACGGTGTCGGCATCAACAAGGCCGGTGAACTGCTCGACCTCGGTTCCGAGCTCGGCGTGGTCGAGAAGAGCGGCGCCTGGTACTCCTACAAGGGCGACCGCCTCGGGCAGGGGCGTGAGAACTGCTGCGAGTACTTGCGCGAGCACTCCGACACGGCCGCCGAGATAGAGGCCTCGCTGCGCGAAAGCCTGGGCTTGGCCGCGCCGGCCCCGGCGCTAAAGGTGATCGAAGGGGGAGCCGCCGAGGCCGAAGGGGAGTAGCGGCGGCCGCCATAGACATACGCCTCGGTTGTCGCTAATCAGCCGTTTGCGGCTGATGCGTGGCGCCGAGGTAAGAGAGAGCTTTCTCGATTTCTTCCGCACCAAGGGGCACGAGGTGGTCCCGAGTGCGCCGGTCATCCTGTCCGACGACCCCACGTTGATGTTCACCAACGCGGGGATGGTCCAGTTCAAGGACGTGTTCCTCGGCAACGCCGAAGCGGCCCACCCGCGGGTGGCCAACAGCCAGAAGTGTCTGCGCATATCGGGTAAACACAACGACCTCGAGGAGGTCGGGCGCGATAGTTACCACCACACGATGTTCGAAATGCTCGGCAACTGGTCCTTCGGCGACTACTACAAGGCCGAGGCCATCGAATGGGCATGGGAGCTGCTGACCGGTGTTTGGGGACTTCCCGCCGACCGGCTCTTCGCCAGCGTCTACCGCAGCGACGGGGAGTCCGAGAAGCTGTGGCGAAAGATTTCCGGCATGGACGCCGCCCGCGTGCTGCGTTTCGACGAGAAGGACAATTTCTGGGAGATGGGCGCGACCGGCCCCTGCGGTCCCTGCTCGGAGGTCCACATCGACCGCGGCGAACAGGCCTGCGACAGACAGGGGATAAAGGGCCACCGCTGCGAGGTGAACGGCGGCTGCGCCCGTTTCATCGAGCTCTGGAATCTCGTCTTCATACAGCACAACCGCGACGCTGCCGGCCAGCTTCACGATCTGCCGTCCAAGCATGTCGATACCGGCATGGGTCTCGAACGCGTGGCCGCGCTCTTGGAGAAGGTCGAGGGCAACTACGACGGTTCTCTTTTGCGCGGGATCATCGGCGAGGCCGAGCGGCTGAGCGGACGCAGTTACGGGGACGGCGACGATGCCGACGTTTCGCTGCGGGTCCTCGCCGACCACGGACGCGCGGTCTCCTTCATGATCGCAGACGGGCTGGCACCGTCCAACGAGGGACGCGGTTACGTGCTCCGACGGCTGCTGCGCCGGGCGGCCCGGCACGCCAAGAACATCGGGCTCGAGGAGCCGGCCTTCCACAAGGTCTGTGGCCGTGTCGTCGAAGACATGGGCGGGGCCTACCAGGAGCTGGCCGACGGACGCGACCTCATAGTCTCGACGGTGAAGGACGAGGAAGAACGTTTTGCCGAGACCCTCGACCGCGGGCTCATCCAGCTCGACGAGGCCGTTGCCTCGATCGCGGGCGACGAAAAGGTGCTTTCCGGCGATATCGCCTTCAGGCTATACGACACCTATGGGTTCCCTCTCGACATGACGGCCGACATTCTGAGGTCGCACGGAATGAGCGTGGACCGTGACGGCTTCGAGCGCGCGCTCGAAGAGCAGCGCAGCCGCGCACGCGAGGCACGAGAGAGCGACGGCTCGGGCGACCCCTCGATCTTGCTACCGCAGGCGCGCGAGCGCGGCGGCACGGCCTTCGCCGGTCAGTTTGCCACCGAGGCCGAAGGCGAGGTCATCGCTATTACGGCCGACGGCCGCCTGGTCGAAAGTGCCGGGGCGGGCGAGAGCGTCGATATCGTCGTTTCTTCGACGCCCTTTTACGGCGAATCGGGCGGTCAGGTGGGCGACAGCGGGCGCATGGGTTCGGCCGCCGGTGCCACGGTCGAAATAAGCGACACACAACGACCGGCTCCCGACGTCATAGTCCACCGCGGCCGCGTAGCCGCCGGGGAGATCAAGACCGGCGAGACGGTCACGCTGGCGATCGACGACGAACGACGGCAGGCGATCCGGCTCAACCACTCGGCCACCCACCTTCTTCATGCCGCCCTGCGGCGCCAGTTGGGGGAGCGGGTCTCGCAGGCCGGGTCGCTGGTCGACGCCGACCGTTTCCGCTTCGACTTCACCCACGACGGCGCGGTCTCCGACGAAAAACTCGCCGACATCGAATCCGAGGTCAACGAGGTCATACGTTCCAACCTCGAGGTCGGTTGCGAGGAGATGGCCTACGACGAAGCCATCGCGGCCGGTGCGCTGGCCTTCTTCGGCGAGAAATACGGCGACACGGTTCGTGTGGTGCGCATGGGGGATTACTCGGTCGAGCTTTGCGGCGGCACACACGTACGCCGCACCGGTGACATCGGCATCGTCGAGCTGGCCGGAGAGTCGGCCGTGGCCGCGGGCACCAGGCGTGTCGAGGCCAGGAGCGGGGGCGGCGCGCTGGCGGCGGTGCGCGAACGCGACCGCCTGCTGGCCGAGGTCGCCGGCCTGTTGGGGAGCGCCCAGGGCCAGGCACCCGAGCGGGTCGCCAAATTGGTCGAGCGGATCGCCCGGCTCGAGCGAGATGCCGAGCAGGCCAGCCAGGCGCGCTCGGGCGACATGCTGGGCGAGCTTGTCGCCTCGGCTCGCGCCGTGGGCGAGGCCAAGGTCGTGGTGGGCCGTGCCGACGGTATCGAAGCCAAGGCCATGCGCGCCCTGTCCGACAGTATTCGCGAGCAGCTCGGTTCCTCGGTCGTCGTGCTGGCCGGCCAGCACGAAGCCGGCGTCTCGGTGGTGGTGGCGGTCACCAAGGACCAGACTGGACGGTTCAAGGCCGGCGATATCCTGGGCGAGCTTGTCCCTCTGGTCGGCGGGCGCGGTGGCGGCAAAGCCGATTTTGCCCAGGGCGGAGGGAAGGATGCCTCGGGGATAGCCGCGCTGATGGAGAAAGCCGACGCAATCATCGTCTAAACTCGACTTCGCCGATCCGCGCCTGCTCCACCAGATCTTCGGGAACCACGATGAGAACCTTCGTGAGATCGAACGCCGGTGCGACGTTCGCGTCGCGATAACCGGGAGCGGGGTCACCATCAGCGGTGACGACGTCGGCATGCAGCTGGCCGGTCGCGTGCTTACCGAACTCTACGGTGTCGCGCAGGAAGGACTGCCGCTCGGCCACCGCGACATCGGGCGGGCCATAGACATACTCAGCCGTTCGCACAGCGCCACGCTCAAGGAAGTGTTCTTGGCGCCGGTGCTCACATCGCCGGGCGGGCGCACGATAACCCCCAAGACCGCGGGCCAAAAACGCTACGTGGACGTGATACGAGAGCACGACGTGGTCTTTGCCATCGGGCCGGCCGGCACCGGCAAGACCTACCTGGCCATGGCCATGGCGGTGGCCGATCTTCTGGCCGGGACATATTCACGCATCATCCTGACGCGTCCGGCCGTCGAAGCGGGCGAGAAGCTCGGCTTTCTACCCGGCGACCTCGCCGAGAAGGTCAATCCTTACCTGAGGCCTCTCTACGATGCGCTTCACGACATGGTCGGCCTCGAGCGGGCCCGCCATATGGTCGAGGAGGGGACCATCGAGGTCGCACCGCTGGCTTTCATGCGCGGCCGCACTCTCAACCGCGCCTTCGTCATTCTCGACGAGGCGCAGAACACCACGCGTGAGCAGATGAAGATGTTCCTGACCCGTCTGGGCTTCGATTCGAAGGCCGTCATCACGGGCGACGTGACCCAGGTCGACCTTCCCGGGCGAACCATTTCGGGGCTGCGCGACGCCGCCCGCGTGCTCGGCGACATCAAGGACATCGCGTTTGCCACGCTGGCGGACGCCGACGTGGTGCGCCACCCGCTGGTGAGAGCGATCATCGGAGCCTACGAGGAGGCTGACGACCCGGCCGACTCCGACGACGACTGACCAATGCCTCCGGTCGAGTTGAGGCGAACGGCGGCGGCCCACAGCGCGTTGGACGACGCTGTAAGGGGCGCGGCCGAGTTGCTGCTGGCCGAGTCGGGACAGGGCGACCACGAACTTTCGGTGCTGCTTACCGACGATGCGGGCATACGTTCGCTCAACAACAGATGGCGCGGCAAGGACGCCGCGACCGACGTCCTGTCCTTCGCGCAATCACAGGCGGCGGAGGAGCCGGCCCCGGTGCCCGGGCAGGCCGAGCAACTGGGCGATGTCGTGATCTCGCTCGAGCGCGCCGCGGCGCAAGCGGCCGACGGCAACTGGACCCTGGCCGAGGAGACCAACCGTCTTCTCGTTCACGGGCTCCTGCACCTGCTCGGCCACGAGCATGAGGACGGCGGCCCTCCGGCCGAGCTAATGCGGGTCGAGGAGCGGCGCCTGGCCGCTTGTCTGGTAGCGGCCGGCATGTGCTGCGCCGCCGCGGAGCTGCCATGAGCGCGCCGCTTGCCTGTGTGGCCGCCGGGCTCAGCCTGGCCGCGGCCTTTCCCTCCCTGGACCTCTGGCCGCTGGCGTGGCTGTCGCTGCTGCCGTTGCTTGTGTGCATACGCGGACGGCCGCTCGGGACGGCCTTCCGGCGTGGCTGGCTCTTCGGCCTCTCCTTTTATCTGGCCGTGCTCTACTGGATCCCGTCCACCATCGGCAACTACACCCGCATCCCGGTAGTGGCGGCCCTGCTGTTGCTCGTTCTGCTGGCCGCCGTGCTGGCCCTCGGCGCCGGGCTGTTCGCCGCGGGTCTCGAGTGGATGGCCGCGGCCGGAATAAGCCGTGTGGTCGCGGCGCCCGTGCTGTGGGTGGCGATCGAGTGGACGCGCACTTTCTTCCCGGTCGGCTTTCCCTGGGCATCCCTCGGATATTCCCAGCATTCTGTCTTGACGGTTCTGCAGAGCGCCGACCTGGCCGGCGTCTACGGGATTTCGGCCCTTATCGTCTTCGTCAGCGCGGCGCTGGCCGAACTGCGTGACGGGGTGGCGCGTCACAGGAGGCTGATTGCGGCGACGGTGATACTGTTTGTCGTGGTCCTTGCCTATGGAAGGCTGCGGCTAGCGGCCGTCGAGGGGGCCGGGTCCACGGCCAGCATCCGTGTGGGGCTGATACAGGCCAACGTGGAACAGGCCAGCAAATGGGACGACCGCCTGCAGGACGAGATACTGGCCCGCCACATGGAGCTTTCCCGCGAGGCCGCCGACCGTGGCGCGCGCCTCGTGGTCTGGCCCGAGGCCTCGCTGCCTTTCGTGTTCGACAGCGACGACCGCAGCCGAGTGCTCGTGGACTTTGCCGCCGGCCGCGGCACGGACATGCTCGTCGGTGCCCCCGGATACGGCCGTCGCGGCGGCAGGCCGCCGATGGCCTACAACGAGGCCTGGCACATAAGCGGCGAGGGCCGGGTATCGGAGCCCTACGACAAGATACAGCTCGTGCCCTTCGGCGAGTACGTTCCTTTCGGGCCCCTGCTTGCCTGGGTGGACCGCGCCGTCGAGGTGGTGGGGACCTTCGGCCGCGGCACCGAGCGAGTGGTCTTTGCCGGACCCGAGGCCGACTTTGCCGGCGGGCGCCGGCGGGCGCGGTTCTCGGCGCTGATTTGCTACGAAGCGATCTTTCCGGCCCTGGTGCGGGACTTCGTCAGGGGCGGTGCCGACTTTCTCGTCAACATCAGCAACGACGCCTGGTACGGGCCCACGGCGGCTCCGCACCAGCACCTGGCCATGGCGGCCCTGCGCGCGGTCGAACACCGCATGCCGCTGCTGCGCGCGACCAATACCGGCGTGAGCGCGGTTGTGGCGCCCACGGGGCGTGTCCTGTCGGCCAGCCCTCTGTTCGAGACCGCGGTCGTGGTCGAAACCGTCACCGTTCCCGAGATTGCTTCCGTCTACACCGCCGTGGGCGATCTGTTCGTGTACCTGTGCCTGGGCACTTTGGCGCTGTTCGTATTGATAGCCCGGGCGGGCCGTGGAATCCTGGGTGGACCATGAGCGCTGGCGGTCTCAAGGAACAACTCGACGAACTGGAGCGCCGGCTGGCCGTCCTCGGAGAACATCTTTGACCTCGCCGGTCTGAAGTCCCGGCTCGAACAACTCGACGAACAAAGCCAAGCCCCCGGTCGGTGGGCCGACGCCGACAAGGCCGGCCGGGTGCTGCGCGAGCGCTCGACCGTCGAGTCGGCCATTGCCGGTTACGAGGCGCTCGCGGCCACGCTCGGCGAGCTTGCCGTTTATCTCGAGATGGCCGAGGGCGGCGACGACGATGCCGCCGCCGAGTTCGGCGGGCTCGTCGACGAGGTCCGGGGCCGCCTCGACGGGCTCGAACTGCGACGCATGCTCTCGGGCGAGTACGACGCCAACAACGCCATCGTCAACATACGCCCGGGCGCCGGCGGCACGGAGTCACAG
>CAYXZP010000041.1:5767-18189 GCA_964469485.1 uncultured Myxococcales bacterium | reverse complement strand
AAGGTCAACGGTCCCTACTGCGGCCATAACCGCAAACTGCTGCGCACCATACTAAAGGAGGAATGGGGTTTTGGGGGTTTCGTGCACTCCGACTTCGTAAAGGGTGTGTACGGGCCCGATGCGGTGGCGGCCGGGCTCGACATCGAGAACCCCGAGACGACCTTCTTCGGCGACCAGTTGGTCGGGGCCATCGAGCGCGGCGAGGTCTCGCGCGCCGACATGGACGAGGCCGCGGGCCGCATACTGACGACCCGGCGAACCTTCGAAACACGCCGGGACCCCGAGCGCTACGACCTCTCGGTCGTGGCCTGCTCCGAGCACCGCGCGCTTGCACGCGAGGCCGCCGAAAAGAGCGCCGTGTTGTTGCGCAACGAGAACGGGCGCTTGCCGCTTTCTCGCGACGGTCTGGCGCGGCTCGCGGTCGTCGGCGCCTTGGCCGGTAGCGTCAGTCTCGGCGACCGCGGTTCCAGCCTGGTACGGCCACCGTCGGCGGTCAGTATTCTTGAGGGACTTCGCGCCTACCTCGGTGACGGGGTGCAGTTGGTCCACGATGACGGCAGCAACCCGGGCGCGGCCGTTGATGCGGCGCGTACGTCCGAGGCGGCCGTGGTCGTGGTCGGCTACACGCATGAGGATGAGGGCGAGTTCATCCCCGCCGACATGAGCATCGAGGGCGGGGGCAAGGCGGCAGGCGGTGACCGCGACAACCTGTCGCTGTCCGCGGCCGACGAAGCGTTGATACTGGCGGTTGCTGTCGCCAATGCGCGCACTGTGGTCGTCGTTATCGGCGGTAGCGCGATCACGATGGAGCGATGGCACCACAGCGTCGATGCGATCTTGATGCTGTGGTACGCGGGCATGGAGGGCGGGCACGCCGCGGCGCGCTTGCTGTTCGGCGAGGTCAGCCCGAGCGGTAAGCTCCCGTTCACGATCCCCACGGATGCGGCCGATCTGCCTTTCTTCGACAAGGAGGCCGACCGTATCGAGTACGGCTTGTACCATGGCTACACCTTGTTCGATCGCGACCAGCTCGAGCCGGCCCATTGTTTCGGCTCCGGGTTAAGCTATGCGCGTTTCGACTATGGTGCGGTGCGGGGCGCCGTCGACGGCGACACGGTCACGCTGCGATGCGAGATCACGAACACCGGGGAGTGCGCAGCGGAAGAAGTGGTGCAATGCTATGTCGGCTTCGAGCGCTCCGCGATCGATCGGCCGAAGAAGCTGCTGCGCGGATTTCGCAAGCTCGCGCTCGAGCCGGGCCAAGCGGGTGAGGTTGTCTTCGAACTGTGTGCCGACGACCTGGCCTACTTCGACCCCGACGGCGGCGGTTGGACGGTAGAGCCGATCGTTTACACCGCCTGGGTCGCACCCACCTCAGCGCTCGCACACGTGCCCGGGTTCGAGTTCTCGTTGGGCGGTTAGTAGGTCGGCGCCTGTCGACCGGCAAGCTCGCTAAGTTAACCCCCGCCGTGTAAACAGATTGAATCACGGGCCTGCCGGAGTAGCCCCGTCCTTTCCGGCGCTTCCCCTTCCCATGAAAGTCAGGAACATCGCCATCATTGCCCACGTGGACCACGGCAAGACCACGCTGGTCGACCGCCTCCTCGAGCAGGGCGGAGCCCTTCACGACAACCAGCAGCTCGTAGACCGCGCCATGGACAGCAACGATCTCGAACGCGAACGCGGCATAACCATCCTCTCCAAGTGCACGTCGGTCGTCTGGAATAGCATCCGGGTAAACATCGTCGACACGCCCGGGCACGCCGATTTCGGGGGCGAGGTCGAGCGCATTCTCAGCATGGTCGATGGCGTGTGCGTACTGGTCGATGCCGCCGAGGGACCCATGCCCCAGACTCGTTTCGTGGTCGGCAAGGCGCTCAGGCTGGGGCTCGAGCCGCTGGTCGTCATCAACAAGGTCGACCGCCCCGACCAGCGCGCCACCGAGGTGTTCACCGAGGTGTTCGATCTGTTCGCGGCACTGGAGGCCAGCGACGAGCAACTCGACTTTCCGGTGGTTTACGCCTCGGCAAAAGAGGGTTGGGCCACTACTGAGCTTGACGGGGAGCGACACGACATGACCGCCCTGTTCGAACTGATGGTGGAGCACACGCCGCCGCCACGCGTTGACGACAACGGGGAGTTCAGGATGCTAGTCACCACCCTGGAATACGATCCGTGGCTCGGTCGCATACTGACCGGGCGCATAGAGTCGGGAACTGTGGCTCCCAACATGACCGTCAAGGCGCTGGCGATTGATGGCACAGTGGTCGAGCGTGCCCGTATCACCAAAGTGCTTTCATTCGACGGTCTGCAGCGCAACTCGCTGGACAGCGCGGGTGCCGGAGACATTGTCGCCATTGCCGGGCTCGAGCGCGGGAGCGTGGCCGACACCATATGCGAGCCCGCGGTCATGCTCGCTCTGCCGGCGCAGCCGGTCGACCCCCCGACCCTTGCCATGTCTTTTGCCCCCAACGATTCGCCGCTAGCAGGGCAGGAGGGCGACAAGGTCACTAGCCGCATCATACGCGAGCGGCTGTGGCGTGAGGCCGAGGGTAACGTTGCGTTGCGGGTTTCCGACACCGACGACAAGACGGTGTTCGAGGTCGCCGGCCGGGGTGAGCTGCAACTGGGCGTGCTAGTGGAAACGATGCGGCGCGAGGGTTACGAGCTTTCCCTGGGCCGTCCCTGCGTGCTCTACCGCCGGGACCCCGAGAGCCAGGTCCTTCACGAGCCCATCGAAGAGGTAGTGGTCGATGTCGACGACGAGTATGCCGGCATCGTGATCGAAAAGCTGGCCCAGCGCCGGGGCCGTGTGATGGAGATGCGCAGTCCGGGCGGGGGTAAGACCAGGATAGTGCTTCACGTGCCCGCGCGCGGATTGATCGGTTACCATGGCGAATTTCTCACCGACACGCGTGGTACCGGCGTCATGCACCGGGTCTTCCACGGTTGGGAAGCGGTGGTGGGCGACATGTCGGGGCGCCGCTGTGGCACGATGGTGTCGATGGAGCAGGGCAAGTCGGTGGCCTACGCGCTGTGGAACCTGGAAGAACGCGGCCCGCTGTTCATAGGTCCGGGCGAAGGAGTTTACCGCGGCATGATAATCGGCGAACATAACAAGGGCACCGACCTTGACGTGAACCCGCTCAAGGGAAAGCAGCTGACCAACATGCGGGCCGCCGGCAAGGACGACGCCATACAGCTGACCCCGCCCACGCGAATGACCGTCGAGCAGGCGATGAGCTACATAGCCGACGACGAGCTTGTCGAGGTCACACCCCGCTCGGTGCGTCTGCGCAAGCGCTGGCTCGACCCCCATGAACGCAAGCGCAAGCAACCCGCACGATGAGCGCCCGAAAACCACGTATCGCCATCATAGGCGCCGGCATGTCCGGCCTGTGCATGGCCATCAAGCTCGAGAAGGCCGGCTTCGGTGACTTCACGATCTACGAGAAGGCCGACCGTGTCGGTGGCACCTGGCGCGAGAACAGCTACCCGGGCCTTACCTGCGACGTGCCCTCGCACTACTACAGCTACACCTTCGAGCTCAATCCCGACTGGAGCCACCGTTTCTCGACGGGCGCCGAGATATGGGAGTACTTCGAAAGGGTCGCCGGCAAGTACGACCTGATGCGCCGCATCAGCTTCGGCTGCGAGGTGCGCCAGTGCCGCTGGCGGGACAAGGGCTGGGAGATAGAGCTGTCCGACGGTACCACCGACCGCGCAGACGTCGTTGTCTCGGCAACCGGCGTACTTCACCACCCCTCCATCCCGGACATTCCCGGGCTCGACAGCTTCGCGGGTGCCACCTTCCACTCGGCCAGGTGGGACCACGGGGTCGAGCTTGACGGCCGGCGCATAGGGATAATAGGCGCCGGTTCCACGGCGACACAGATAGTGACGGCGCTGGTGTCGCGCGTGGCGCGTCTTACGATGTTCCAGCGCACCGCGCAATGGATAGCGCCGACCCCCGACAAGGCCTACTCCGAGGCGGCCAAGCGTGCGTTTCGCTGGCTACCCGGGCTAAAGCTTCTCTACTACCACTTCCTGCGGCTGGTGTTCGAGTATCTGCCGGCCCGCGCGGTGATAAGACCCGGCTGGCAGCGCCGCCGCATAGCGGAGGCTTGCCGCAACAATGTGGCGCGCGTACGCGACCTCGAACTCAGGGCCAAACTCACCCCCGACTACGAACCGATGTGCAAGCGGCTCATCATGTCGGCCGGTTTCTATGACGCCGTACAGTCAGACAACTGCGCGGTGGTCACGGAACCCATAGAGAGCATCGAGCCCGCCGGCGTGCGCACGGCCGACGGCACCCTCCACGAGCTTGACGTGCTCGTGCTGGCCACCGGCTTCGACCCCCACGCATTCATGCGACCGATGAACCTTGTGGGCGAGGACGGTCTCACGCTGGCCGAGGCCTGGAAGGAGGCCGTCACGGCCTACCGCACCGTGGCGCTGGCCGGCTTCCCGAACTTCTTCATGCTGATCGGGCCCAACGGTCCGGTCGGCAACTTCTCGCTCATTTCGATAGCCGAGACCCAGGCCGACTACATCATAAAATGTTTGCGCCTTCTCGAGCGCGGAAAGCTCGAGAAAATCTCGCCCGACCCCCGAGTCTGCGAACGGCTCGAGGAGGAACGTATCGAGGGCTTGGCCACATCAGTGTGGAGCACCGGGTGTAAGAGTTGGTATCTCGATGCGCGCGGCATTCCGGCGCTTTGGCCCTTTACCCCGGAGCGTTTCCGGCGCGAGCTTAAACGCCCACGCCTATCCGAACTCGGTGCTTAGTGGGCGCCGGCGAGCTTAGAAGGGCCGGCCCTCGCCATATAGCCCGGCGCGACCCGGCGATGGCCAGCGTCATCCGTGCCGTCGGCCCATGCCGTTTGCCGCGCCGCCACGGCCGCTTTGCCACGCTGGTCCATGCCATCATCTCGCAACAGGTCTCGACCGCCTCGGCCCGCGCCGTTCAAAGGAAGCTACGCCGGGCCGCCGGTGGTTACCTCAGCCCCGAACGCATCGGCGCACTTTCGGGGCGGCAGCTGGCCGGGGCCGGGCTCTCGCGCGCCAAGGCCGGCTATATTGCCGGGCTAAGCCGGGCGGTGGCCGAGGGCGAGCTCAGGCTCGACAACATCCACCGTTTGGACGACGGGGACGTCAGCGCGCGCCTTACCGCGATAAAAGGCATAGGGCCCTGGACGGCCGATATGTTCCTCATGTTCGTGCTTAACCGTCCCGACGTGATGCCCACCGGAGACCTCGGCATCGCCTACGGCTTTCGCCGGGTCTACGGACTTCGCAAGGTTCCCGACGAACGCCGCATGCTCCGGCTCTCCGAACCCTGGCGTCCCTATAGAACGGTAGGCAGTTGGTATCTGTGGCGAAGCCTCGACCTGCCCGACGCTGGCTAGCCGCTCAGTCCTGGTCGGGCCCGGCCACCACGCCGCGGTCGTGCAGTTGGCCGATCTCCGTGTCGCTCATGTCGAGCAGGTCCGAGAGTATCTCGTCGGTGTGTTCGCCGAGCATCGGCGCGCGGTTGGGGGCGATGCGCGGGACCTCGGTGAAGTCCAGCGGCGAGCCGGGCATGAGATAGGTTCCGATGCCGGGCTGCTCGACCATAGAAAAGATAGGGTTGGCCTCCGAACAGTCGGGGTCGTTCTCTATGACCTCGCGAAAGGTTCGGTAGGGAGACCAGCAAACGCCGGTCCCCTCGAAGTCCGCCTCCAGCTCGGCCACCGTGCGGTTGGCCACCCAAGGTTCGAAGATTGCCGCCAGCTGCTCGCGCAGTTCGAAACGGTTGCCGGCCGCGCTTAGGTCCAGGCCTTCGGCCACGGCTAGCTGGGCGATGGCCTCTCCAAGCCCGGTCGCCTGAACGAGGCTCCGCCACTGCGGTTCGGTAAGGGCCACTATCATCACACGGCGCTTGTCGGCGGTCTCGAAGTCGCGGCCGAAGGCGCCGTAGAGGTAATTGCCGTAACGCGGACGGTCTACCTTGTTGACGGTCACCTCGGCTATCTTGCCGAGGTTGCCCAGCGCGCCCAGTGCGACGTCCTTTAGGGCAATAGATACCAACTGGCCTTTTCCGGTCTGGCGGCGGTAACGCTCGGCGGCAAGCAAGCCGACCGCGGCCATGCGCCCGGTTATCGCGTCCCAGGCCGGCAGTACATGGTTTACCGGCCCTGAGTCGGGCGGCCCGGTTACTGCGGGGAAACCCACGGCCGGGTTGACCGTGTAATCGAGCATCGAGCCGCCATGACGGTCTCCGGTTATGTTGACCATTATCAGGTCCGTGCGGTGCCCTTTTAGCGTCTCGTAATCGAGCCAGCCGCGGGTCGGGAAGTTGGTGAAGAACATGCCGGCGTTCTCGCCGGGGGCGCAGATGATGCGGGTCAGTATCTCCTGTCCTTCCTCGCTTCGGATATCGACCGAGATAGAACGCTTGCCCTTGTTAAACCCGACCCAGAAAAAACTGTGGTCGTCGTCTGTGACCGGCCAGCGATGGTAGTCGGGGCCGCCGCCTATGGGGTCGAAGCGGATGACGTCGGCGCCGAGCTGGGCCAGGGTCATTCCCCCCAAGGGCGCCGCGACGAAGGCCGAGCCTTCAACCACCCGCATTCCATCTAAAATTCCCGGCATAGGACTATTAGGCCATCAGACAGATAGGGCGCCAATCGAGAACTTTTATCTCGTCCGGCCCGCGCTCGGCGTGGACGACCACATGAAGGCCGGCCAGCCCGCCCTGGCCGGCCAGCGGGTACTTGGCCTCGACCTCGACCTCGCTTCTCAGGATGTCGCCTTCGAAGACCGGTGCGGTGTGCTCGCAGCCGCGCCAGGCAAGGATGTTGACGAGGTTGGGAAGCGCGCGGGTCATCTGCGCCGCGGCCATCGAGATGGCATGACCGCCGTAGACAAGGCGTTGCTCATAGCTGCTGGCACGGGCGTCCAAGTGGGCCGAGGCGACATTGAGGGTCATTCGCACCAGCTCGGGTGCGGCTGTGACCGTGTCGCGTCCTTGCACCGAATAGACCCGGCCCTGCTCGAGTTCGCCATAGTGCTCGCCGCCGCTGCGCTCGCGGAACAGGTCGAGGCGCCAGTCGGCGGGCACGGCCTCTTTGACGGCTTCGATGTCTAGTTCGGAGGGGATGTTGTCGAAGCTGTCGTTGTGGCCGGTCTCGGCCTCGGGGTCGCGGCAGGGAAGCATCGGGCAGCGCCAGAAGTGGAGCACGGTCGCACCGCTTTGGTCGGCCACATCGACCTCGAGGGCGGCCAGGCCGGTGGCGGGTCGCCCGGGTTTGGGTTGGTTCTGTTTCAGCCCCACCACCCGGGTGGTGGTGTGTATGGTGTCGCCGATGAACACTGGCCGGCTAAACGCCAATCCGCGATAGAAGAGATTTCCAAGCACGCGGCCGGTCGGGGGGGTGGATTGGCCGATGGCCATGTTCGAGACCAGCATCGGGCTTGCAAGAGCCGTCGGGTGGCCGGTCACTTCTTCGGACAGGACCTCATCGAGTGGAAGACGAAGCCGTTCGCCGGTGATGGCCGCCTGTACGGCGGCATGTCCTTCGGTGAGCGTGACCGAGGGACTGTCGGTGAAGCTCTGGCCGACCGCGAGGTCTTCGAACCAGGGACTGCCGACCTCGACACGGGCCATCAGTCCTGGCCCGCCTCGGCGACTCCGGCCAAACGGGCCCGCTCGAGCAAGCGCTGTTGCGAGAGCACCAGCGGGCGGTCGAACATCCGGCCGTCTAGCGCAAACACGCCCCGGCCTTCGGCCTCGGCCGCTTTCCATTCTACGACGACACGGTTGGCATAGGCGATCTGTTCGTCCGTTGGCGTGAAGACACGGTTGGCGATGGCGACCTGGGCCGGGTGCACGCAGAGCTTTCCTTCATATCCCAGCTCGAGGCCCGCGCGTGCCTCGGCACCGAAGGCGGCCTCGTCCGTCAGGCTCAGCGACACGCTGTCTATTGCACAGAGACCGGCGGCCTTGGCTGCCAGGACCAGCTGGCAACGGGCATGAAAGAGGATGCCTTTTGAGGCGTCGTCGACGGTGAGTCCCATGTCACGGGCCAGATCGACATGGCCGAAGCAGAGCGCGACCAGCCCGGTTGCCTGCGCCAGCTCGCCGGCGGCAAGGATACCGCGGGCGGTTTCGACCAGGGCCAGCACCGGCAACCCGGCCGCCTCGGTGGCACGGACCACTTCTTTGGCACCCTCCGTCTTGGGCAGCATAATGGCCGCGGCACCGGCCTCGCCGACGGCGGCCAGGTCATCTTCGAAATATGGCGTGCCGGCGGCGTTCACCCGCACCACCAGCTCGGCCTTGCCGAGGCTGCCGGCCGCGATCGCAGCTGCGACCTGTTGGCGCGCCACGGGCTTGCGCTCGGGTGTAACCGAGTCCTCGAGGTCGAGCAGCAGCGTGTCGGCGCCGGCCCCGGCGGCTTTCTCAATCTTTTGCTCTTCGGCGCCGGGCACGAAGAGAAGCGAACGTCTTAGTCGAACAGCTGTGGTCATGGCTGCGGGGGATTTTAACCCGAAGCCGTCTGGTACATCCACAACCGCACGAAAAAGGGCCGCCCCACCAGGGAGGCGGCCCTTCGGCTCACAACGGGACTGGAGAGTGGCTAGCCCCGCTCCTGAGCCGATCCGTCAGATCTGGATCTGAATGCCGAGCCTTACGCTCTGGGTGCTCGAGCCACCCGAGGCCGGCTCGTCGTCCCCGACCACAAGCGATATTCGGGAGTTGTGACCGTCGATCACATAGTTGAGACCGACCTCGGTCAGCTCACGGCTCTCGAACTCCTGGAACCTGGCCATCGTCTGTATGCGACCGCCTAGGGTCCCGACCTCGTTGGGCATCAGGTAACTGGCCAGCAGGAAGCTGCCGTTTCCTTCGACCCCGCCCTTGCCGTCGCGGTCGTAGTCATAGTAGGCGCCCTCGAGGCTGAGCACGCCACCGTCTGCCACGGTCTTTTCCATGAGCACGTCCACGTTCCAGCCGGTGAAGTCGCCGGGGTCACTGGCGGTACCGGCGCCGTTATCCTGCGACATTCCCACCAGGCCGATGGCCAGGACATCTTTGGCACCGTAGTAGGTGCTGGAGTTGTAGTAGCCCGGTTCCGGCTCCCACAGGTTCCAGGTGAGACGGCCCGAGAAGACAGGCTTGTCCTCCGTGTTGGAGCCGCCCTGGGTGCCCTCGAAGGCCCCGAACTGCCACTTGAACGCGCCGCCGCCTTTCTGGCCGAACATGGCCACGCCGTTATCACGACCCGCGTAGATGGCCGGATAGCCAAGTGCGGCGATCGGATAGGTCCAGGCGTTGAGGAAGTAAGGGCCACTAAGATTGGAACGGTCACTGGGCGGAAGGAAGCGGCCCGCCCAGATGTTGCAGTTCTCGCTCAGTTCGAACTTGACCACCGCATCGAGCACCTCGATGTTGCCACCGTCGGCGTCGGAACCGTCGAGGTTGCCCTCGAACTTAATGTGGTCGTTCAGCTGGCCGCCCCCGTAGATACGGATGCTTCCGAGATTGAACTCGTTCGAATAGTCGGCGCCGCTGTCGGCGGCATCCTCGACCGCGTCATAGCTGGCCCGTAGGCCGATCCCGAGGCTGTAGGCTCCGCTATCGCCGACCTCTTGTGTGATACCGGCAAAGGCGCTGCCGGCCCCCGCGACCATAAGGACGCAGGCTGCCGCTGCGTACAGCGGCAAGGCAAAATATTTAGTGCTCACTTTCGTCGTCTCCTCCCTCGTTTCCCTCGTTTTTTAGAATAAGCGGACACAATCCGCCCGAGTCTCTGCATTAGCACAAATGAGGCCAAGTCCAGGCCGCCCCGCAAGCCCAATAGCGGTGCGCCAGCGCGCTTTCTCTCGAGTCAGCATTGCCCAAAATGCCGTGCTCCTGCTGCCTTACTGAGCAGTACTCATGCTCGCCCTGTGAGCAGCCGACCGACGCTAAAGTTAAAAGAGAAGTTCACAGTATCGATGTAATTAGAAAACGTGATGGTATCTGTGCGGAAACTTCGTTGTGGTAGAGCCGTTTAGCTGCTGTTTACGGGGCGCGGTGGGCATGGGCGACAGCACAGCTGGGGCAGCTCCCCTGTTCGGGGGCTGGAAGCTTCGGGTCGCTGCCGCGTGGCCCTCTTCTTGCACTAAGGGACTTGGTGGGCGTGGCCCACAGGTAAGGACATAGACAATCTTCCGGAGGGAAAAATGAGGAACTTCATGAAAACGAATCTCTTGGGAACGGCTGCCATCGTGCTTATGGCGGCCAGTGTCCCCGTGGCGGCTTCTGCCGCCAACAGCGGTGACCCGATAAGGGTCGGCGTACTCCACTCTCTATCGGGGACGATGGCCATCAGCGAGACCACGCTGAAGGACACGGTCCTGATGATGGTGGACGATCTCAACAAGCAGGGCGGACTCCTCGGCCGTAAGGTCGAGGCGGTCGTCGTAGACCCGGCCTCCAACTGGCCGCTGTTCGCCGAGAAGGCTCGCGAGCTTATCGTCCAGAAGAAAGTGGACGTGGTGTTCGGGTGCTGGACCTCGGTGTCTCGAAAATCGGTGCTCCCGGTGTTCGAAGAGCTCAACAGCCTGCTCTTCTACCCGGTCCAGTACGAAGGCGAAGAGTCACAGCGCAACGTGTTCTACACGGGCGCCGCGCCGAACCAGCAGGCCATTCCGGCCGTCGAGTATCTGATGGGCGAAGAGGGTGGTGGAGCCCAACGCTGGGTGCTGCTGGGTACCGATTACGTCTACCCGCGGACGACCAACAAGATACTCAGGGCCTTCCTCCACGCCAAGGGGGTCAAGGACCGCGACATCATGGAGGAGTACACGCCCTTCGGTCATTCGGACTGGCAGACCATCGTCTCTTCCGTCAAGAAGTTCGCTTCGGCCGGCAAGGCGACCGCGGTCGTTTCGACGATCAACGGTGACGCCAATGTTCCCTTCTACAAGGAACTGGCCAACCAGGGGATCGGTGCGGAGGACATACCGGTAGTGGCCTTCTCGGTAGGTGAGGAGGAACTGTCGGGCTTCGACACGAGCAACCTCGTCGGTCATCTGGCGGCGTGGAACTACTTCATGTCGGTGGATTCGTCGGAGAACGAGGCGTTCATCAAGAAGTGGCACAAGTACATCGGCAGCAAGAAACGCGTCACCAACGACCCCATGGAGGCCCACTACATAGGCTTCAAGATGTGGGCTCAGGCGGTCCGGCAAGCCGGCAGCACCGAGGTCGACGCGGTTCGCCAGGCAATGTACGGCCAGCGGGTGACCGCCCTGAGCGGCTACGACGTGGTGATGAACACCAACCATCACCTCTCCAAGCCGGTCATGATCGGTGAGATCCAGGCGGACGGGCAGTTCGATATCGTCTGGCAGACCGACGAGGCCATCAGGGCGGATGCATGGAGTCCCTTCATCCCGGCCAGCGCCAAGCTGACAGCCGACTGGTCGTATCCGTGGGTTTGCGGGAACTGCAAGAAGCCGCGATACGCTAACTGAGATTGACCGCTCCCGCCGCGCTTTGACGGCGAGTGCTGTCCGGTCGAGCGGGCCGGGAAGGCCAAGCGCCTTCCCGGCCCTTTTTCCAGGGGGTCACAGTATTGGCGCTGGCAGACACGAGGAGAAACGCCCGGCTCTCACGGCTCGCCGCCGCAGTCGTGGCCGCGTTGTTGGCGGTCAGCGCTAACGGGGCCGTCGCGGCCGATCCGTTCGAGGAGGCTGCCGGCGGTCTGGCCTCGACGAGCTTCTCCGAACGGGTGGCCTCCGTCAGGGCGCTCGGAGCCTTGGACGACGAACGGGTCCTGCGGCTGCTGCGCCCGCTGCTTGCAAGCAAGCTCTATGTGCAACGCAGCGACGGCGTCTATGTCATCGCCGAGCGCGAGGGCACCATCTACAAGCTGACCGACCCGCTGAGCGGCCAGGCCGCCGGTGAGGCAAGCTCCCGGGAAATACGAAAGATCAGCGTAAACAACTCGCTGCGCGGGATCATCCGTGGCGTGTTGAGCCGCTTCGCTCTGTTCAGTGATGATCCCCGGGAGCGACGCGAGGCGGTCGCGCAGGCCTCGCGACATCCGTCTCCTGCAATGGCCCAGGCCCTGGTCCGGGCCCTGGAGCGCGAGCAGAACGCGAAACTGAGAGCGGCGATCGAGCGCGCGCTCGGCGCGGCCAGGCTGTCGAGCCCCGACCCCGAGGACAGGCTGGCCGGACTGCGCGTGCTGGCCGGTGCGGTCGATCAGGACACGCGCGCGATGGTCGCACGCCTGACGGTGACCGACAGCGACGGTAACTTCGTAGAGGCCGATCCGCGGGTGAGGGCGGCTGCGGTCGAGGCGCTTGCCGGCATTGAAGGCAGGCTGCGCCTGCTCCAGGTGTTTGCGAGCCTCTATCAGGGGGTCAGCCTCGGGTCGGTGCTT
>CAYXZP010000041.1:4281-5757 GCA_964469485.1 uncultured Myxococcales bacterium | reverse complement strand
TCGGCCTGGCCATCACCTTCGGCGTCATGGGTGTCATCAACATGGCCCATGGCGAGCTGATAATGCTGGGCGCTTACACGACCTACGTCGTCCAGGAGGTGTTTCGCAGTACGCTGCCCGAGGCGGCCTTCCCGGCCTATGTGGCCGTTGCCGTGCCCGTGGCCTTCTTGGTCGCGGGCTTGTTCGGCATTGTGCTCGAGCGCGGAGTGATCCGCTTCCTCTACGGTCGCCCCTTGGAGACGCTGCTGGCCACTTGGGGCGTCAGCCTCATCTTGCAACAGACCGTACGAAGTATCTTCGGTGCCCCGAACAAGGCGGTGGCCAACCCGGCATGGATGACCGGCGGCGTCGAGCTCGGCGGCGTCATGCTGACCTACAACCGGCTTGTCGTCATCGTGTTCGCCTTGGTCGTGCTCGCGGCGCTCGGTGCGATGATACGGTACACCGCGCTGGGCCTGCAGATGAGGGCCGTCACCCAGAACCGTGGCATGGCCGCGGCGATGGGAATACGGACCGGGCGCGTAGACGCGCTCACCTTCGGCCTTGGTTCGGGAATAGCCGGGGTTGCCGGCGTCGCCCTGAGCCAGATCGGCAACGTCAGTCCCAACCTCGGGCAGGCATACATCGTCGACTCTTTCATGGTCGTCGTCTTTGGCGGGGTGGGTAGCTTGTACGGGACACTGGTGGGCGCCATGAGCATCGGTGTCGTCAACAAGTTCCTGGAACCGATGGCCGGCGCCGTGCTGGGCAAGATATTCGTTCTCATCATCGTAATCCTGTTCATACAACGGCGCCCGCGCGGGTTGTTCGCGGTCAAGGGCCGTGCGGCGGAGGCCTGAGGGCGGGCCGGAGAACAGTGCCGGGTATCTTCAACCGAATGGCCGGGCTCCACAGCCGTACCGGGTGGGCCGTGTTCGCGACCGCCCTGGCGGCCGCCTGTCTCATTCCGCTCCTCAATCTCGGGCTCGAGCCCGATTCACCGATGCACGTGTCCGACTACCTGGTCACGCTGTTCGGCAAGTACATATGCTACGCGATGCTGGCCCTGAGCCTCGACCTCATATGGGGGTTTGCCGGTGTCCTCAGCCTCGGCCAGGGCGCGTTCTTCGCCCTCGGGGGATACGCGATGGGCATGTATCTGATGCGGCAGATAGGCGAACGGAGCGTGTACGGCCACCCCGTGCTGCCCGATTTCATGGTCTTTTTGAACTGGAAGGAGCTGCCCTGGTACTGGTACGGCATGGACCATTTCGCAATAGCGGCTCTCATGATCGTGCTCGTCCCCGGTCTGCTGGCCTTCGTGTTCGGTTGGCTGGCCTTCCGCTCGCGGATCAGCGGCGTTTACTTCGCCATCATCTCGCAAGCGATGACCTTTGCGCTGCTGCTCGCTTTCTTCCGCAACGACATGGGTTTCGGCGGCAACAACGGGCTCACGGACTTCAAGGAGCTGCTCGGCTTCGACCTCGTCGGCTTCGA
>CAYXZP010000041.1:0-4271 GCA_964469485.1 uncultured Myxococcales bacterium | reverse complement strand
CGACCAGGGCGGGCTTGTACTTGTTGTCGGTGCTGGCGTTGTCGGGGGGATATCTGCTCTGCCGCTTCGTGGTCTCCTCCAAGCTCGGGCGGGTGGCGACGGGGATAAGGGACAGCGAAAGTCGCTTGCGCTTCCTCGGCTACACCACCGAGCGCTTCAATCTTTTCCTGTTCACGCTCTCCGCCGTTCTCGCCGGTATCGCGGGGGCCCTCTACGTTCCACAGGTCGGCATAATCAACCCCAGTGAGTTCTCGCCCGCCAACTCCATAGAGGTTGCCATCTGGGTGGCCGTCGGAGGACGCGGGACCTTGTACGGCGCCGTGTTGGGAGGTCTGAGCGTCAATGCCACCAAGAGCTACCTGACCAGCAGCTTGCCCGAGATCTGGCTCTTCTTTCTCGGCGCACTTTTCATATGCAGCACCCTGTTTGCGCCACGTGGGTTGGTGGGTATCGGCGCGCAGTTGAAGGCCCGCTGGAAGAGGGCGGCCGCGGTCAAGGAGGTCACTGGTGACGGTGCCGACTGAAGCTTCACCGCCGCCCAAAAGGCGCCGCGAGATAACGCCGGGGTCGATACTTTACATCGACGGCCTCACGGTCAGTTTCGACGGCTTCAAAGCGCTCGATGGCCTGAGCCTGGTCATCAATCCCGGCGAGTTGCGCGCGATCATCGGGCCCAACGGTGCTGGCAAGACCACGATGATGGACGTTGTCACGGGTAAGACCAAGCCGGATGCCGGTGAGATTCTCTTCGACGGCAACATCGACGTCACGCGTCTTGACGAGGCCTCGATAGCCGCACTCGGCATCGGGCGGAAGTTCCAGAAACCCACTGTTTTTGAGGCTCTGAGCGTTTTCGAGAACCTCGAGCTCGCGCTGAGCAGCGACCGCCGCGTGCTCCCGACCCTGTTCTTTCGATTGAGCGCGGACGGCAACGCGCGCGTCGAGAGCACGCTCGCCGTCATCGGGCTTTCGCACCGGCGCGACGTGGAGGCCGGCACCCTGAGCCACGGCGAGAAGCAGTGGCTCGAGATAGGCATGCTGCTCGTCCAGGACCAGAAACTACTGCTTGTCGATGAGCCGGCGGCGGGAATGACGGATGCGGAAAAAGAACGGACAGCACAGCTCTTGCGCGACATTTCCAAGCAACGCTCCGTGGTGGTCGTCGAACACGACATGGAGTTCGTTCGTGCGCTGGACTCCCGCGTAACGGTCCTTCATGAAGGCAGGGTCATTGCGGAGGGGAGCATCGACGTCGTTCAAGACGACGAACGCGTGATAGAGGTTTACCTAGGACGGTGACGGGCGTGCTCACGGTCGACTCCCTGCACCTTTTCTACGGTGCCAGCCATTGCCTCAAAGGCATCTCGCTCGAGGCGCGCTCGGGCGAGGTGACCTGCGTTCTTGGGCGCAACGGCGTCGGCAAAACGAGTCTGTTGCGCTCGATACTTGGCCTCGAGGCCATCGCCGAGGGCGCTGTGGTCTGGAACGGCGAGGACGTGAGCGCCATACCGACCGCCGAACGCGCCAGGAAAGGCATGGCGCTGGTGCCGCAGGGGCGGGAGATATTCCCCCGGCTGAGCGTCGAGGAAAATTTGATGACCGGCTACGCCGGTCTAGAGTCGGGGCTGAGAACGATCCCCTCGGAAGTGTTCGATCTCTTCCCCGTCTTGGCCGACATGCAGCGACGGCGCGGGGGCGATCTGTCGGGAGGCCAGCAGCAGCAACTCGCCATAGCCCGCGCGCTGGTCACGCGGCCGCAGCTTCTCATTCTTGACGAGCCGACCGAAGGGATACAACCATCGGTCATAAAGCAGATAGAGGATGTCCTGCGGGTACTCAAAGCGCGCGGCGATATGGCGATCCTGCTGGTGGAACAATATTTCGATTTTGCGCATCGGCTCGCCGACAGCTATGCGGTGCTGGACCGCGGTAGCGTGGTCATGTCGGGATCCGTATCCGAGATGGTCGAGTCCGATGTACGCAAGCACCTCACCGTTTGATACCCGATCCAGACCGGGCCGAGCGAGCACGGCGGTCGTGGGTTCGGCCTTTGCCAGTTTCGCGCGCGCGCAGGGTCCGAGCCGTCTGGTGACGGTACGCCAGAGATCCCCCTTGCGCGTGCTGCTGCCCAAGTTTTCCGGCGAGAGCACGCGATTGGCCGTGATAGTCAATGTCTCGGGCGGACTGGTGGCAGGAGACCGCTTGAGCGCGTCCATCGAGGTCGGAGAGGGCGCCTCGGTGTTGGTGACAACGCAGGCGGCCGAAAAGGTCTACCGCTCGACCGGAGCCGAATCGCATGTCAGCAGCCGTCTGCAGGTCGCACCCGGCGCATGGTGCGAGTGGCTGCCGCAAGGCACGATCGTGTTCGATGCCGCCAAGCTCAGACGAAGGACCGAGGTGGTAGCTTCGGGCGGAGCGCGCGTATTGGCCGGAGAACTTCTCGGCCTGGGACGAACCGCCTCCGGCGAGATGTTCCGGCAAGGACAGGTGTTCGACGATTGGCGGGTTCGTGTTGACGGCAGGTTGGTATGGGCCTCCGGCCTGCGTTTGCGTGACGATCTTGGCCGGACCTTGGATTGCGCCGCCGGTTTCCATGGCGCGCGCGCCATGGGCACGGCCGTCTATATCGGTCCCGACTGCGAACGGATGGCTCGTGAACTGGGTCCGCCGATGGCGTCTTCGACCGACGGCCTCTATGCCGGCCTGAGCTGCCTCGGGCCCTTGATGGTGGCGCGCTGGCTCGGCCGCGATCCAATGCGGTTGCGCATGGCCTTTGGGAACTTCTGGTCTAGCTTGCGGCAGATGGCGGCAGGCCTGCCGGCGCGCATGCCCGCGATCTGGACCACATGACGGATGAAGGAAGGCGGGGGGACTGACATATGAACCTGACACCGAGAGAGAAGGACAAGTTGATGGTGGCGGTTGCCGCAATGGTTGCCCGCGACAGACTGGCCAGGGGCGTGAGCCTGAACCACCCGGAATCAGTAGCGATCATCACCGACCATGTGCTCGAAGGGGCCCGCGAGGGGCGCAGCGTGCCCGAGTTGATGGAGAGCGGGGCCTCCGTGCTCGAACGCGGGCAGGTGATGGATGGTGTGGCCGAGATGGTGACCGAGGTCCAGGTCGAGGCGACCTTTGCCGACGGCACCAAGCTCGTGACCGTTCACGAGCCGATCAGGTAAGGGGGATGCGGTGATACCGGGCGAGATACTGACGGCCGAAGGCGATATCGTTCTCAATGAGGGGCGCGAAACGGTGACCTTGAAGGTCGCCAACACCGGAGACCGTCCCGTGCAGGTCGGTTCCCACTATCATTTTTATGAGGCCAACGACGCCCTCGAGTTCGAGCGCGAGAGCGCACGGGGCTACCGCCTCGACATTCCCGCGGGAAGCGCGGTGCGTTTCGAGCCCGGTCAGACCCGCGAGGTAACGCTGGTACTGTACGGGGGCGGGCGCGTGGTGTGCGGCTTCAACCAGCGCGTCATGGGGCCGCTGGAACAGGGGGGCTAGGGAGACCGGCATGGCCAGGAAGATCGACAGGCGCTCCTACGCCGACATGTTCGGACCGACCGTCGGCGACCGGGTGCGGTTGGCCGACACCGAGCTTTTCATCGAGGTCGAGCGCGACCACACGATCTATGGAGAGGAGGTCAAGTTCGGCGGCGGCAAGGTAATTCGCGACGGCATGGGCCAGGCGCAGGTGAGCCGTGCCGGGGGCGCCGTCGATACGGTCATCACCAACGCTCTGATCGTCGATCACTCTGGCATCGTGAAGGCCGACGTGGGTATCACCGGCGGCCGCATCACCGCCATCGGCAAGGCCGGTAACCCGGACGTGCAACCGGGTGTCGACATCGTGATCGGTCCCGGCACCGAGGCGATTGCCGGCGAGGGCAAGATCCTCACGGCCGGCGGACTCGATGTCCATATCCACTTCATCTGTCCGCAGCAGATAGAGGAGGCCCTTTACAGCGGCATTACCACAATGATGGGTGGCGGGACCGGTCCGGCAACGGGGACCAACGCCACCACCTGCACGCCCGGGTCCTGGCACATCGGTCGCATGTTGCAGGCCGCCGAGGGCTTTCCGATGAACCTCGGCTTCTTCGGCAAGGGCAACGCGAGCCTTCCCGGCGCGTTGATCGAGCAGGTTCAAGCGGGTGCTTGCGGGCTCAAGCTGCACGAGGACTGGGGCACAACGCCGGCGGCCATAGACTGCTGCCTGGGTGTGGCCGACGAAATGGACGTCCAGGTGATGATCCACACCGACA
>CAYXZP010000040.1:7330-18360 GCA_964469485.1 uncultured Myxococcales bacterium | reverse complement strand
TGGCCCTGCAGCCTGCTACCGAGGCTGCGTAGACCCTCGAGCTCCGAACGGTCGATGCAGCCGGCCTCGGCCAGGGCTGCGTACACGGTGGGCACCCCGTGCCCTTTGGAGATCACGAAGCGGTCGCGGCCGGGGTATTCCGGCTCGCCCGCGCGATAGTTCATCACATCGAAGTACAGCGTGGCTATGATCTCGACGCTCGACAGAGACCCGCCCGGATGACCCGAGCCGGCCGCCGCGATCATGCGAAGGATGTCGGCGCGCATGCGACGACATATGTGCCGTAGTTCCTTTTTCGACATATCCGCCGACCCTGCCCGCGCGGGTATCGGGTGTCAAGGACCGCTCTTAGGTACGCTTATTCCAGTGCACAGGATCCCAACACCGTTCGGGATCGGCCAAGACGTTGATGAACTTGACCTCGACATGTTCGCCCACCAGAGCCACCGCAGTCAATCCACAATTATCGACGCGTATCCGCCGGAACTCTTCGAGCGGGATCGCGAGGAAGTGACATATCGCGGTCCTGATGATGTCGCCGTGAGAAACGAACAGCACGCGCTCGCCCGGACCGGCCTTGGCAAGTGCGCTTCGCGCCCTGGCCTGAACCTCCACGATCGTCTCCCCGCCGGGCGTCGGGGTGTTGATCGGGTCCTCGATAAAGCGGCGGTAATAGGGCTCGTCCCGGATCTCGCCGTAGGTCATGCCCTGCCAGCTGCCGAAGCGGACCTCGGCGAGGTCCTCGTCCTGCTCGAGACCGGTGCCGAGCCGGTCGCAAACGATACGCGCCGATTCGGCCGCCCGCACCAGCGGACTGCTCACCACGCGCCCTACCTCAAAATGTTCGAGGACGGCGGCTGCGCGCTCGCTCTGGCGGCGCCCGGCGGCGCAAAGAGGAACGTCGGAGTCCCCCATCACACGGCGCTCGCGGTTCCACACGGTCTCGCCGTGGCGCATCAGAATGACGCTGGTAACGTCGCCGTCAGGCGGCATCTGCGCTCGAGTCCGCACCTCCCGCGCGCAGATTGCAGAACTCTTCGTAATCTATCAGCTCGGTTATCGTCGGCTTGTCGCCGCACATCGGGCAGGCCGTGTCGCGCTGTAGCTTCAACATTCGCACGTTCATGCCGAGCGTGTCGATATGCGCCAGACGCCCCACCAGCGGTTCGCCGGCCCCGAGCACGAGCTTGATCGTCTCGAGCGCTTGTATGCAGCCGACCAAACCCGGCAGCACGCCGAGGACCCCGGCCTCTTCGCAGCTCGGTGCCAGCTCCGGCGGCGGCGGCTCCGGGAACAGGCAGCGGTAGCATGGGCCGTTGCCGGGCGTGAAAACGGTTGTCTGGCCCTCGAACTGGAAGATACTTCCGTGAACGTTCGGGGTGCCCGTCATCACGCAGGCGTCGTTGACCAGATAGCGGGTCGGAAAATTGTCGCAACCGTCGACCACGATGTCGTAGTCGGCGAGAAGGTCCATGATGTTGCTCGAGTCGAGCCGCGTACGGTGCTCGATGACGTTGACATCGGGGTTGAGGGCCGTGAGCGTCATTTTGGCCGATTCGGTCTTCGGCATGCCCACACGGTCGTTGGTATGGAGTATCTGACGCTGCAGGTTGGAAGTGTCGACGACGTCGTGGTCGATGATACCGATGGTGCCGATACCGGCCGCGGCCAGGTAGAAGGCTACTGGTGAACCGAGGCCACCCGCCCCCACGCACAGGACGCGCGCCTGGAGGAGCTTGGCCTGGCCCTCCTCACCGACCTCGGGCAGCAAGAAATGGCGGCTGTAACGGTTGAGCTGATCGTGGGTGAACTGGAAGTCCTGCACCCAGGCTTTGCCGGCCCCCTTCCAGGCCCCATAGCCGCCGCTCATGGAGCTGACGTCCGTGTAGCCCATTGCCTGTAGCTGCCGGGCGGCCAGCAGCGAGCGTGTCCCGCTCTGGCAGTAGGCCACTACCCGCTTCGACTTGTCGGGGAGCTTCTCCTCGACCTGCATTTCGAGAAAGCCGCGGGGGATGTCGATGGCATCGGGAAGATGCCCCTCGCGGTACTCCTCCTTCTCGCGTACATCGACGAGCAAGGGGGGGTCGGCACCGCCGATCAGGGCCTTGACCTCGTCGGCGGAAAGCTCGGGCACGGCTTGGCGCGCCTCGGCCACTATCTGCTTGAAGGTCTTGCCGCCAGCCTTGGCCATCCCGATATTGTAACCGCAGCCGGTCGTTATTGGTAACGACGCTCAGCCCGCCTCGCCGTCGAAAAGCGCCACGCGGTAAGCGAGCCACCCCGCCACGGCGCGTGCATAGGGAGGCCACACGAGCGCCTTCACCCAATTGACCGCGGTCAGTAGCGGCCACTTCTTCGAAAGATAGAGAGGGTTGCCCGTGGCGCCGATAAAGAAGCCGAGTTTCTCGCGGTCGGCGCGCCCGAGCACCCCGGCCCGCCACAGATAGAACAGTATCACGGGCCGGGCTCTACGAGCGTCTCGTAGGAAGCCAGCATCTCGTCCATGAGCGCGCCGGGGCCCTTGTCGCGCATGACACGCGAGCGCTCCATGAGAAGCCCCTTGTCCTCGATGAAATCCTCACGCCTGAAGCCGGCAATGCGAGGGTGCACCCGCGTGTCCATTCGTATCGCGTCGCAGGGACAGGCCTCCACGCAGTAGCCGCAATAGATACAGCGCAGCGTGTCGATCTCGTAGCGAACCGGATATTTTTCAGACTCGGCGTCGGGATGTTCGCCGGCCTCGATATTGATGCAACGGGCCGGACACGCCGTGGCACAGAGGAAACAGGCCGTGCACTGGACCGAACCGTCGTCCTTGAGCGTCAGGCGGTGACTGCCGCGATAATTCTCTTCGTACGCGAGCTTGGCCTCTGGATAGCTGACCGTCACGGCGGCCGACCGGTTCGCCGCCAGACCGAAGGCGTGAGCGATGTGTATGAACAGGTTGCGCCAGAAGCGGCCGCCGGTGATGACAAGGCCGGCCAAGATGGCGGGTAGGTAGAAACGGTCGAGGAATCCGAGTTCTTCCGGTCGTCGCATCGGAGCAGCCGCCGGTAGGCGCCCCGTCAGGCTACCAGGCGTACCACGGGACCAACGCTGGGACGCTCGGTGAGACGCGCCACCCACGCCCGTACGTTTGGCACCGTGGCATCGATCTTTATCCCGAGCTTGTTGAGCGCCAGCGCCGTGGGGGCGAAGGCCGCGTCGGCAAGAGAGAACTCGCCGGTCACATATTCATTACCGTCGAGCCTTTTCTCTAGCATGGCCAGTGTCTTCGTCAGCACCTCCCGTCCGGAGGCCATACGTCGGTCGTCACGTTCGTTGGCGCGCCTGGCCAGTTCGCGCTCCAGCGCCATGGCCGGCAGCGTGAACGCGTGGTCGGCAAAATCCCCCAGGATACGGGTCTGCGCCCTTTCGGAAGAATCCTCGGGAAGAAGCGGGGGGTGAGGATACTCGTCGTTCAGGTACTCGTTGATGATGGTGGAGTCGTAGACCACCACGCCCTCGTCGACCAGGACCGGCACCTTGCCGAAGGGGTTCAAGCGAAGGAACTCCTTGTCGTGGTGCTCGCCGGCGGCCAGATCGACCACGCGGGTCTCGAAGGTCAGGTCCTTCTCGGCAAGCACGATCCGCACCTTCTTGGCGTACGGACAGTCGGGGTGATCATAGAGAACCATCCGCGCAAGCTAAACCAATCCCGGGCCGGGTGCAACGCGACAAAGTCAGTGCGGCCCGGTTCTCGAGTCCACGACCGCGGCCGCAACGGCGTCGCCCCAAACGTTGACCGTAGTACGGCAACGATCGAGGAACCAATCGACCGCCAGGATCGCGGCTATCCCTTCGAGCGGAAGGCCGACGGCCTCGAGCACGATGACCATCGTGACCAGACCGGCTTGCGGGATGCCCGCCGCACCGATCGACGCCAGGGTCGCGGTCACGACCACGATGATCTGTGAGCCCAATGACAGTTCGATACCCCAGGCTTGGGCGATGAACATCGCCGCCACGGCTTCGTAGAGCGCGGTGCCATCCATGTTGATCGTGGCGCCCAAGGGCAGAACGAAACGAGAGCAGGCCTCGGGTATGCGGTTGCGCTGCTCGGACAGGCGCATGGTGACGGCGAGCGTGGCCGAGGAGGAAGCCGTAGAGAAGGCCGTCATGAGAGCCTCTGCCAGGTTGCGACCGTAGGTCCAGGGCGAACGGCCGGTAAAGAGCCGTAGTATCAGCGGCAGGACGACAACGGCGTGTATGGTGAGGCCCGCTATGACGGTCAGGCAGTAATAGCCGATAGCGGCCACTTCGGCCGCAAAGGCCGCGCCGCCGCCGGCAGCGCCGAGCCGTGCCGCGATCAAAGCCCCCACTCCCACCGGAGCCGTCCACATGAGCCAATTGACCAACCGCAGCATCGCCACGTTGCAGCCACGGAAAAAGGCGATCGCGGTGCCGGCTGCCTCGCCGGCCACGCCGAGAGCGGCGCCCAGGGCCAGCCCGAACACGAGGATGGGAAGCACTTGGAAAAGGACTGCGGCCTCGAAGAGGTTGGGCGCGACTAGGCTGCGCGCAAGAGCGCCCAGGCTGAAGCTCGCGGGGGTTTCGACGACGGCACCCGCCGCCAACTCCACTCCCGCACCCGGCCGGATGACGCTCACCAGCACGAGCCCGAGGACAACGGCGAGAAGAGTGGTAACGACGTAGTAACCGAGCGCCAAACGGGAGATGCGCCCGAGCCCGCCACGGCCGGCCATTCCGGCCACGGCGTCTATCATCGAACAGAAGACCAGGGGCAGCACCAGGGCCTTGAGCGCGTTGAGGAAGAGATCGCCCAGCCAGGCAAGGGAGGTCGCCTCCTCGGGGGCGAGCCAGCCGAGCAGACCGCCGCCCAGGACCCCGCCCGCGATCGCGACTAGCAGCCCGTTTCCCTTCACTGTGCTTCGAGCAAGCGTCTTACGGGCGCGAAGCCACGACGGTGGATCTCGCAGGGTCCGAGCCTGGACAGGGCTTCCATGTGAGCGACCGTACCGTAGCCCATGTGCCGGTCGAAGCCGTAGCCGGGAAAACGTTCGTCGAGGGCCCGCATGAGCGCATCGCGATGCACCTTGGCTATGATCGACGCAGCGGCCACAGAGTATACAAAGGAGTCCGCCCCAACGTAGGAACTCTGCGCCACGGTTACGCCGGGCACGTGGCGGGCGTCGACGAGCAGGTAATCGGCCGGCCGTTTCAGACCGACGACGGCCCGCCGCATGGCCTCGAGGCCGGCCTCGCGTATGCCGGCCCGCTCTATTTCGGCAACCTCGACCATGCCGAGCGAGACCTCGGAAGCCGTTCGCCGTATCTCGGCCTCGAGCCGTTCGCGGATCTTGGGGCTAAGGCGTTTGGAGTCGGCGACCGCCAAGGCCTCGGGAGCGGGAGGAAAGACGACGGCCGCGGCCACGACCGGGCCGGCCAGCGGCCCGAGCCCGACCTCGTCGACCCCGGCCACGCGCGTGTAGCCGAGGTCCCAGAGCAGACGCTCGAGACGGAGCATCTCCTCGGCGTGCCGTTGCGGCCCGCCGTCTGTGGCGGGCTTGCTCAGCGGCCGCCCCGTATCAATTCGGCCACGGTGAAAAAATCCGGCTCCAGCCCGACCTTGGGACCCATGTTCCAGTACCAGCCTTCTTCATCAGGAAACTCGTGGCTGGGCAAAGCCGCCCGCGTGGCGTGTTCGAGTTGCATGTCCACCATGGTGATATTCGGTATGAAGCCGGTCTCGTAGTCGTATACCGAGACCTTGGCCTCGGGAAAAGGCTTGTAGCCGACGTTGATGCCGTTGATCCAGATCTTCCACAGCTCCATGCCGCGGTCGTATATGTCGGTTGACGGCGTGTAGAAGGCCTCCTTGTCGATGAACAGGATGCGCTTGCCGTATGCGTACTGGGGATATTGCGCACGCCCTTCTATCACCCAAACCTCACGCTTCTCCCAGGCGTCACAGAACACGAAGTCGCCCTCGCCCGGGCACCAGTGGGCCGGCCAGCGTTTGCCGTGGACGGCCGCCAAAAGCGTTCGCTCGCCGAGAAGCCGCCAATCGAACCATGCCGGATTGCCCGAGTAACCCCCGTAACTGTCCATGTCTATGTCCTGACCGAACAGCGCGTCCGAGCGTTGCGCCGACGACAGCCGGCGAACCCTCCTTATTTGCGGGATATAGAGCCAGGTGTCGTCCTGCCGCTCGGGGTCGAGGTAGCGGGCCATCGACGAGCCGATCCCCTTGAGATCGAAGGGCTCGAGCACGGGATGCAGCGACTCCCGGTAGCGGTAACTCTCGGGGTTGTCGAAAAACTCGGGGTGAGGCTCTACGTGGACCCGCCCGTTGTACATGAGGCGTCTCAGATGCTCGAGCACGAAATGTCGCTCTATACGCATTCCCCGCGGCGTGATTGGCCCGGTGTCGGCGTCGAAGTAACGGATCGTGAAGTCATCGGTGAGGTAAGGGTTGTAGTAGTAATTCCACATGATCTTCTCGGCCACCTGCGGGTCGGAGGGGTCGAGCTCGGCGAAGGGTTGTCCGGCCACATAGTTCTCGAGCCGGCGCGAGTCGGCCGAGATCTCGACCTGGGCCTGGTACTGCTCGGTCGCGCGCTGATAGACCGGAGGATATGTGACGCCCCGGTACGGGACTATGTCCATGACCAGCCCGTGTTCCAGGCACCAGGAAAGCCCGGGGTGAAGGTACTCGGCGGCTTTTTCCATGTTGGTCTTCGAGATGATGTCGCCGGGCTTTACGTCCGCCGCGGCCATGGCGGCCGGCAGCGTCACCAGGACGACGGCGATCGCGCGAGCGCGCAACGACACGGCCATCAGTGCTCGTGCTTCTTGTGGAGTTCGAGCATGACCGCGATCGTTTCGCGGACCGCCTGCTCGTCGTGATTGCGGTGCTGCTCGGCAAGGAAGGCCAGGCAACCTTCGCACTCGTCGCGCAACTGGACCATCGCCATGACCGCGGCGACCATTGTCTCGGGCGCACCGCCGGTTATGGCCTGCTTGAGCAGCGTGTGGGCACGGGGACCGCCGATCTTCGCCAACGCGATGGCCGCGGTTCGAGTTGCACCGTCACCGCGGTCCATGGCAGCGGCCAGAGCATCTATGGCGACCGGACTGCCCGATGCCCCGAGCCCACGAGCCGCCGCCAAGCGGGTTTCCATCTCCGCATCCGACAACAAGAGCGTGACGGCGGCCGTACGGGCCGGCGCATCGCCGGCCGCGCGCTTGCCGAGAGCCTCGGCTGCATAGACGCGCAGCGCGGCCGTTGCGGCGCCGAGCAGGTCGGTGAGCCGCGTTGTAGGACGCTCCCTGCCGAGGTCGTCCAGGGCCGCGAGAGCCGGGGCCGCGACCGCATCGTCCTTCAGGGACAGCTGCTCGAGCACCGGCACGAAAGCATCTGCGCCCTGACCGCCTGCCGCCCGTGCCAGCCGCCCGCGCAGGGCCGCCTCCGCGCTCTCGTCGGCCAGAAATGCGCTGAGCCTGGCCTGTGCCTCCTTATCGATATCGCGCGCCAAGCGGGGTGCGCGCGTGAGGGTCCGCATGGCATCCTCGGCAAGCACCGGGATATCCGAGAGCAGTGCCTCGACCATGACGCTGGCCTGCCGGCGCGCGCGCAGCGGCATTTGGTCGTCCAGGGTCGCCGTATAGGCCCGCGCCATCTCCTTGGCCCCGTCCAGTTCCGAGTCCTTGAAGGCGTAACGACGGCCGCCCAATATCTCGTGGCGTTTGGTCGCCGGCAGGTTGTCCCGCCAATAGGAGTGTTCGGGGAGGATCCCGATGGCGGCCAGCAGGCGGTCACCCTCTTTGAACACCGGCTCGGCACCGGTGGCCGCGTGTTCGTGCACCACCAGGATGGTCCGGGGTTTGCCGACCCGCGCGTGGATCAGATCGACGATGTGGGCCGGAAAGACCAGCAGGCGTCCCCCGCGGTGCTCGATGGCCGCCGACAGCCGGATCTCGCCCACCGCCCAGGCCCTTTCGAGCAGCTCGAAGAAGGTCTTGGACTCGGTGGCTACGGCCGGAGCGACCCCGATCGCGAGACCCGCGAACAGCGCCACCAAGGTCACACTTACCGAGGTCCTGAACGCTTTCATGTTGATAAAAAGAAGGCGGGCACCCGAAGGTGCCCGCCATACTAGCAATACGCTCGGACCTTCAAAGCCCGGCCCTCAGGGGCAGGCCGAGCCACCCACGCAAACACCGTCGCCCTCAGCGTCTATGTAGAGGGGGTTGGTGAAGGCCATGGCCATCACGCCGTTCTCCCCGAGGTTCCAGGGAAGCGGCTGGCCAAAGTTCGTGAGCCCGTTCAGGGTGGCGTTGCCGGCCTCATCGAGGTCCTTGGGGCGCATGGGGAACAGCGGCCTGGAAACGCCGTCGGTACCTCGCACCACCACCAGGACCCACGCATCTTCGCCGGCCGCGACCCCCACCGATGCGGTCGCAGTAAGCACCTCGCCGGCTCCCAGCTGACCGGTTCCGCGGCCGACCGTGAAGTCGGTGCCGGCCACCAGCGTATGACTCGGCTCGATGGTGCAGGCCCTGTTCAAGCCGCCGAAGTAATTGTACGCGGCCAGACAGTTCGGTGTTGAGTTGGCGTAGACCTCGATGGTGTCGAACTCGGCCCACACCGGTGAGGAAACGGCGATCCCGAGCGTGGCCTCGCCGCCGGCGGCCGGCCCACTGCTAAGCGACTGTCCGAGCCCGAGCCCGGCCGCGTTGGCACCGGCACCGGCCACCAAGGACACCTCAACAAAAGGGCCGTTGCTCCCGAAGGCCCGGCCCGCGTTCACGGTCTGGGCCAACACCGTAGGATCGAGGCTGGCCGGATCGTCGGTTGCCGAGGCCACGTAGGTACGGGGTCCGCCGGCCTGCTCGCCGATGCGTTGGTGCGTGTCGGAGTCGGCGATGCCGGTCTTGTAGGAGCCCTGGTTAAGCAAGCCTGCCCAGTCGCCGAGGTTGTCGCCCCGGAACAGATCCATCTGCGCACGGTTGCTCTCGATCCATACCTCCAAGGCCGTGTAGCCGTCGTCGTAGAGATTGGTGATAGCCGGGTCGAGGCGCAGGAAGGAACTCAGGTTGGCCGCCTCGTCGGTGCAGTCACCGCCCCCGCAATGCCTTCCGAAGGGCGGGTCGTGGCACTCGCCGGCGCCGCATTCGTCATCCGAGCTGCAATCGCCCCCTTCGTTGTTGCCGCCCAGGCAGACCCGGCGGTTGCAAGGAAGTCCATCATAGAAACCGCCGTGGCAGCGGAACAGGTGCGGCGTGCTGGTCGGTGGCACAGCCACCGTGTCTATGCCGAGGTTGTTGAAGTGTCCGAGCACTCCACTGTTGAAGTGGTTGATCTGTATGACCTGGTTTGCCGTGTCGAAGGACGCGTAGATCTCGGCCGGCGACAGGTCGTAAGCGCCCGCGCTCGGGTAGCCCGGCCCACGGCCCCAATCGAGCGCACCACCTATGATCGAGCTGTCATCGACCGCGAGCGGCCAGACATTGAAGTGCCCGTAGGTGAAGGTGGTGATCTCGTCGCTGGGGGCGGTCTTGACGTGGGCTGAAGCCCCCATCGCCGCCACATCGTCCTCCAAGTCGTGGACCTGATCGTGATCGGTCGGCACGAAGAAGTCCACGCCCTCGGCAAGCATCGTCGTGATCCGTTTCTCCCTGGTCACGCCGCTGTCCGGGCTCATGATCATATGCACGTGGGTGTCGATGGAAACGAACCCGGCGCTGTCGATCACCTGGTTGACGGTCGCGTTTATGGTGGTCGCCTGTCCCGCCACGATGGTGACAGGCTCGGAGTGGACATCGTATTCGTTGCCGTGCGACACCACCACGTGGTAGCTGCCCGGCTCCAGCTCTATGTCGCCGGTATCGCCCGAGTGGTCCGAGAACAGGACACCGGCAAGCCCGAAGGTGTCGCTGGTCTTCTCGCCCGGATCGTAACCGAAGTAACGCCCGAAGTTGTCGATGAAACCGGCAACGGAATCGATCACGCCTGGGTCAGGGCTCTTGGCGTGCCCCACGATGGAGGTCTTGGCCGCCAGGGGAGCGCCGTTCTGATCGACCGAGACCACGCGCAGCGTGCCCGTGGCCGGCAGCGCCACGTCCACCGTGACCGTTTTGTTGGGCCTGAGGTTGACCAAGTGTTCGGTCGGCCAGTCGCCGCCGCCCTCATAGGGATAGCCGGAGGCGCGAACGCCGACCCTGTAGCTGTCCTGCGGGAGGAAGGCGCGGTAGAAACCGTGCTCGTCGGTCAGTGTCGCCGAGTAGGCGTTGGCGCAGTTATAGCTGCCGGCAAAACCGCAAGCGTTGCCGGGTGTCTTGATGAAGGCCACGTCGGCATTGGCCACGGGTTGGCCACCCGAAGTGACCGTTCCCTGTATCACGCCGAGCTTCTTGCCGAAGTTTCTCTCGCGCACCGTGGTGACGTCGGCGACCGTCTCGCCGACCACGAACCAGCGCCTCAGCGTGTTCTCGCCGCCGGCCGGCACCTTGAAGGGCGGCGTCGGCTTGTTGACCGGCGGGGAGTTGAGCAGACCGACCATGTGCTGGCCGTGGCCCCACACGTAGACGCCCGACTGGCTGAACATGCCGGTGTCGTAGGTTCCCGGCTCCACGTTGCCGAAGTTGACCGTGAGGGCGCTGGGCGGGAACACGAGGCCATAGGTCACCCCTCTTGCGTCACCCACGCCCTGGAAGGCCAGGTAATCGAGTCCCTGAGGACGGTTGCTGCCACCGTTGCCACCCAGCCGCAGCAGCGGTTCGCCGAAACCGAGGCCGGGGCCGAAGGCGTCGACCTCGCCTCCCGGATTTACATAGTCGCCGATAAGCAGATCGAGATCCTCGTCGCCGAGGTTGTGGACGGTCGTGGCCACCTGAACGTAATTGGTGTCCGCCCGGATGATGTAATCGGTCACCAGGCCGATGTTCATGTCGTTGTCGATCGTGTCGGGCGGAATGTTCAGCGTGTTGCCGGCCGAATATATCGCAAACTCGGGCGTGAGCGTGTC
>CAYXZP010000040.1:0-7320 GCA_964469485.1 uncultured Myxococcales bacterium | reverse complement strand
CCAGCATCGGCAACAGCGTGGCGTATACGTCGCCCACTTGTCCATGAGCGAGCCGCACCTGCTCGCGCAGGGCCGTGATCGGTTGGGTGTCCGCGCTTGTGCGGGCATAGGCGGCCAGCAGCGTGTCGAAGAGGTCGTCGGGACCGCTGGTCCTGAGGATCGCCGGGTTGCCGTCGGAGCCGTCATTGAGAACGAAGATGTCGTCGGTGCCCTGGGTCTGCGAGATATGTATGAGCGGCTGTATGCCGAGCCAGTTGTCGCGGTCCTCGGAGCCGTCCCTACGGACCAGGTCGGCATCGAGGACGGTACCGCCATGGGTAAGCATGAAGGAGTGGGCGCGGCCGACATCGCGCACCGTGACGCGAATGTTGCCATTGCGCAGCATCCAATCGCCCGTGCGGCCCATCGCCAACGGACCGCCGATGACGTCGGCAGGGTCGGTTATGCGGAAAGCCTCGGCCCCCGGCGCGGTGCCGCCTTCGGAGGGAAGACAAAAGAACTTGAGCGCGTCGGCGTCCTTCTTGGAGGCACCGTCACTGACGATGACCTTGACCACCGCCTTGTTCTTCTTGTGACTCATCACACAGTAGTCGTCGCAGTCCTGGTCGCTCCCGCATTTTTCGCCGGCCGGGCTGGCACAGGTCCCCTTGGTCGGACGAAGCGGCACGCTGACCTGCAGGTCATCGGCCGTGCAGGCCTCGCCCGCATCACCCATCAAACCCGTGAGCGCGGCCACTACGGTGCGCCGGGTGTACACCGCGTGCGGGGCCTTGGCGGACTTCTTGGTCACCTCCTTGGCCGAAGGCTTCTTTATGACAAGCTCGGTCAGTGCCGCACCGTCACAGGTGTCGCCGGCGTTGACACAGGCGCCGACAGCAAAACTACAGGAGCCGTTGACATAGCCGTCGCTGTCGCAGGCAGCTCCGTCCTGACAAACGACCTTGGAGGTCTTCTTCCCGTTCTTGGGATTTACCGGAGCCCCGCCGTTACCGTCGTAGTTGATGGACCAGGCCACCAGGCAGTCCTTGGGTCCCTTCTCGGCACCGACGCAATCGGATATTTCCGATACGCCACCGCCCTCGATGCAGCGCGCCTCGGCGACGGTGCCCCCGAGAGAGAACAGCACGAGCGCCAACGTTGTTACCGACACCTGGACCAACTTGATCATCGCAACCCCTCCAGCCTCGTAGTGAGCGCCCGCAACCTCGCGGGTCCCGTTATAAGGTTGTGACCCGACTCACGGCTTCCGTCAACCACCCTGCCCCCCCTAACGGGGGTGGTCGAAGGTCGAAAGTCGCCGATCAGCCCTCTTGCGCCGCCTCGCGTGGGGGTAGGAAGTAAGGGGGCCTGACGGCGGGCAGCCCTTCGGCGCCCTCGGGGACCCTTTGGTGCTGGCGGCGCGCAAGACGCATGAGCACCTTGAGCGAGTTCTCGAACTCCTCTATCGGGCGTCGCTCGAGCAGGCCCGCCTCCTGCATCTCGTCCATGATCCGGCGGCCCGCGTCGGTGCGAACCACCACGATGGTCCACTCCATCGCGCCGACCCCGCCGCATGATATGTCGGCCAGCTCGGCCGAAAAGTCTCCGCAGTGGTGGCATTCCGGACGCGCGTGTTCTTGAGCCTCCTTGAGGTCGATCGTGACCAGGCTGCCGTCCTTGCGGTAGACCAACACCTCGCCCTTGACGTTGAACTTCTTGACGTCTTCGAGCGGGATGCCCAACTCCCCCTGTATCTTCCTCTCCATGAGGCCCTCGAAGTCGAAGACCTCGCTGCACAGAAGTCCGATCTGCAACACCACTCGCGTAACCGGGTCCTTGAGAGCGCCGGTCTGGCGCTCGATGTGCTTGGGCTTCTTGCGTCCGTTGTCGAGGAACCCCAGGGGCTTGAGCTGCGCTTTGCGCACCGGCGTGACCTGGCAAGGCACCCCCACGAAGGCAACGCGTTCGCAACCGGCCTCGACGGCGTCGGCCAGAGCAAGGTCGTTTGGGCAATAGGTGTACCAAGAACCGGCCGCACCGATCGCCTCCTCGGCCGAAGTGACGCACACCGGTCGCGGCATACAGGCATGGTCCGGGTCGGGGGCGGACACGCAGGCGCCGTCGAAGAGGCCGTTGTCGAGGCCGTAGGCCAGCAGGGCTGTCACCACGCCGCCGTCCTGGCACACCTCGAGGATCCGCGGGTCGAGCGCGCGCGCCGCGTATATCTCTTGATAACGGCCGAAGACCCCGCGGTAGGTCCTGCCCCGCTGTTCCGCGAACACCTCGTCGTGCAGGTTCAGCTCGCGCGGACCGAGCCTGGGACAGACCTGGGCGCAGACGTCGCACCCTATGCCCTCGCTGATGCCGCAGAAATCGAAAGATGCCGTGGCCTTCGCGGTCTGTTTCGGCTTGCCGTCCACGTACTCGATTATGTTGTGCGGACAGACCAGCACGCAGGTGCCGCACTCGCAGCACGACCCCCAGTCGACGACGTCGTTCATCATTTGCTTGAAGCTGGGGTCGTCGACCACGGTCACTCCTCGTAACTGACAAGCGAAAAACAGGGCGCCGGGGCCAGCCGGTCGGCGCCGCCGAGGAAGGCAAGCTCGACGATAAAGGCGCACTCGACGACCTCGGCAGCGAGCTTTTTGACCAGTTCGACCACGGCGCCGGCCGTGCCACCGGTCGCCAACAGGTCATCGACGACAAGAGCCCGCGCGCCCGCGGGCAACGCGTCGGTGTGCATCTCGAGCACCGCACTGCCGTATTCGAGGTCATAGCTGACCTCGTGCGTATCGAAGGGCAATTTCCCCTTCTTGCGGGCGACCGCCAAGGGCAGACCGAGGGTGCAGGCCAGCGGTGCGCCGACTATGAACCCACGCGACTCTATCGCGACCACGGCATCGACCCGGTCATGATAACGCCCGGCAAGGGCGTCCACAATCCACGCAAAGACCTCGGGGTCGGCCAACAAGGGGGTGATGTCCTTGAAGGAGATCCCAGGCTCCGGGAAATCAGGGATGGTCCGTACTATAGACTTGAGATCCATATATAGCCTCAGTGCTTTAGAAAGACGCCGAACACGGTGGCACCGCTGACCACCACCCCGGTAACGGCCGCGGCGGCGATGAGCACGCCGAACACCGCAGCGATGAGATAGCGGCGCAGATCGAAGCCGAGCAGGTAGGCACCGAGACCGCCCGTATATACGCCCGACCCGGGCAGCGGAACGCCGATGAACAGGGCGAGCCCGAGGGTTCCCCAGCGCTCCACGTAGGGGCTCAAGCGTGTGCGCGCGCGCAGGACGACCTTTTCCCAGATCCTCTCTATCCACGCGAAACGCAGGAACAACTGAATGCCTCGGTCCACGAAGAGCCACACCAGGGGAGCGAGGACCACGTTGGCCAGCACGCATACCGCCACTACCGCGGCCACCCCCAGGCTGTCGCGATAGTTGTAGATCCCGTACGGGATCGAGAAGCGTAGTTCCAGGGCGGGGATCAGCGTGTAGGCCATCAGAAGGAGGACGGCACGCATCATAACGGCCACCTCACCCCGAGTTGGCGGAGCGGTTCGATCGATGCGTAATTGGTGAGGTCGAGGTGTAGCGGGGTCACCGAGACGTGCCCCGAGGCGATAGCTTCGAAATCGGTGCCCGGCTCGTCCTCGAAACCCAGCTCGTCGCCGCCGATCCAGTAATATTTGCGGCCGCGCGGATCGGTCTTCTCCACCACGGCATCCCCGTAGCGGCGCTTTCCCTGACGGGTGATGAGATACCCCTTCGGATCGGGCGGAGATTCGGGAACATTGACATTGAGGATCGTGTCATTCGGCAAAGGGTGTTCGGCGAGTCGCGCCACCAGAGATGCCGCGAACGAAGCCGCGCAAGCGTAGTTGAACGGCGGGTGCCCGACCTGCGAGAAGGCCACCGCCGGCATGCCGAGCAACAAGGCCTCCATCGCCGCCGATACGGTGCCCGAGTAGGTGATATCGTCACCCAGGTTCGCCCCGCGGTTGATCCCCGACACCACCAACCACGGACGCTCGTCGAGCAGTCCGTTCACCGCCAGGTTTATACAATCGGTGGGGGTCCCGTCGACCGAGTACCATCCGGCGCGGATCTCGTCGGCCCGCAGTGGACGTTCCAGGGTGAGTGCGTGGCTGACGGCCGACCGCTCCCGGTCGGGAGCCACTACCACGGTCTGGTCCAAGGCCTCGACGGCGGCGACCAGGCAGACCAGCCCCTCCGATTCTATGCCATCATCGTTGCAGACCAGGATCATGTCGCCATAGAGCAGAGGCCGGGGACCGGGGGCCGGCCCCCGGTCCCCGGCCTCTGGGTAATGGTCGGGGCGACTGGATTTGAACCAGCGACCACTCACACCCCAAGCGAGTGCGCTACCAGGCTGCGCCACACCCCGAGCGGTCGATTGTGGCTACCGCCAAGGCCGAAGGCAACTCTCAAGCGGCGCCGGTCAGAGGTTCAGTCCGTAGCCCCGCTCGCCGTGCTCCGACAGGTCCAGACCCGTGCGTTCGTCTTCCTCGCTCACACGCAAACCGACCGTCGCATCGACGACGCGCGCGATGATGATCGAAACCACGAAGGAGTAGACGATCGTGGCGAGAACACCGATGGCCTGCTTGCCGACCTGGTCCATCGCGCCGCTCTCGATGAGGCCGGCCGTTCCGCCGATGGCCGCTACCGCGAACACGCCGGTGGCAAGCGCGCCCCAGGCACCGCCGACGCCGTGTATGCCGAAGACATCGAGGGAGTCGTCATAACCGAAGCCGCCCTTGAGCAACACACCCAGATAGCAGAGCGCCCCCGCGCCGACGCCGATGGCCAGCGAGCCGGCCACACCGACGAATCCGCACGCGGGGGTAATGGCGACCAGGCCGGCAACCGCACCGGAGGCCGCGCCGAGGACGCTAGCCTTGCCCTTGTGCATGGCCTCGACCGCGGCCCAGGTCACGGCCGCGGTAGCGGTGGCTATATGGGTGACCACGAAGGCGTTGGCGGCCGAGGAATCGGCGGCCAACGCGCTGCCGGCGTTGAACCCGAACCAACCGAACCAGAGCAAGCCGGCGCCGAGCACCGTGATGCCGAGATTGTGGGGCTTCATCGGCTCATGCGGGTAACCGATGCGGCGGCCGAGGACCAAACAGATGGCCAGCGCAGCGATACCCGAGTTGATATGGACCACCGTGCCTCCGGCGAAATCGAGAGCGCCGAGCTCGCCCAACCAACCGCCCGGTCCCCATACCCAGTGGCAGATCGGATCGTATACGAGCGTGCTCCACAGCAGTATGAAAATAACGTAGGCGCGGAACTTTATACGTTCGGCGAACGCGCCGCTGATCAGGGCCGGCGTAATGATCGCGAACATCAGCTGGAAGATCATGAACACGTTGTCAGGTATCGTCAGCCCTAGGCCGGAGTTGTCGCTGCCCACGCCACTGAGGAACAGGTGGTCGAGGCCGCCGATAAAGGCGTTGCCCTCGCCAAAGGAGAGCGAGTACCCGATCACCACCCACTGTACGGTTATGAGCCCCATCGCGAAGAAGCTGTGCATGATGGTCGACAGCACGTTCTTGGCGCGCACCATGCCCGCGTAAAAGAGCGCCAAGCCGGGGGTCATCAGCAGGACCAGCGCCGAAGAGGTCATGACCCAAGCGGTGTCGCCGCTGTCGAGCGCCACCTCCTGGGCAAGTGCCACGTCCGGCAGGGCGGCGGTGGCCAACGATGCCAATGCCAGAAAGAGGCCCCGCCGGAGCCTAAGATGAAGTTTCATTGGTCCCCTCCCCGTCACGGCCTCGCCACCCGGGGGATGTGAGACCGGTCATCAGGGCGAGAACAAAGCCGATATCATGGCCAATCGCAAGACCTGACGCCCGCTCAGGCCAGCGAGGCCCTGAGGTCGAGCAGGCCCCGGCGAATCTCACCCAGCTTGCCGACATCGACCGTGGGCGTCCCGCGGCCGGCCCTCGAACGGGCCTCGGCCTTGAGTTGTTTACGGGCGCCTTCGATCGTAAAGCGCCGCGCGTGCAACAGGTCCTTGATGCGCAACAGGGTCTCGACGTCCCTGCGCCGGTATTGCCGGTGGCTGGAGCGGGTCTTGCCGGGCTTCAGCTCGGAAAACTCGGTCTCCCAGTACCGCAACACATAGGGCTTGACACCGACGATCTTGGCGACCTCGCCGATCTTGAAATACAGTTTTTCCGAAGGAATCTCACCAACCACGACAACCACCTCCACGGAAGGATCCTCAACTCGACATGTTTATCGTCCTCTTGAGAACTTGACTGGGCTTGAAGGTCAGAACGCGGCGCCCGCTGATCATTATCTCTTCACCGGTCTGCGGATTGCGGCCCTTGCGCGGGCGCTTTTCGCTGATCACGAAGTTGCCGAAGCCGGAGATTTTGACCTTCTCGCCTTGCGCCAGATGGGATTTGACCACCTCGAATATGGACTCTACGACGTCGGTGGCCTCCTTCTTGGAAAACCCCACCCTTTCGTAGATCCTCTCGATGATCTCGGCCTTCGTCATCGGCGTCCTCTAATACCCTAGCCGCCCTAGCGCCAGATTCAAGCCCTGACACGAGCACCGAGTTTGCCGGTCACGTGAGCAAGGAGCCGCTGGTGCGCGGTTGTGACCTCCTCGTCGGTCAGCGTCCGGTCGGCCGCCCGGTATGTGATGGAGAAAGCCAGGGCCTTGGAGCCCTTGTCGACCCCTTCGCCGAGGTATTCGTCGAAACAGAGCACGGTCTCTACCAGCGTCTCGCCGCACTCGGCGACCGCGCTATAGACCTCGCCCGCAAGGGTATCCTCGCCCACGACCAGCGACATATCGCGGGCCACGTAGGGAAAGCGCGTCAAGGGTCTCATCTGGGGGGCAGGGCCGAAGCGTTCGAGCAAGCCATTGCGGTCTATCTCGAAAAGCGCGGTCTCGCCGGGCACGGCCAAGGACCCGGCGACATCCGGGTGGATGAGGCCGGCATAGCCCAGCAAGCGGCCGTTCGAGCTGATACTGGCCGAGGCGCGCGGATGGAGGTCCGGCCTGTCGTCGCATGGGCGCCAATCGAGCGGGCCGTGGGCGCCGGCCGCGGCCACGAGCACCTCGACGGCCCCTTTGGCGTCCCAGAACCGTGATTGGTCGGCGTCTCCCGGTCCGCGCGCCCGCCGTGGCCCGTACACGAGCCCGGCAACGCAAGGCAGTTCGCCGCCAGCAGACCCGCAGGGGTATGTTTGCCCGCAAGCGAAAAGATCGACGACCTTGCTGCCGTTCCTGAGTGCGGTTATGGATCATCCAGGACGAATTGGTGTAGGGATAGGGGAATCTA
>CAYXZP010000039.1:0-18933 GCA_964469485.1 uncultured Myxococcales bacterium | reverse complement strand
TGGTAAAGAACGCGCGTGCGACCATTCGGTAACGGCGCCGGGCGATGAACGGCGCGGGCCAGCCGGTCTATGTCGGCCGCGAATGCGGCGGGCGCGAACTCAGCTTGGACCGTGAGCTGGTCAGCGCTTACTGCGAGGCTCTACGCAGCGAGCTTCCGATATACCAGAGCACCGTGCCCGGGCTTGCCCTGCATTCGGAGTGCTACCGCGATTTCGACTGGTACCTGGCCAACATCTTCGGGAACCTACACGCCCGCCAGGAGTGGGAGCTGTTCGAAGAAGCGCCGGTGGGAAGCCCGGTCGTTACGCGTTCCTTCGTCCGCGACCGCTACCGCAAGCGCGGCCGCGACTACGTGGTAAAGGAAACCTGGGTGATGTCGCCCGCAGGCCGGCTCATCAACCGCGGCATTACCCATCAGAGCTTCCTGGTGGAAGGCGACGGCGGCCGGCCCGCCGGCGAGGTCGTCGACAAAGGCCGCGAGAAGCAGGCCGGGCGCAGTTTCCAGCTCGACAGCGATGGCCTCGCCGAGTTCGCACCGCTTGAAAGAACCGTGGACGAATCGATGTGCCGGCTCTTCTCCGGACCGGGCCGCAACTACCACACCGACCGCGAGGAGGCCCGCAAGCTCGGCTTCCCCGACATCGTCGTGCAGGGCATGCTGCCGGTGTGCCTGCTCTCGGAACTCATGACGCGCGAGTTCGGGCGCGGCTGGCTCGCCGGCGGCAAGATGGACGTGCGCCTGGTCAACGTGCTGTGGGCCGGCGAAAGCGTCGCGGCTAGGGCGGCGGTGACCCGGGAGACCCCCGAGGCCGGCCGTACCCGGGTCTCCATGCAGGCCTGGGTCGAAAAGGCTGATGGCACCAAGGTGATAGTCGGCCAGGCCGGCGCCATTCGCTGAACCCTTATCGGTCAGGCTGAACCGGATTCCACCGGAGCCACCCCCAAATGGGGATATGCACAGTTTTTTCGTTGACAGGCCGGGCAGGGTCAAATAGCTTTTTATGAGGTACTAAGGACGCCTGTTCGCAATGTATCCGACGACGCATACCAAGCTCTGTGGTGCGGCGCTCACGGCGCTGGCGCTGCTCGTTGTGGGCCTGCCCGCAAGCCCGGCCGGGGCTCACGGCGAGTCCCACACTGTGGCCGGCGGCAAGCTCAAGATGAGCGACCCGGCCGCAAGGCCCGCCAAGCGCAAGTTCCTGTTCAAGACCAAGCGGCAGCTGTCGGTCTACGAGGTCGGTGAGGACCTCACACAGCTCCCGAGCAATCTCGTGGTCCGTGGCAGCGGACAGTCGGACGGCAGCTCGGGCGTGGTCCACCTCGTACCGGGGCTATGGAAACGGCTCGGCAAGGCCGACTCTCCCAAGGGTTGGAAGTACAAGGCCGACCATCGCTTCCCATACTCCCGTGGCGTGTCGGCGGTCGTGATCAAGAAGAAAAGCTCGGGTGGCAGCCTGCTCGTCAAGGCCAAGGGTCAGCACTGGGCCTACGACATCCTGACGAGCCAGGACTTGGTCGAGATAAGCCTGCGGCTCGGCTCCGAGAGCTACTGCGCCGCCTTCTCCGAGTTCAAGAAGAACGAGCCCGGCAAGATCATGGCCAAAGGCTCGGCGCCGCCGGCCGAATGCGCGCCGGTGTGCGGCAACGGCGTGCTCGAACTCGGGGAGCCCTGCGACGACGGCAACGACTCGGACGCCGACACATGTTCGACGGCCTGCGAGGGCTGCCAAGCGGACTCGGCCGACTACCAAACGACCTTCGAAGCGATCCAGGGCGTCATCTTCGACGGCGAACAGTACCAGTGCAGCAACAACGTCTGTCACGGTTCGTCGCAAGCCGGCGGCCTCGACCTGCGCGCGGGCGCCTCGCACGGCTCGCTCCTAAGCGTGGCCTCGGCCATCGACCCGTCGGTGTCGCGGGTCTTCCCGGGCGACCAGGACATGAGCATGCTCTACATGAAGCTCGCCGCCAAGACCCTCGGGACCGGCGGTGTTCCCGGCTCTCCCATGCCGTCGAACGCGGCCACCGTGACCGACGATCATCTGGCGGCGCTGAGGCTGTGGATACGCGCCGGCGCTCCGGAAACGGGCGTGGTCGAAGGAAGCGCCGCGCTGTTTGCCAGCTGCCTGCCCCCGGCGACCCCGAACAAGATCCCGCAACCCGACCCTCCCGCTGCCGGCACCGGACACCAGATAGCCATGCCGGGCTATGGGCTGGCGGCCCAATCCGAGTTCGAGGGCTGTGTGCCGAGCTACTACGACGTGAGCGGCCTTGTGCCGGCCGAATACCGCGTGCCCTGCCAAGGATTTGCCGAAGGCACCAACCCGACGGGCGACTGCTTCAGCTATGACTTCACACGCCTGGCCCAGGACCCGCAGTCGCATCACTCGATCATCCACATCTACAACGGCAGCTACGACTGGAACGACCCGGGCTGGGGTCAGTGGCGCTGTTATCTCGGAGAGAACGACGGCGCACCCTGCGACCCGGCCTCCCGGTGGACCGGCGGCGCCGATCCCTGCCCCGGCGGTGTCTGCGGCGGACAGGCAAAGGAAGGCGTGGCCTGCCTGGCAGCCGACGGCTTCGGCCCCTCCGACTACGGACTGCTCAACGACAACGCCCCGGCTTTCGGCGGCGCCCAAGAGGCGACCAACACCAGCACCCGTCCCGGCGGGGTCTGGTCGCTGCTGCCCCTTTCCGGCGTCGTGGTGTGGAACAGCCACGCCTTCAACCTCACCGACGAGGACATGAACATGGAGGCCTGGTTCAACTTCGAGTACACGGAGGATCGCCGCTTTAGAGCCCGCGGCATGTTCAGAGACAGATATATCTTCACGCAGGATGTGCCGCCCTTCGAGAGCCGCGAGTACTGCGCGACCTACACCTTCGAAGAGGGCGCCCGCATGTTCCTGCTCTCCTCACACACCCACAAGCGGGGAGTGCGCTGGCGACACTACCTGCCGCCCCAACAGCCCTGCGGCGACGGTCCCGACGCGCCCAACGGCAATGGCACCGACCCTGACTGCCTGCCCGGCGACCCCGGCGACATCTTCTACGAGAGCTACGACTACCAGGATGCGGTCGAACTCGAACCGGATCCGCCTATGCACTTCAGCGGTTCGGAGGCCCAGCGTACGATCAAGTTCTGCGCCCTGTTCGACAACGGTAAGGCGGACCCATCGACGGTCAAACGGCAGTCGACCTCGCCCGATGTGCCCTACTCGCAGTTCGCGGACTTCATCCCAGGCGGGCCCTGCTCCAACGACGAGGTCAAGTGCCTCGGCGGACCGAACGTGGGACAATTGTGCGGCGGCGACGACAACAACTGTCCTCTGTCGGAGTGCGACGCCTGCGATCTTCTCGGCGGCGTCACCACGGAGGACGAGATGTTCATCGCAACCGGCGGCTTCTACATAGACCCATAATGAGTACCGCACGCGCAGCAGGCCTTGCCGGTCTCGCTCTGGTCCTCCTCATAGCCGCGCCGGCCGGGGCGCACGACGACGCCCACAAGCTCAGCGGTTCCAAGCTCAAGATGTCCGACCCGGCCGGTCGCATCGAGAAGCGCAAGTTCATCTTCAAGGCCAAGCGGCAGCTGCAGATCTACGACGTGAGCGAGGACCTGACCGAGCTCGGAGCCAACCTCAGGGTGGCCGGACCGGGCGCGGCCGACGGGCGCTCGGGAATGATCTATCTGGCCCCGGGAGCCTGGAAGCGGCTCGGCAAGGCCGACTCTCCCAAGGGCTGGAAATACAAGGCCGAGTACCGCTACCCCTACTCTGAGGGCGTATCCACCGTCATCGTCAAAAAGAGCAGCTCGGGCGGCAGCCTGCTCGTCAAGGCCAAGGGGCAACACTGGCCCTACTACATCCTCGGGCCACAGCAGGGCGTGGAGATCTCGCTCACGCTCGGCGGCGAGCGTTACTGTGCGAGTTTCTCGGAGTTCAAGAAGAACGAAGCCGGCAAGGTCATGGCCAAGGGCGCACCGGCCCCGTCGGAGTGCTCGAGCGTGTGCGGCAACGGCGAGATCGAGCTCGGGGAGCAGTGCGACGACGCCAACGACTCGGACGACGACAACTGCAGCGCGACCTGCCAGGGCTGCATGCCGGCCGACATAGAGTACCAGAGCACCTTCGCGGCTCTCCAGGAACTCATCTTCGACAGCGAGCAGTACCAGTGCAGCAACGAGGTCTGCCACGGCTCCTCGCAAGCCGGCGGGCTCGACCTGCGCGCGGGCGCCTCGCACGCGGCGCTCGTCAATGTGGCATCCACGATAAACCCGAACGTGGTTCGCGTCTTCCCGGGCGACCAGGACCTGAGCATGCTCTATCTGAAGGTGGCGGCAAAGACGCTTGGCACCGCGGGCGTACCCGGCTCGCCGATGCCGTCGGCCGCCACCACCGTTAGCGAGAGTCTGCTCGGCGCATTGAAGCTCTGGATACAGGGCGGCGCGTCGGCCGGCGGCGTGGTCGCCGGCTCGTCCGAACTGCTCGAGGCCTGCCTGCCCGAGCCCGGACCCAACAAGATACCGCGGCCAGAGGCGCCCGCGGCCGGCAGCGGCGTACAGTTCGCCATGCCGGGCTACCACCTAGGAGCCCAGACCGAGCGTGAACTGTGCATGTCGACCTACTACGACCTCACGGCCCCCGGCCTGGTCCCCGACGAGTATCGCGTGCCCTGCCCCGGCGTCTTCGGCGCCAACGACACCGACGAGTGCTTCGCCTACTCGACGACCTTGCTGGCCCAGGACCCGCAGTCACACCACAACATAGTGCTGATCTACCGCGGCGACTACGGGGTCGATGACCCCGGTTGGGGCCAGTGGCGCTGCTACCTCGGCGCCAACGACGGCGAGCCCTGCGACCCGCGGCAGGTCTACGAAACCGGCACAGACCCCTGCCCCGACGGTGTCTGCGGCGGTGACGACGTGGAGGGCGTGGGCTGCCTGCCTTCTCTGGGGGACCCTTACGGACCGCCCGACTTCGGTTTCATCAACCTCGATTCGCCGCAGGTCGCGGGCGCGCAGCAGGCAACCCAACTGTTGGAGCTGCCCGACGGGGTCTACTGGACGCTACCGATGCAGGGCATCATCGTGTGGAACAGTCATGCCTTCAACCTGACCAGCCAGGACACGCGCTTGGAGGGCTGGGCCAATCTCGATTTCACCAGCGACCTGAGCTACCCGGCCCAGCTGCTGGCCTACATCAAGTACATATGGACCCAGGACGTGCCTCCCTTCGAGCAGCGCGAGTATTGCGCCACCTACACGATGCCGTCCGACATGAACGTCTTCTGGCTCAGCTCGCACACCCACAAACGCGGGGTCCGCTGGCGCTACTACGCCCCGCCGCAACAGCCCTGCGGCGACGGTCCGGCGCCGCCCGTGCCATTTTCGACGGGGACCGACCCTGACTGCCTGCCCGGCCAGACCGGCGACATCTTCTACGAGAGCCACACCTACTCGGACCCGGTCGAGCTGCGCTACGACCCGCCGTGGAACCTGTCGGGCTCGGTCTCCGAACGTACGGTCAAGTACTGCGCGCTATACGACAACGGCATGAACGACCCCTCTACCGTAAAGCGCCGTTCGACCTCGCCGATGCCCTATCCGACCTTCCTGCCGGGCGGCCCCTGCGCCCCCGAGGACACCTATTGCATAGGCGGACCCAACCAGGGCCAGCTCTGCCAGAACAGCGACGGCAACTGCCCGGGCGGCGAGTGCGACGCCTGTCCCAGCCGCGGCGGGGTCAGGACGGACGACGAGATGTTCGTTCCGATCCTTTATTACTACAGCGATTAGTCGGGAGCGCGTCTTCCGTTACCAGGCCGTGGAGAACCCGTGGTCGGGAACGTCTAACGCGCTGCGGTCGCCCGAGCCTATCGTCTCGGCGATCGAGAACACCTCGGGCAGGATGAAGTTGCAGTAGAACTTCGCCGACATGACCTTGCCGGCGTAAAAGTCGAACTCTTCCTGGCTCTGGTCCTCGTCCTGGGTCCTGGCCTCCTCGGCCACCAGGCCGGCCTCGAGCAGCAGCTGCGCTATTGTCACGTGAGCCATGGCCGCAAGGAAAGGACTGGCATAGAGCGTGAACTGCTCGAGCTTGCCCGCCATCATGAACTCGATGACGGCCGTGCCCATTTCCTGCAGCGCCTCGGCGGCACGGCGCAACATCTCGACCTCGGCGCCCACGGCCGGGTCGTGCCGGTTCTGTTCGACGAACTCGGTCAGGCCGCCCGAGAAGTCGGCCAGGTCCCGGCCCTGGCGGCCGCGTAGTTTTCTCACGACCAGGTCGAGGGCCTGTATGTGGTTGGTGCCCTCGTAGATGGAGAAGATCTTGCAGTCGCGCAGGTACTGCTCGACCGGGTTGTCCTTCACATAGCCGGCGCCGCCGTAGACCTGCACCGCCAACTCGCAGACCTTGAAGGCCTGGTCGGTGCAGTAGGACTTGACGATGGGGGTCAGCAGGTCGACCTGGCCCTGGTGATGGGCGGCCACGTCCGGCTCCTTTTCGGCCAGCACGGCCGCCCAGTCCATGTGGAGCGCCAGACGGACGGCCAGCGTGCGCATGCCCTCGACCTTGGCCTTCATCTCCATGAGCATGCGGCGCACGTCGGAATGCTCGATGATCGCCACACGCGGCGCGTCGGGGTTCTTGAAGGACTTGACCGAGGAGCCCTGCAGGCGCTCGCGCGCATAGGCAAGGGCGTTGAGATAGGCGGTGGCGGCCACGCCTAACCCTTGTATGCCGACACCCAACCGGGCGCTGTTCATCATCTTGAACATCTGCTTCATGCCGACGTTCTCGTCGGCGCCGACCAGATAGCCCTCGCAACCGTCGTTCTCGCCGAGCGAGAGGACAGCGGTCGTAGAAGCGTTGATGCCGAGCTTGTGCTCGATGGAGGCCGTCACGACGTCGTTCGGCTCACCGACGCCGCCGTCGTCGTTGACCCGGTGCTTGGGCACGATGAACAGCGAGATGCCCTTGGTTCCCGGCGGCGCGCCCTCGACGCGTGCCAACACCATGTGAACGATGTTCTCGCTCATGTCCTGGTCGCCGGCGGATATCCAGCACTTGGTTCCGGTCATCTTGTAGCGGTTGCCGTCGATGTGCGTGGCCTTGGTGGTTATCATACCGACGTCCGAGCCGGCCTGGGGTTCGGACAGGCACATGGTTCCTGAAAAACGCCCTTCGAGCATGGGATCGACAAATCGCTTCTTGTCCTCTTCGAGCGCGAACTCGTTTATCAGTTCGAGCGCGCCACGGGCCAGGTCCGGATACATGTTGAACGAGACATTGGCCGAACACTGCATCTCACCGAGCAACACGAAGGCCGAGAAGGGGCCCTGAAAACCCCCGTGCTCCATGGGGGCGCCGAAGTTCGGGAGCCCGAGTTCGTAGAGGGTCTTCCACGCCTCCTTGAAACCGTCGGGGGTCTTCACATGCCCGTTCTCGAGCACGCAACCGGTGCGATCACCCGCCGAGTTGATGGGCCCTGCGACCTCGTTACAGAAGCGCATGCACTGGGCGAAGATCTGGTCGAGGTCCTCGCGCGCGATGTGCGAAAAGTACTCGGTGTCGAAAAGCTCTTGCGCCTTCATATGCTCGTAGAGCGTGAACTCCATCGAGCGCAGGTCGGTCTTGAAGAAATTGGTGGCCTCGGACATCGCGTTCACCCCCAGGCTGAATCTTCTATCAGGCGACGCTAATCGGGCAAGCCTTCGCGCACCAGGTCGCGGGTGATGTTCTTTTGATGGCTCTCGAGCGTCCCGCCGCCGATCTCGTTGAGCTTGGCGTCACGCCAGAAACGCTCGACGAGGTATTCCGAGCTGTAGCCGTAGCCGCCCATGACCTGGATGGCGCGGTCGGCAACCCGCTTGGCCACCGGCGCGGTAAACAGCTTGGCGGCGTCGGTGCCGAGCCGGTTGCGGCGTTCGGGCCCCACACGGGCGGCTTCGGCGTAGACCAGGCGGCGCGCGGCCTCGGTCTCGGCGAAGCTGGTGGCGATGTGTTCCTGTATCTGTCCGAACTCGGCGATGGCGTGGCCGAAGGCCTGGCGCTGGCCGGCGTATGCGACCATCTCGGCCAGGCAGCGGTCGGCGATCCCCAGGCTCATCGCCGCCAGGCAGAGCCGCTCGATCTCGAGGTTGCGCATCATGTGCTCGACCCCCTGCCCTTCGGCGCCCAGCAGGCTGTCGACGGGAACCCGGCAATCTTCGAACACGAGTTCGCACATCGTCGAGGCGCGCATGCCGAGCTTTTTTATCGGCTGTCCGGTCGAGAAGCCGGGCAAACCGCTTTCGACCGCAAAAGCGCTGATGCGCCCGCCGGTCTTGGCATAGACGAGCACCACGTCGGCCTCGCGGCCGTTGGTGATGAACATCTTGCGCCCGTTGAGCACATAGACGTCGCCGCGGCGCTCGGCCGAGCTGTCCATGGCGAGCACGTCGGTGCCGCCGCCGGGTTCGGTCATCGCCATGGCGCCTATCCAGCTGCCGTCGAGGATCTTGGGCAGGATACGGTCGCGCTGCCCGGGCGAAGATGCGTTGTAGAAATTGTTCACGAACAGGACGGAGTGGGCCAGGTATGCCAGCGTGAAGCCGGGGTCCGACTTGGCCATCTCGTGGTGGGCAATCACGGCCGCGCTTGCGTCCATGCCTGCCCCGCCGTCGGCCTCGGGGACCGTGAGGCCCGACAGGCCAAGCTCGGCGCAACGGACAAGCAGGGAACGGTTCAGTTCGGCGCGTTCGTCGTACTCGGCCGCCTGCGGTTCTATCTCGGTCTCGGTGAAGCGGCGCACAGTCTGCCGGAGCATCCCGTGTTCCGGGCTCGGATCGACTAGGGAGGTCACGGTCAGGCGGCGTAGCTTATGCGCGTTCCGGGGGCCACCGATTCGGTCAGCCACACGTTGCCGCCTATGACCGAACCGCGGCCGATGACCGTCTCGCCGCCGAGGATAGTGGCGCCCGCATATACGGTAACACCGTCCTCGAGGGTCGGGTGACGTTTGGTGCCGCGGATACCCTCCACCTCTTCCGCCGGGATCGAGACCGCCCCGAGGGTGACACCCTGGTAGAGCTTGACGTTATCGCCGATCACGGATGTCTCGCCTATGACCACGCCGGTGCCGTGGTCGATGAAGAACCTTTGCCCGATAGTCGCACCCGGGTGGATGTCTATGCCCGTTATATTGTGGGCCTGTTCGCTCATGATGCGCGGGATGAGCGGCGCGCCCAGGACGTGGAACTCGTGGGCGATGCGGTAGACCGTAATCGCTTCGATGGCGGGATAGCTGAAGATCACCTCTTCGATGCTCTTGGCGGCCGGGTCGCCGTGGTAGGCCGCTTCGACGTCCCCGTGAAGCAGTTCGCGGACCTTGGGTAAGGCCGCGAAGGCCGAGAGCACGGCCTGCTCGCCCGTGGCCAGGTCCTCGGCTTCGGGCTTGCCACCGCCGGCGCGGCGGTAAACGACCGCACGGGCGATCTGTTCCTGCAAGATGGCGGCGGCCTCGTGAAGTCGCTCGCCGATATAATGGCGCAGATTTTCTTCGGTCAGACCCCGGGTCGAGTAGAACCCCATGTAGCAGACGTGCTGCAGGTGTCCGAGCGCCTCGACGACCTTGCGCGAGTTCGGGAGCGCCGCGCTTTCGAGGCTGTCGATGGGGCGGGCGCCCCGGTAGCTGGCCGCGACCTCTTCTATCACGCCTTCGAGCGTCGTATAGGGTTTCGACATCGTGCCGTAAGGGGCTCAGTCCCCGATGACAGTATAAAGGATGCGCGACTCGCTAACCTCGTCGACCTGCAGATTGACCCCGACGATCTCCACCCGCCTCTGGTCGGTCTCGTAGCCTAGGTCGCGTATGTGGATGGGCTCGTCCGGGTTCTCCGCCCGGTATTCCTTGTAGATCAGATGGTAACTGGTCCCGCGCGAATCGCGCGAGAGTCCGTTGTAGACGACCTCATAGTGAACCTGCCCGCCCGAGCCGGCAACCACCACCGATTCGTGCTCGAGACGGAAAAGGGCCAGGCCCGACTCCAGACGCACCGACGGCCTCATGAGCACGACCTCGGTACCGCCCCCACCGAGCTTGGGAACACCGGCCGGGCGCCACCCCAGATAGCGGCTGCGGCGCAGGTAACCGCCGCCGTCGATGAGCAGGTAGGCGTTGCCCGTACCCGTCGGTATCTCGACGGCGTAGAAGTCGGCCGCGCCGTCGCTCACCATGCCGGCCAGCCGGAAACGCTGGCCGCGGCGTGCGCGCACCAGGCTCAGCGGTTCCTCCTTGCAAGCAAGCTCATCGTCGCCGGCCGCCCCCACGGCCGCGGTGTCGGGATCCCAGGGCGCCTCGGGCTCGGGCGAACGGCAGCGCTTTGAGAACATGCCCGCCAGCAGGGTGCTGCGACAGACCAGGCTGTCCGAGCGGTCGCGCGGCGTGTCGGTGTCGCGGCGCTTGTCGGGAGCCAGGCCTTTCATCTCGTCGGACACCCGGCGGCAGGGCTGGCGGAAGTCGCGCAGGGCCATGGCCGCCACCGGCTTGCGGCTGGCCATCACCCGCCGCACGCTGAACATGGTCTCGCCGCGCTTGGCCCAGGCGCGCTCGCCGACCCGGTAGGTGTTCGAGGAAGTGGTGGTCGGCAGATCGCCGATCGCGCGGAGGGTGGCCTTGAGGCTCTCCTCGGCAAGCTCGGCGCGTTTGGGCTGGTGGGGACGGGCCTTGTTGGCCAGCGGCGTGGGCGTGAGCCAGGGAAGCCCGAGGCCGCCTATGCTCGGACGCCCGACGCAGGCTGTCATCAGCAGGGCCGCCAGCACGGCGAGCGGGGCTGCGGCTGATCTGGTCATCCCGGCCATATCAGCCCGTCACGCGAGCCTGGTCAAGGGCTCGCAGCCCGTATAGGAGGGACGCCCGAACACAGAACAGGAGGTATCCCATGTCAGTCGCTTTGGACCATTCGAGCAAGCTCGAAACCGGCCGTCTTCTCATAGACGGGGCCTGGACGGAGGCCCTGTCGGGAAAAAGCTTCGAAACAGTGGATCCGGCCACCGAAGAGGTGCTGGCCACGGTGGCCGAAGCCGACACGGCCGACGTCGACCTGGCCGTCGGCGCGGCCCGCCGCGCGCTGGAAGAGGGTCCGTGGGGCACTATGGACGCCCGCGACAGGGGCCGGCTCCTGCTTCGCCTGGCCGCCCTGATCGACGAGCACCGCGACGGTCTGGCCAGGCTCGAGACGCTCGACAACGGCAAGCCGCTGGGCGAGACGGCCAACGTGGATGTCCCCCAGACCATAGATACCTTCGAGTACTACGCCGGCTGGTCCGACAAGATCCACGGCGAGACCATCCCGGTAAGCGGCCCCTTCTTCAACTACACACGGCGCGAAGCGGTCGGCGTGGTGGGCCAGATCATTCCCTGGAACTTCCCGCTGCTGATGGCCGCCTGGAAGCTCGCCCCGGCCCTTGCCTGCGGCAACACGGTGATCTTGAAGCCCGCCGAGCAAACTCCCCTTACGGCCCTTCGCCTGGGCGAACTGATCCTCGAGGCCGGCATCCCGGCCGGGGTCGTCAACATCCTTCCCGGCTACGGACCGACCGCGGGCGCGGCCATTGCCCGGCACCCGCACATCGACAAGGTGGCCTTCACGGGCTCGACCGAGGTCGGCCGTCTCATACAGAAAGCGTCGGCCGGCAACCTCAAGCGTGTCTCGCTCGAGCTCGGCGGCAAATCGCCGAACATCGTCTTTGCCGACGCCGACATAGAGGCCGCCGCGCAGACGGCCATGACCAGCATCTTCTTCAACCAGGGCGAGGTCTGTTGCGCGGGCTCACGGCTTTTCCTCGACGAGGCGATCCATGACGAGTTCATCGAACGCTTCAGGACGCACGCCGAGGCGATCACCGTCGGCGACCCGCTCGAGGAGACCACGCAGATGGGCGCGCAGGTGAGCGAAGAGCAGTTCACCAAGGTCCTCGGTTACATCGAAGGCGGCCGCGAGGCCGGCGCCCGTGTCGTGACCGGCGGCGGCCGGGCCAGGGAACGGGGCTACTTCGTCCAACCCACCATCTTTGACGGCGTGACGGCCAAGATGAAGATCGCGCGCGAGGAGATCTTCGGGCCGGTGGTCTCGACGCTGACCTTCCGTGACATCGACGAGGTCATCGAGGCCGGCAACGACACCGACTACGGCCTGGCCGCCGGCATCTGGACACGCGACATAAGCAGGGCTCACCAGGTGGCCGCACGGCTCAAGGCCGGCACGGTGTGGATCAACACCTACAACACCTTCGATGCGGCCTCGCCGTTCGGCGGCTACAAGCAAAGCGGTTTCGGCCGCGAGCTGGGTCGCCACGCCCTCGACCTGTACACGCAGACCAAGAGCGTATGGATAGGGCTGTAGCAGCCCTAGGACACCATCCGGTTCCGACTCGCATGGCCACTACATCCCTGTAATTGTTCGTTTCCCGGCGTCCCACGGTGAAGATAGGCCTGACGATCCCGACGATGGTGGCCGGTTGCGGCCGCGAGGCCACCAGGGCCTGGGCCCTCGGTGCCGACGAGGGACCCTACTCGACGGTCGCCGTCGGCGAGCGCACCACCTACGACAACATCGAACAGCTGACCACGCTGGCCGCCTGCGCCGTCCTCACGGAACGGGTCGAGCTTTTGCCGAACGCAGTCGTGCTGCCCATGCACAACGAGGTCATGGTGGCCAAACAGTTGGCGACCATAGACGTGCTCTCGGGCGGACGGCTGCTGGTGGCGGTGGCCGTGGGCGGGCGCGACGAGGACTTCCGCGCGGTCGGTGCCGACACGCGCGGCCGGCGACACCGGCTCGAGAACCAACTCGAACTCATGCGCTCTATCTGGTCGGGGCAGCCGCCGGTGGAGAGCGCGCATCCGATAGGCCCCAGACCCCTGCGCCCGGGCGGACTCCCCGTGCTCGCTGCCGTGATGAACCCGGGCATGACGCGAGCCGCGGCACGCTTTGCCGACGGTATAAGCGGCTGGTCCTTCGGCCCCGACCCGGCCGAGGTCGAAAGGTCGCTCAAAGGCTTCGAGGCCGCCTGGCGGGACCGGGGGCGCGCGGGCCGTCCGCGGCTGGTCACGGGGTTCTGGTACGGGCTGGGCCCGAAGGCCGAAGAGCAGCTATACGACTACGCCGAGCGTTACCTGCGAGTGTTCGGGGGCAAGCTGGCCGCCTCGATGGCCGGTGCCTGCCGGGCTGCCGGCCCCGAGCGCGTGCGCCAGGCCATACTCGACTGCGCCTCGGCCGGCGCCGACGAGATAATACTGGTGCCCACGGCCAGCGAGGCCGACGAGCTGGCCCGTACGACCGAACTCGTAGCCTCGCTGCTTTAGACCGCAGACCTAGTGAAGCGTCCTTTGCCGGCGCCGGCGCCGCCGGCGTTCGGAAGCGCGCTGTATGGTGACATTGGGACCCGCCCCTTCGGCACGGCCGGCACGGGCCCGCTCGCGGAAGGCGCAGAGGTGGACGAAGCGTCCTTCGTGAACCAGGGCGCCGCCGTCGATCTGGTCCGACTCCAGCCTTATGTCCTCGCCCAGGCCCACGGCCGGGTAGCTGTTCGCACCGGCCGCAGAAACGGCCTCGATCAGATCACGGGCACGCGCCACTTCGGGAACAGCCTCGGCGGGCCGCTCGGTCTCTATCGCGTCCATGGCATAGCTTCGAACCAGCCTGGGAAATATCTCTGCGAAGGGAGCCGAATGGTCGAACAGTTCGACGCCGACCGGCTCGCCGTCTATCGCGAACAGGGCGCCGCACTGGTCCGAGGCCACGCTTATGGCCGACACATAGTCCTCGATGCTGCCGCGATGGCGGCGGTACGCCTCGCGCACGTCGGCAGTCGGAGAGTGGGCGCTGAGGCGTGCCGATTTGGCGTCGACAGCGTCCCATACCATGCCCTGGTCGGCGCGCCGTCCGCGACCGCCGGCCATGGACCGGCTGACCTGGCGAGCCTTCTGACGGCGCCCCTCGGCAAAATAGGTCTCTTCGGCCACATCGAAGGACATCGTGGAATCGCCGTGGGACCAGCGGCCCGCCTCGACGCAGGCGACCGGAATGGTGAGCGAGCTCTGGGCCGCCACCAAAATGGAGATGTTGACGATGCGGTTCTGCTTGGCCCCGACCAACTGCTCGCCGTCGACGAGAAGCACGGGCTTGGTGCCGTCGTTGGTGGCCAGAAGCTCCGGCACCGAACCGGACTCGGACAGCTCGGAGATACGGAAATGGCCCTCGCTGATGGCCTCCTCGAGGCTCATATATCCAGGGCCGGCGCCAGAGCCGGCATCGGGGCCGCTGGCGGCGGTCAATGGAAAGACCGTGAGATTTCGGCAGGCCTGGGCCCGGCCGATCTCCAGGCCGGCAAGGGTCTCGTGCAGTCGCTCGGTCAGCTGTTCTCTATCCATAGCGTGTCCTCCACCCAGGATAATAAGCCCCCGGGTGACTCAAACGGTGAGCCTGCCCGGAAAAAAGCGCTTGCGCGCCGGGGGCCGGCCGCGATATGTGGGCCCGGCCCATAGGAGGCGCCCATGGAACTTTTCGACCGCGTATTCGCTCTGCAAAAGCTGCTCGGCCCGGCCCGCTACCCGGTCCCGCTCGACCGCATCATGGACGAGCTCGAGTGCTCGCGGGCCACGGCCAACCGCGTGATATGGCGCGTGCGCCACTATCTCGGCGTCGAGATCGATTACATCCGGGACCAGGGCTACCTGATACGCCGCGACGGCGAGCGTCCCTACGAGATCCCGGGGCTATGGTTCAACTCATCCGAGATCTTCGCGATCCTCACCATGCAGCAACTTCTGGCCGGCGTGCAGCCGGGCTTCCTCGAGAAAGAGGTCGCGATGTTCTCGGCGCGGATCAACGAGATCCTCGATAGCCGCCAGATGGGCTCGGGCGAGTTGGTCCGCCGCGTGCGCTTGCTGTCCATGGCCGGCCGCCGCGTGCCCGAGACCATCTTCCGCAAGGCCGCCGACGCGCTGGTGCAACGGCGCCGTCTCGAGATCGAGTACCACGGCCGCGAACGCGACAAGACCACGCAGCGCCGGGTCTCGCCGCAGCGCCTGGTCCACTACCGCGACAGTTGGTACCTGGACGCCTGGTGCCACACGAGCAAGGACCTGCGCACCTTCGCGCTCGAACGCGTGCGCAAGGCCGAGCTGATCGACGAGAAGACCCGCGACATCACCGACGCGAAGCTGGACCGCTACTTCACCAAGAGCTACGGCATCTTCGGCGGCGAGCCCACGCACACGGCCGCGCTGCGTTTTACGGCCGAGCGGGCCCGCTGGGTGGCCGACGAGCACTGGCACCCCGACCAGGAAGGGCAGTTCGACAAGGACGGCAACTACGAACTCTACGTGCCTTACCGGCACATGGAGGAGTTGATGATGGACATCCTCAAGTACGGGCCCGATGTCGAGGTGCTCGGTCCCGCCGCGCTGCGGCGCGCGGTGGCCAAGCGACTCGAAGAGACGCTTGTGGCCTACCGCGCCTAGTCCTTCTCGAGCAGGCCGGCCTTGGCCAGCGGGTCCTCGAACTCGTCGAGACGGTCCCAGTTGTCCCGGATGAGCCGGCGCCGCCGGAACTCGGCCACCACCTCTATCCGTATCCCGTCCGGGTCCTCGAAGAAGACGGCGTAGTAGTCGGGGTCGTACTGCGGGTAGTGGCGCGGCGCGCTCGGCCTCACGCCGAGGTCGCCAAGGCCCGCCGACACACGGTCGACCTCGCCGGTGGTGGCCACCCGCATGCAGAAGTGATGGAGCCCCGGGCGGTAGGCATCGTGTTCGGTGCCGTCGCGGGCCGGGCGCAGCGTCAACTGCATGGTGCGGTTGTAGTAGTGGAGATGCGGCTCGCCGGCTATCGGGTTGGTCCCTTTCTTGAAACCGAGAAGGCGCATCACGCCGTCGTAGAAGCGCTCGGAGCGGGCCATGTCCGAGACACTAAGATAGAAATGGTCGAGGCCGGTTATTTCTATCGGCGTATCGGGGGACATCGGCTCCAGGACGGGCGGCCGGTTCAGGCGGCCGCGGCCGCCGGTTCCACCCTGCAGCGAACATAGCGGTTGTGCGGGCAGCCTGTAAACGGGTCGCGGTCGGCCGTGTCGGTAAGCTCGTTCATGTTGACGCCGACGGTCTCGGTGCCGCCGTCGGTGTCGTACTGCATGCCGAAACCGTTGGGTATGGCCACATGTCCCGGCCGCATGCGCTTGTCGACGGCCGCGGGCAGTTCGGCGGTGCCGCGCTTGGTCAAAAGCCGCACGTTCTGACCGTCGGCTATGCCGAGCCGGCCGGCGTCCTCCGGGCTCATGGTAAGGCGGCAGTGCGGCCCGCGGCCCTTTCGCCAGTCGGGCGAGCGCTGGATGGTGTTGGCCGTCCACAGGGTACGAAGGCCGTTGCCGAGCACCAGCGGAAACTCTTCCGCGCCCGTCTCGGGCCGCTCTTCGATGGCGCGCTCGAGCTCCCCCATCATCGCCTCGGGCGAAAGCCTTACGCGCCCGTCCCCGTAGCCGGTATGCTCGGCCAGGTTGTCCTCGTCCTTCAAGCGGGCGATCTCGACACCCTCGGGATGCGCCAGCACGAGGCGGAAGACCTCCTCGCCAAGCTCGGCCGCCGAACGCTCGCGCCACTCGTCTCCCAGAACACGGATCACATCGTCACGGCGCCCCGTGGCGTTGGCGTGGCAAAGGGCCCAAACGGCCACCAGGGACGGGGCCGGCATGCGCCGGCCGATGCTGCGGTAGGCCCAGGAAAGCACTTGTGTCTCGGGGTCTATGCCGCGCGCGGCCGGGCCGGCGACCAGCTCGAGCGCCTTTGCCATCCACCCGCTGCGCGACTCGGCCGTGCCGGGTTCGGCGATGCGGTCGAGCTCTTCGGGTACGGGTTCGACGCGCCCCATGGCCTCCAAGAGCCGGATGTAGATCTCGGGCTCGGGAAGAGAACTCCCACGGGCCGGAACCACCGGCGGCCTCAGCTGCACGTCTATCTGAGGATGGCGTTTGGGGAAGTTCGAGATCTCCCACTTCTCGTAACCCACCGGCACGGGAAGCACATAGTGGGCCATGCGCGCCGACTCGGTGAAGGCCGGGTCTATTACCACAAGCAGGTCGAGGCGCTCGAAGGCCTCGCGCCAGCGTTTGGTGTCGGTGTAGGAGATGAGCGGGTTGGAGCCTTCCACGATGAAGGCCCGGATCCTTTCGGGATGGTCGGTAAGTATCTCCTCGGGCGCCAGGGTCGGCGAGAACATCGCAAAGTTGCCGAGCGCGCGCACGGCCGGGATGCCAGAGACAAGCGCCTTCTCGGGTTCCTCGTGGCGGCCACCGCTGCGGGTCGCCGGCAGGAAGGTCTCGATGAAGGTGTTGCCGCCCGCGCGCCCGATGTTGCCGGTAAGGCAAAGGACCAGGCGGATGAGATAGGAGATGAGCGTCGAAAACGGCGTTTGCTCCACACCGAGGTCGAACATCAAGGAGGCCGACGGCGCACTCGCGAACTCTTCGGCCAGGCCGCTTAGCTCCGTGGCCTCGATGTCGCAGCGACGGGCCATCTCTTCCACATCGACACGTGCGAGCAGGTCGCGCACGTCGTCGAAACCTGTGGTCTTGGTCTCGAGGAACACCGAGTCGAACAGCTCGTTCTGTACGATGGTGGCCGCGATGCCAGTTAGCAGGTAGGCATCGGTGCCGGGACGAAGCTGCACGTGGGCGTCGGCGCTGCGGCTGGTCTCTGTCTGGCGCGGGTCGATTACCACCACGCGGCAGTCCTCGCGCTTTGCCAGCTCCTTGAAGGTCTCGACCGCGCGGTGCCCGCGGTGGCTTATCTTGGCGTTGGTGCCCATGACGACCATGAAATTGGTGCTCGTGGCATCGGCGTGGAGGAAGGCGGCCGGCGAAGCGTCGAACATCCAGGAGTCGATGAGGTGGTGCTGCGTCTTTTCCTGGGCGTAGGCGTTGAACCAACGCCGGCTCCCACAGGCGCGCAAGAAGGCCGTACCGTAGGGCGCATCCAGGTGGTTGCCCTGCCCGCCTATGCCGGCAAGCGCCAGCGAGCGCGACCCGTGCTCGTCGAGCAGGCCCTTCATCTTGGCGGCGATCTCAGCGATGGCCGTGTCCCAGTCGATCTCCTCGAAGCTGCCGTCGGCGCGCCGGCGAAGCGGGTGCTCGAGCCTCTGGCCGTGACTGACGTAGTCGGTGATGGTCACGCCCTTGTTGCAGATGTAGCCCTCGGTGATCGCGCTCTGCTTGTCGGCCCGCACCGAGGTGATGCGCCCGTCCTCTATATCGACCCTGAGCGCGCAGTTGTGGCTGCACAGCACGCAGACCGTGGGCTGGTCGGTGGCGTCTAGGGCAATGGGCATGGCCGAGATCGACGGATCGACCCGTACCGAACCGTTGCCGCTGACTCCTGCATCAGTGTTCATGGGACTCCCTCCTGCCGGCCTCAGGCTAGCCCGGCGCCCGATAAGTGGCCAGGGCCGGGGAGTATTACTGTCCTGGCTGTCCGGACGAGCGTTACTACCATATCCCCGGTATCAGCGGACTCTCCTGCGCCATTGCAGCCTGGTTGTGCACTTCTCCGGCCCGTCTCAAGGGCGAGGAGATCCGGTTCGTGCGCACCGTGCTCGAGTTGCCGGTAAAGCCCGTACGATACCGGTCGACTTCCGGGCGCTGGCCGAAACCCGCATCAAGGATCTCGAGCCGGCCGTTCAGGGTTCGGTCCCGCCGTTCAAGGCATACCCGGTGCACGGTTGGGACGTCCCCGGCTGGCGACCGATGGAAAACTGGGCAGCCTCCGAAAAGCCCGTCCGCAAGACCGCCTAACGCCAGCGAAGGGCCATGCCGCCATAGCTCCAGGTGGCCGACTCGGCCGTGTGGAGCACGAGTAGGTCGTCGCGGCTGAAGCGGCCTTCCCTCTTGAGCTGG
>CAYXZP010000038.1:16900-19257 GCA_964469485.1 uncultured Myxococcales bacterium | reverse complement strand
CGACACCGGCGTGGTTGCGCATGCCGAGTCCCACCACCGATACCTTTGCCAGGCCACCGGCCGCGGCTACGCCGCGGGCGCCGACCTTGCCGGCGATCTCGCGCACGATGGCTTCGGTGCGGCCGTGGTCGGCCGCCGCCACGGTGAAAGTGAGGTCGGTGTGGCCGTCCTCGGCGATGTTCTGCACTATCATGTCGATCGCGATCCCCGACCTTGCCAGCGGGCCCAGCACCGAGGCGGCCAGGCCGGGATGGTCGGGCACTCCCTGTAGCGTGATCTTTGCCTGGTCCCTGTCGAATGCCACTCCCGAGACCAATACTTCTTCCATGCTCTTCTCCTCGGGAACGATCCAGGTCCCCTCGCCCTCGTCGAAGCTCGAACGCACCGAGACCTTGACGCCGTAACGCTTGGCGCACTCGACGCTGCGTATCTGAAGGACCTTGGTGCCCTGCCCGGCCAGCTCGATCATCTCGTCGTAAGAGACGCGGTCGAGCTTTACCGCGTCGGGGCATATGCGCGGGTCGGCCGTGAACACGCCGGCCACATCCGTGTAGATCTCGCATGCCTCGGCCGACAGTGCGGCGGCCAGGGCCACCGCGCTGGTGTCGGAGCCGCCGCGTCCGAGGGTCGTGATGTTGTGCTCCTCGTCGACCCCCTGGAAGCCAGCCACCACGGCGACGCGCCCCCCGGCAAGCGCCCTCTCGACGCGCGAGACGTCGATAGACTTGATGCGCGCCCGTCCGAAGGACGAGTCCGTGGCGATCTGCACCTGGTGCCCCTGCAGGGACACCGCGTCCACACCGACGTCGGCAAGGGCCATCGCGAGCAGCGCCGTCGAGGTCTGCTCTCCGGTGGCGAGCAGCACGTCGAGTTCGCGGCTGGCCGGGTCCGGCGAGACCGAAGCGGCCAGGTCCAGCAGACGGTTGGTCTCGCCCGACATCGCCGAGACGACCACCACCAGCTCGATGCCGGTGTCGGCCGCGCTCTTGATACGCGCGGCCACCGCGCGCAGGCGCTCGGGGCTGCCCACGGAGGTGCCGCCGTACTTATGGACTATGCGCTTTGCCGAACTCACTGATGACCCTGTCCAGTCCCCCGCCGCTAAAGCCGAGCTTAATCGTCCTATCCTCGGCATTTTCTATCTCCAACTCAACAACGACGAGCCGTTCGGGCGGCGGTCCCCGGTAGTTCTCCCACCACTCGACCGCGGTCAGGGCCCGGCTGGCGACGGCCTCGTGCAGCCCTATGCCCGAGTGGACCCGTTCGGCCGCGTTGTCGGGAAGGTCGGCCAGCCGGAAGAGGTCGCCGTGGAACAAACGCTTGGAGGCCGCCTCGTACTCGACGAGATAGACGAAGGAGGGGCTGCAAACTTCGCGCGGGTCTACCCCGAGCGCCCCGGCCATGCCGCGCACGACCACCGTCTTGCCGGCCCCGAGCGGACCGGTGAGGCCCACAGTGGCCGGCAGCGGGAGTAGTTCGGCCAAGCGCCGCCCGAGGTCAGCGGTGTCTTCCTCGCCGTGGCTTTCGAGCAGTAGTTGCCGAACGCTCACGCCGGTCTCGTGGCCGCCCGTTGCAGACCGGCAATGGCCGCCGGCAGCGTGTCGGCGACCTCGCCGGCAAGGAAGCCGGCGCCGCCTGTGGTTTCGGCCAGGATGTCGGCGGCCCGCCCGTGCAGATACACCGCCAGGGCCGCGGCTTCGAAGCTGTCCATGCCGGCGGCCAGTGCGCCGACGGCGCCCGCCAGGACATCGCCCATGCCGGCCGTGGCCATTCCCGGATTGCCGGAGCTGTTGAAGGCCAGGCGTTCGGTTGCGGCCACGACCGTGGCCGCGCCCTTGAGGACGACCGTGGCCGCGCCCTCGCCCAGCAGGCGCTGGCAGGACCCGAGCCGGTCGTCTTGTACCGAGGCGGTGCCGGTGCCGAGCAACCTTGCCATCTCGCCCGGGTGCGGTGTCAGTGTGAGGGCCCGCCCCTTCCTTGCTGCGGTGAGCGCGGACGTTCCCGCTCCCGCCGCGACAAGGTTGAGCGCGTCGGCGTCGAGAACGAGCGCGCCATCGACCGTTGCCGCTAAGGCCTCGACGAGTTCGCCCGCGCCCGCGCTGGTCCCGAGACCGGGGCCGGCCACGACGACGTCGAAACGCTCGAGTTGGTCCGCAAGCCCGGCGATCGCGCCCGTGTCTGGCTCGCCGCCACGGTCGGCAAGCGCAATGGTCATGGTCTCGGTGAACTCGGCATCGACCGCGGCCGCGACCGATGCCGGTACCGCCACGCTTACCAGGCCGGCGCCGGCACGCAGCGCCGCGCGCGCGGCCAGCTTTGCGGCGCCGGTCTTGCCGGCCGAGCCGCCGATGATGAGA
>CAYXZP010000038.1:15032-16890 GCA_964469485.1 uncultured Myxococcales bacterium | reverse complement strand
TTCAATCCCGGCACGGACCGGGTCGGCCAACCCGATGTCGGCGACCGAGACCCTTCCCGCCGCCGCTATGCCCTCGCCGAGGAAGAGCCCCGGCTTGCCGGCGCCGATGGTGACGGTGGCATCCGCCTCGACGGCCGCACCCAGGGGCCGGCCGCTGTCGGCGTCGAGCCCGGACGGGAGGTCGACGGCGACGACCGCAAAGCGGTCGCGGGCGTGTGCGGCGTTCAACGCTTCGACCAGCCGGCGCAACTCGCCGTCGAGTTCACGGTCGAGGCCGGTGCCGAAGAGAGTGTCGAGAACGAGATCGTATCCGGTGGTGCCGGCCCCGGGCAGGGTCGGCCCCTGCCCTAGCTTCTCCCAACGTTCGAGATTGACGGCCGCATCGCTTCCCTCGGCAGGCTGGCCGGCGGCAAGCTGGACATCGACTCGCCAACCGGAGGCGGCCATGAGACGGGCGACCACGAAGCCGTCGCCGCCGTTACTGCCGCGACCGGCCAGCACGAGCATGCGCGGGCCGGACCTTCCGTCGACAAGCGCGGCCGCGTTGCCGGTGAGGTAAGCGGCCACCGAACGGCCGGCCCTTTCCATCAGTTCGAGCGACGCTGTTCCGGACTCGATCGTGAAGCGGTCGAGGCTTCTCATTGCCGCGGCGCTGAGAAGCGGGGTCGGTCGCGCCGTCACGAGCCCGCCGCCCCGTGGCCGGTCCGTGCGGCGGTGCACACAGCCAGCATCTCGCGGGTGGCCTCTTCGATGCCGACCGACAAGGCGCGCGCGACGACGCTGTGCCCGATGTTGAGTTCCTCCATCTCGGGTATGCGCGCGATGGCGGCCACGTTGGCCAGCGTGAGACCGTGGCCGCCGTTCACCGCTAGGCCGCGGGCGGCGGCCATACCAGCAGCGGCCTCGATGCGCTCGAGCTCGGCGCCGGCGCCGCCGGGTCCGGCCGCGGCGTAGCTTCCGGTGTGAAGCTCGACCACGGCCGCTCCCAGGTCGGCGGCGGCGTTTATCTCGCGCTCGTCAGGGTCGATGAACAGGCTCACGCGGATGCCGGCCGCCCCGAGCTGTTCGACGACGGGGGCCAGGCCCTTCTCGTGGCCGGCCACCGACAGGCCGCCCTCGGTCGTAAGCTCCGCGCGTTTCTCGGGCACCAGACAGCAGTCGGCAGGCCCGAGACGGCAGGCCATCGTGACGATGCCGGGGTCGGCCGCCATTTCGAGATTTACCTTGGAGGTGACGGCGGCCAGGAGCCGCTCGACGTCATGGTCCTGAATGTGGCGCCGGTCCTCGCGCAGATGGACGGTGATGCCGCTGGCGCCGCCGCGCTCGGCGGCCAGCGCGGCCTCGACCGGGTCCGGGTAGTCGGTACCGCGGGCCTGGCGCACGGTGGCCACATGGTCGACGTTGACGCCCAGCCCGAGCGTTCGTCCTCGGGTCATGATGCTCAGGCCAGCGCGTCTTCCACGGCGTCGGCGATCATGCGCGCCTGCTCGTCGACTACCGAGGCTTCCTCGCCCTCCACCATCACCCGTGCCAGAGCCTCGGTGCCGGAATAACGGACCAGCACGCGGCCGGAATCACCGAGGGTCGTTTCGGCCGAGCGTATCGCGTTGGCGATGCGGGGCACTTCGCGCAGTTCGCGCTTCTCCTTGATGCGTACGTTGAGCAGCGATTGCGGGCACTTGGTGACGACGTTCTTCAGTTCGGACAGCGGCCTGTCCTCTTCCAGCAGCGTGGCGATGATGGAAAGCGCGGTTATCATCCCGTCCCCGGTCGTCGTGTGGTCGAGGCAGACGATGTGTCCCGACTGCTCGCCACCGAGATGGAGACCGCCCTCGCGCATGCGTCCGACGGCGCGACG
>CAYXZP010000038.1:10090-15022 GCA_964469485.1 uncultured Myxococcales bacterium | reverse complement strand
GGTCTCCCACCGGCGTTCTGATGAGCGTTATGCCCTCCGCGCGAAGCGCCAGTTCGAGCCCGAGGTTGGCCATGACGGTTCCCACCACGCTGTCGTGGGCCAGGCGGCCGGCCTTCTTGAGGCCGATGGCGAGGATGGCAAGCATGTGGTCGCCGTCGACCTCCTCACCAAGCTCGTCGACAAGGATGGTGCGGTCCGCGTCACCGTCGAGCGCGATCCCGACGCCGGCGCCCTCGCGCAACACGCGTTCTCGCAGCAGCTCGGTGTGCAATGCGCCGCACCCGTCGTTGATGTTGAGGCCGTCGGGTTCGATCCCGATCGCGGTGACGTCGGCGCCGAGTTCATCGAGCACCATCGGCGCTATGCGGTGCGCGGCGCCGTTGGCGCAGTCGATGACCACTCGCAGCCCGTCGAGGGTGCGGCCTTTAGGAACGACGTTCTTGACGAACACGCTGTAGCGCCCGCCGGCGTCGTCGAGCTTGAATGCCTTGCCGATGCCTCCGGCGGTGGGCCGTACGCGGTCGATCTCTTCCCCGAACACAAGTTCCTCGATACGCGTCTCGTCCTCGTCGGGGAGCTTGAACCCGTCGGGGCCGAAGAACTTGATGCCGTTGTCATCGAAGCTGTTGTGCGAGGCCGAGATCGCCACTCCTGCATCGGCCCGTAGGCTCGGTGTCAGGAAGGCTATGCCGGGCGTCGGCATGGGGCCGACCAGCAGCACGTCGACGCCCATCGAGCAGAGTCCGGAGGCCAGTGCGGTCTCCACCATGTAACCCGACAAACGGGTGTCCTTGCCGATAAGAACCTTGTGACGGCGTTCGCCCGAGGTCTGGAAGTGGCGGCCGACGGCGCGCCCGAGCCTGAGGATGGCCTCGGGAGTCATCGGTTCCTGGTTGGCCACCCCGCGGATACCGTCGGTGCCGAACAGCTTTCGTTTCCGGCTCACGGTCTCAGTATGTCGCGGAATGCCAGCAATGACGATGCCTGCCGCCCGTGCTCATTCGGTCCGGCCGGCCACCGTCTTCATGGCGGCCGCGACGGCGGCCGCGTCCACGCCGCGGCGAACATCGTGGGTTCTTATGATGTCGGCGCCGGCGGCCAGGGCCAGCGTGTTGGCCGCCTGGGTGAGATCGTCGCGGTCCGATGCTTCGGCGCGCCCTCCGATGTCACCGAGGAAACGCTTGCGCGATAGCCCCACGAGCAGCGGCCGGCCGAATTTTCTCAGGCGGCCGAGCCCGGCCAGGATCTCGAGGTTTTGGGGCGTGGTCTTGCCGAAACCTATACCGGGATCTATCGCGATGGCCTCCGGCGCGACCCCGCAGGCCTCGGCCGTGCCGAGCCGCTCGGCGAACCAGGTCTCGAGCGTGCCCCACATGTCGTCATAAGCGGTCCTCTCCATCATCTCGCCGGGCCGGCCCGGCGTGTGCATGAGCACGATGCCGGCGTCCCGCTCGGCGACCAGCGCGAGCATATGCTCGTCCCAACTCCCGGCCGAGATGTCGTTCACCACGGCGGCGCCCGCCTCGAGGGCGGCTCGGGCCACGGTGGCCTTGCTGGTGTCGACCGAGACCGAGACCGAGAGTTCGGAACTGACAGCCTCGATGACGGGCACCACGCGCGCCGACTCTTCCTCGGCGCTGACCGCTTCGGCCCCCGGGCGCGTGGACTCGCCGCCGATGTCGATGATGTCGGCGCCCTCGGCGGCCATGCGTCTGGCTAGCGCAAGGGCCGGCTCGACGCCCATGGCGGTGCCGCCGTCGGAGAAGGAGTCCGGCGTGACGTTGATCCCGCCCATGACGCGCGGACGGTCCAGGTCGAGTGAGCCGCCCCTGATGCGCAAGACCATCCGTCGCCGGGGTCGAAAGCTCAGGCGGGCGCGCCGGCTTCGGCCGGCGGCACCGTGCCGCCGTTGCCGCGAATGATCTCGTCTATCTCGTTGCCGTTGAGGACCTCTCGTTCGAGCAGGGCTGCCGCCATCGAGTGAAGAGCGTCGAGGTGCCCCTTGACGACCTCCTTGGCCTTGAGGTAGGCGTCGCTGAGCATACGGGCGACCTCACTGTCGATGCGGCGCGCGGTGTCCTCGGAGTACTCGCGGCGCTGGTGCATCTCCATTCCGAGGAAGACCTCCGCGTCGGGTTTGCCAAACTGCACCGGGCCTATCTCTTCGCTCATCCCCCACTCGCAGACCATCTTGCGCGCCAACTCGGTGGCCTTCTCGATGTCATTGCCGGCGCCGGTGGTTGTCTCGTCGAGGACGAGCTCTTCGGCCGCCCGCCCGCCATAGAGTATGGCCAGGTTGTTTAGCAGGTACTTCGAGTTGTAGGTGTGGCGGTCGTCCTCGCGCAGCTGCTGGGTGACCCCGAGCGCCATTCCGCGGGGGATGATCGTCACCTTGTGGACCGGGTCGGTGCCCGGAAGCATACGCGCCACCAGGGCGTGCCCGGCCTCGTGGTAGGCCGTGGTGCGGCGCTCGCGTTCGCTCAGTACCATCGAGCGGCGCTCGCTACCCATGAGCACCTTGTCCTTGGCCATGTCGAGGTGGTCCTGGCCGACAGCATCGTGACCCTCGCGTGCGGCCAGGAGCGCGGCCTCGTTGACGATGTTCTCCAGATCGGCGCCGCAGAACCCCGGGGTTCCCTTGGCCACCACGGCCAGGTCGGCGTCGTCGCCGAGCGGGACCTTGCGGGTGTGGACCTTGAGGATGCCCTCGCGGCCCCGCACATCGGGCCGCGGCACGACTATGCGGCGGTCGAAGCGGCCCGGCCTGAGTAATGCCGGGTCGAGAACGTCGGGGCGGTTGGTGGCGGCGACCAGGATAACGCCCTCGTTGGACTCGAAGCCGTCCATTTCAACCAGCAACTGATTGAGCGTCTGTTCGCGCTCGTCGTGGCCGCCGCCAAGGCCGGCGCCGCGGTGGCGGCCGACGGCATCGATCTCGTCTATGAAGATGATGCAGGGGGCGTTCTTCTGGCCCTGCACGAACAGGTCGCGAACGCGCGAGGCGCCCACGCCGACGAACATCTCGACGAAGTCGGATCCTGAGATCGAGAAGAACGGCACAGCCGCCTCCCCGGCCACCGCCCGGGCAAGGAGCGTCTTGCCGGTTCCCGGCGATCCGACCAGGAGCACCCCCTTTGGGATGCGGCCGCCGAGCCTGGTGAACTTCTTGGGATCGCGCAAAAAGGCGATGATTTCCTCGAGTTCGTCCTTGGCTTCGTCGATACCCGAGACGTCGTTGAAGGTGACCTTGTGCTGGTTCTCATTGAGCAGCTTTGCGCGGCTCTTGCCGAAGGACATGGCCTTGCCGCCACCCATCTGCATCTGTCGCATGAAGAATATCCACACGCCGACCAGCAGCAGCATGGGGAACCACTGAACGAGCAGGATGACGTACCAGGGGTCGTTGGCCTCGGGTTTGACCTCGAAGGGAACCTCCTTGTCGAGGAAGCGCTCGATGGCGTCCTCTTGGGGCCCGTAGGTGCGAAACTTGGCGCCCGACCGCGTGCCGGTGATGGCGTTGCCCTGGACGGTGACCTCGTCGACCATGCCCGCATCGAGCGCGGCGACGAATTCGGAATAGCTCAATTCCTCGTCGCGCGAGCGCTGGCCCTGGAACATGTTGAACAGCAACACGACCATGAGGCCGAGCACGAGCCAGAGCGCTAGGTTCCTGGACATCTGGTTCATCGTTTCGCCGCGCGTCTGGCGCGCAGGGGCGCAGCCCGCCTTTGTACACGGTCGGCGCCGCTGTTTCCATGCGCGGCCGCCGCTTTTTCCGGGGCCGCGCCGGCGCGGCAAAGGAGGCCCTTGCGGCGCAGGACGGTGAGTCCCGGAAGATCTACGGATGCCGGTCCGGGGGCGTTTAGGGCGATCGCCTCGACGCGTTCGAGTTGAGCGATGGTCGGGGGGTCGGGGCCTCCGGCCGTGGCGATCCAGATCCTGAGGACCCGCGCCCGCAGCGCTTCGGGCACCCCTGTGACGGCCACTAGGTCGAGCTCGGAGCCGCGGCCGTGTCCGCGCAGTGCGAAACCGGCGAAGCGGCGCGCCTCGGCGTCCAGGTACTCCTCGTCGCAGCGCCAGCGACGGGCCACCGCGGGCAGGTGCGCGAGCGCGCCCTGCCCGAAGCTGCTCTCGAGCAGCGGGACAACGAGGTGGCGCATGCGATTGCGGGCATAGCGCATGTCGGTGTTGCTCGGATCTTCGAGCCAGCCAACGCCGCGGTCACGAAGGAAGGTTCTCAGCACCTCCCGGCTTTCGGCCAGCAGCGGGCGCAGTAGCGGGCCGCGACGCTGCCGTATCCCGCCGAGGCCGCCGAGGCCGGCGCCGCGCAGGAAACGGAACAGGATGGTCTCTATCTGATCGTCACGCGTGTGGCCGGTCACTATCCAGCGGGCCCCGCGGGCCCCGGCCAGCTCGGTGAGAAGACGGTAACGGCAGCGCCTCAGGTGGTCCTCGTCACCGCGCCCGGGATCGCTGATGCGCCGGGTCTCGAAGTCGAACCCGAGTCTGGCCGCGCTTGCCGCGACGAAGGCAGCCTCGCGCGAGGCGGTGCGTCGCATGCCGTGGTCGATGTAGCAGGCCGTCACCTGCGGTCCCCGTTCGGTGGCCCACAGCGAGAGAAGTTCGAGCAGGGCCATCGAATCGGAGCCTCCCGAGACAGCGGCGATCACGGGCTCGCGTTCCCGGCCGCCGCCGGGCCAGGCCCGGCCCAATCCGGCCACGAGCCGGTAGTGCTGGCGCGGAAGCGGTCCCTTCCCCTTTCTCATGGCATCGCCCATCATGGCCGCGATGAGCGGCCGAGTCATTATTGCACTAGGCGCGGTTCTGCTAAGCGCCACGGCCTTTGCGGGAGAACCCGAGGCGGTGGCCGGCGACCGCGACGGCCAGCTCCGGGCCCGCGTCGAGGAACTGGCCGCCGAACTGGGCGACACG
>CAYXZP010000038.1:5436-10080 GCA_964469485.1 uncultured Myxococcales bacterium | reverse complement strand
GCCCGATGCGCTGACAGTTCAAGTGTTACTTTTGATGGAAGCGATGAAGGCCGGTGCGCTCGGGCCGAGCGAGGTCGAGGTCGTGGGGACCTCGCCGCGGCTCGGCCCCGACTACCTGCGCATACGGGTGCAAAGCGGCCTGATCTTCGACCGTGGCCGGGCCGCGGCCGGGGACCTCGACCTTTGGGTGTGGCAGCATGTCGTTGAACCGGTGCTCGCTAGTCTCGACAGCGCCCGCTTCGAGCCGGCCAACCTCGAGCTGCTGCTTGCCTACGGGCTGCAGGACCTGGCCGCCACCGCCGACGGGGTCATCGATGCGGCCGGTCCCGTCGAGGAAAGGCAGTTCAGGGTTGCCATTCCCGAGCCCTCGCTGACGGCCCTACTCGCCGGCCGGCTCGAGGCCGGCCAGCTCTTCGAGCGCGGCCGCCAGCGAGCCCTGCCGCAAGCGGAGTAGAATAGGCCCTTTCATCTTCTCTTATGCCCCATCCGGGGGGGTGGCTGCGTTGACAGCCGGCCAGCCGGATGTGAACTTGGAAGACTACTGTGCGGGCCGCCGTTGCGGTAAGGCCAGGGTCCGCTCGCTGCCATGCTGCGCTTGAAGCAAAGAGCGTCGGGTCGTCGTCGTGTATCCGCGGCCGTCGTGGTCGTGACGGCGCTGGCCTGCTTCCTGCTGGCCGGCGGCCTTGCCGCGGCCGACGGTCCGGCCTCTACGGCGGACGATTTCCGCTTGCCCGGTACGCAACCGCTCAGCATCATCGACGGGCTGGCCACGCCCGACCAGTGCACCGACTGTCACGCCGACTACGGCAGCCCCGAGGTCGAGCCCTATCGCAACTGGCAGGGCTCGATGATGGCCCAGTCCGGACGTGATCCGTTGATGTGGGCGGCCATGGCCGTGGCCAACCAGGACATCGAGCACTCGGGAGAGACCTGTCTTCGCTGCCACCTGCCGCGCGGTTGGCTCGAGGGCCGCTCGGTGCCCGAGGACGGAACGGCCATGAACGCGGGCGACCGTCACGGGGTCCAGTGTTCGGTCTGCCACCGCATGGTCGATCCTTTCGGCGCCGAAGGCGGACCGGCCAGTGACGCCGGCATCCTCGCCGCCTTGACGGCGCCGGTGGCCAAGCTCGGCTCGGCGCAGATGGTCATAGACCCGCTGGCGCGCCTGCGCGGACCCTTCGACGTCGTCGCCGACAACGCCGGCGATCCCCACACGCCGTCGCATACGACCTTGATCTCCCCCTTCCACCAGAGCTCCGACCTGTGCGGGACATGCCACAACGTCGGCAACCCGGTGTTCACACGCAACGCGGAGGGCGGATACGATCCGAACCCCTTCGGCGAGCCCGGCGACCCGGAACTCGCCTTTCCCGAACAGTCGACCTACGACGAGTGGGCCGCGAGCAGTTACGCGGTCGCCGGTGTAAGGGCGCCGCAGTTCGGCGGCAACAAGACCGTTGTATCGACCTGTCAGGACTGCCACATGCCCGACGTCAGCGGCCGCGATGCCGAGGACGGCCCCGAGCGCGACGACCTGCCGCTGCACGAGATGGTCGGCGCCAACACCTTCATCCCCAAGGTCTTGCCCTACCACCCGGTGTTCGGTTCCGAGGTCGACCGCGATACCCTGCTCGAAGGCGCGGCCCGTGCCGAGGCGATGCTCAGGAAGGCCGCTACGCTGTCGGTCGATCTGGCCGGCGGCCAGTTCACGGTGCGTGTGACGAACGAGAGCGGCCACAAGCTGCCCACCGGTTATCCCGACGGCCGCCGCATGTGGCTGCACGTGCGCGCAACGGACGCCGAGCGCCGCGTGGTCTTCGAATCGGGACGCTACGTGTTCGAAACGGCCACGCTCGTGGACGAACATGACGATCCCGACCTGCAGGTGTGGGAGGCCGTACACGGTATGAGTCCCGAATGGGCCGCCGTGGTGGGCCGAACCCCGGGGCCGAGCCTCCATCTCGTGCTCAACAACGTTCGTGAGAAGGACAACCGCATACCGCCACGGGGCTTTACCAACGCGGCCTACCGCAGCTTCGACGGCGAGCCCGTGGGGCAGGACTTCGCCGACGGGCAGTACTGGGACGATGTCACCTACCCGGTCGGGGCCGACGCGGTGCGTGCGGAGGCCACGCTCTATTACCAGACCGCGTCGCGCGAATACATCGAGTTCCTCTTCGACGAGAACGTCACCAATGCCGCCGGTCCCTTCCTCTACGACCTGTGGAGCCAGTACGATATGTCCGAGCCGGTCGCGATGGCACGTGCCTTCTACGAACCCGACCGCGCCACGGTCGACGCTTGCCGGCGGGTCCTGCTTCGCGGCGAGGCCAAGTATCTCAAGAAATACTTGAAGGCATGGGCGCGCTGCTACCGCTCGACCTCGGCCGGAATAAGTTGCAACGAGGGTGCCCGCGATACGCGCATCGAAAAGGCGGCGGCCAAATTGCGTTCAAAGGTCGGTGGCAGCCGTGACCGCCGCTGCGCCACGGCCGACCTCACGCCGGAGACCCTCGGACACGGCAACGTCTGTCCCCTTCCCTGCGACGGCACGGTGGTGCTCTACGACATGTCGGACCTGGCCGACTGCGCCGTCTGTGTGGCCGAAAGCTTGGCCAGCGCCGCCATGGCCTCGGCCTATGATGTAGGGCCGCCGGCGACCCCGGCCGCGGTGCCCGCCGGGGCGCAGTCCTGCCAGAAGTTGCTCGGCATCGGTGCCGTCAAACTGGCCACAGGGTGGGCCGCGGCGCTACTGCGTTGCGAGGAGGCCAATCTCAAGGCCGACACGCCGCTTGTTTGTTCGAGCGATGCCTCGGGAAAGATAGCCAAGGCCAAAGCAAAGGCCGCGCGCAAGGTGGCCCGCTGCAAGAACGGTTACGGCGGGCTAGCCGGATGTGCCGGGTCCGGTGATGCCGCTTCCGTGTCGGCCTGCATGGAACAGGCCCTTGCCGCCACGGTCGGCGCAACCACGGAGGTGGCAAGGCCATGAGGGTGCTCGTCATGGTCCTGGCGCTCATCGTTTCGGGTGCCGGCACGGCCGAGGCACGTCCGACTTATTTCGACGTGCTGACCGAAACCTACGGGATAACCGAAGGGTCGCGGCTTCACAGCTGTTCGATATGTCACTTCAAATGGGACGGAACCGGACCGCGCAATCCCTACGGCAACGCCGTCCAACAACAGCTCTATGTCGGCAAGTCGATACATAACTCGCTGGCCGACGTCGAGACCATGGACAGCGATGAGGACGGGTTCACCAATGTTTCGGAACTCCTCGAGCATCTCACCCTTCCGGGCTACTCCTGTCTTAACTACTTCGAAGCCACGGGCGCCCCGCAGGGCTTTACTGGATTCGCTGTGCCCGGCGTCGAATCCTGCCTGGACCCGCTCGACGTGAGGATCTCGCTTCCCTCTATCACCATACTTGCCGACGCCGGCAGCAGCGGGACTGCCGAGCTCGTCGTTTACAACAACGGCAGCGAGTTCCCGCTCACGGTGTCCGCCTACGAATTGGTCGCGGGCAGCAGCCCGATGTTTACGGTCGACGGGCCTTCGGCGCCTTTCGACATCCCCTTGGGCGAGAACGTCACGCTCAGCGTGGGCTTCTCTCCGCCGAGCGGCGGCTTCGAGGACGCGCTGTTGCGCATTCTTACCAACGACCCCGACCCCGAGGAGGCCACCATCGATGTCGGACTGTCCGGCGTCGGCGTGATGCACGTGCTCGCGCCCGCCGGCCAGCGGCGCAGCTGTCTCGGTTCGGTGGCCAAGCGCTTCACCCGTTACGGCAAGGGCCATGTGCGCGAGTGGAACCGCTGCTACCTGGACGCCGTCTGGGGACGGGCCTGCAGCGAGGGCCTGCGCGAGGTTCGTATTGCCGGTGCCGAGGACAAGCTGCACAGGGCCGTCGGCGGTCGTCGTGACCGCGTCTGTGCCGCTGACGGCTTGACGCCTTCCTTGCTCGGGCTGGCCGACGACTGCGGCGGCGGCTGTGAGGGTATCGGCTTGGGAAGCCTCGACGATCTCGTCGATTGTCTCGTGTGCCGTCAGGCCCAGGCCACGGCCACGCGGTTCGCGGCGGCCAGCGGTTCCAATCCGCCCGACCTGCCGGCCCCGGCCGCAAGCGCGGAGACCGCCGCTTGCCAGTCACGCCTGCTAAAGGGCGTGAGCAGGTCGGCGCTGGTCGCGCTCAAGGTCGGGGCGCGTTGCGCGACGGCCAACATCGAGGCGACCGAGCCCGTCGATTGCAGCGAGGCCCTCTCGGTCAAGTTGGAGAAGCTCCGCACACGAGCGGCCGGGCAGCTTGGCAGGTGCGCCGACACGACCGGGCTCAGCGGTTGCCCCTTCCCGACCGCGGCCGAGCTCGAGGCCGACCCGTCGGCTACGGCCGACCCTGCGTGCCTGGGCACGACCTCCCTCGATGTGGCCGGCGAGCTGGTCGACCTCCTCTTCGGCCTCGACGACTGAAAACAGTACTCTACCGGCGTGTGGAAGCTCGACCAGGTTGCCTATGTGGTCCGTAGTGTGGAGGCATCCTTGCCGGCCTACCAAGCTCTGTTTGGACCCTTCGAGGTCGCCGAGTATCCGCCCGACGACTGCCGCTTGAAGGTGGCTCCCGACACCCGCGGGGCGCGCGCGCTAGAGCTG
>CAYXZP010000038.1:0-5426 GCA_964469485.1 uncultured Myxococcales bacterium | reverse complement strand
AGCGCGGACAGAGGCCATGGAGGGCGCGACACATCACAGCGAGCATATCGAGGAGCACGGAGAAGGTCTCCACCACGTCCGTTTCCGTGTCGACGCCATCGATGCCCGTATCGCCAAGATGGAAGCCGAAGGCTACCAAACGGTCTTCTACGAACGCATTTCCCCTGAGATCGCCTTTGCCTACATGGAAGCCCGCGATGCCGGCCGTATTATCGAGCTGCTCGAGATGCCGGCCGGTCCCGGTGTCAAGTGAGCACGGCGGGCGGGCCGGCCCGGTCGGCGCTTAGCTACCACGAGGCCACCAAGCACTCGCCGGCCAGCGTCCAGGGCAACCGCCACTCCATGGATTGGGCGATAAAGCCGCTTCCGTTCAAGGTCTACACCGGCCTCGACCCCATCGCGCTTCCCGCCCAGCAAGGAAGCTCGGAGGTCACGGCCCTCGAGGCCATCGCCGCAGGTGGCGTCGTTGAACCGGTCGGGCTCGATGTGGGCGGGCTTGCCCGCCTCCTTCGCCTGTCGGCCGGCATAATACGGCGTCGCCTGTACGCCGGCGGCCAGACCGCTTATTTTCGCGCCGCGGCCTGTACCGGCGCGCTCTACCACATAGACCTCTATCTGGTAACGGGCGGGCTCGACGGTCTGGCTGCCGGTCTTTACCATTTCGGCCCGCACGACTTCTCGTTGCGAAGGCTACGTGGCGGTGACCTGCGCCCGATGCTCACCGAGGCCACCGGACAGGAGGAAGCCACCTCGTGTGCCCCCGTACTGGTGATCTCGACATCGACGCTTTGGCGTAACAGCTGGAAGTATCAGTCCCGGGCCTACCGGCACTGCTACTGGGACAACGGCACGATGCTGGCCAACCTTCTTGCCGTGGCCGCCGCCGATGCCGTCCCGGCCCGTGTGGTACTCGGTTTCGTCGACGAGAGTGTCTCGCGCCTTCTCGATCTCGACAGAGAAAAGGAACTGCCGCTTTCCATCGTCGCCTTGGGCTCGGGCGATGAGCCGGCGCAGTCGGCAACGGCCACCTTGGGACCGCTCGGGCTGGCCACCGAGCCGCTTTCGTCGCGCGAGATCGACTACCCGGCCATCGTGCGAGCCCACGAGGACTCGAGCCTGGGTTCACCCGATGAGGTCGCAGGCTGGCGTGCGGGTTCGGTCAGCCTGCCCTCTTCAGCCCCGCCACCGCAGACCACCGTTACTATGGAGCCGATGGGGGCACCCCCTGACCGCTCCATCGACCGTGTCATAGTGGGGCGCGGTTCATCGCGTCGCTTCGCCCACAAAGACATCGGTCTCGACCAGCTATCAACGCTGCTCGAAAGCGCCACCGGGTCGGTGGCCTTCGACATTGTCGGTACGGGCGGGCCCAATCTCTGCGACGTCTATCTGATCGTCAACGCCGTCGAGGGCGTGGCGCCGGGAAGCTACTTCTTCGACCGCGAGGGCCGCCGCCTCGAGCTCCTCCGCTCGGGGGCCTTGCGTGCCGAGGCCGGATTCCTCGGCCTCGGCCAGGAACTGCCGCGTGATGCCAGCGTCAACGTCTACCTCCTCTGTGACCTCGAGGCGGTGCTGGCGGCCTACGGCGCCCGCGGATATCGCGCGGCCCAACTGGAGGCGGCCATCACGGGCGGCCGCCTCTATCTGGCCGCCTATGCCCTGGGCCTCGGCGCGACCGGGCTGACCTTTTTCGACGACCAGGTCACCGAGTTCTTCTCGCCGCACGCGGCCGGAAAGGCCGTGATGTTCCTTGTCGCGGCCGGCCACGGCCGCAAGCTCGCCGACGGACGGCTCGCCTGAGCCGCCTAGTCCGGCTCGGGCACTATGCGCAGGTAAGGCTTGGGCGCTTCCCAACCGTCGGGGAACCGTTCGGCGGCCTCCTCGTCGGAAACGGCCGGCACGATGATGACGTCCTCGCCGCGCTTCCAGTTCACTGGCGTGGCCACCTTGTGTTTGGCGGTGAGCTGTATCGAGTCGAGCACGCGCAGGATCTCGTCGAAGTTGCGGCCGGTGCTCATCGGGTAGGTCAGGACCAGCTTTACGGCCTTGTCGGGACCGACGATGAAGACCGAGCGTATGGTCGCGTTGTCGGCCGCCTTGCGGTCCTTGGCCTTGCCCGAGGCGTTGGGGTGGATCATGTCGTAGAGCTTGGCCACCTCGAGGTCGCTGTCGCCTATGAGCGGGTAGTTGATGGCGTGCCCCTGGGTCTCGGCGATGTCGGCGGCCCAAGCCTCGTGGTCCTCGACCGAGTCGATGCTGAGGCCTATGACCTTCGTGTTGCGACGGTCGAACTCGGGCTTGAGCCCGGCCACATAACCCAGCTCGGTGGTGCACACGGGCGTGAAGTCCTTGGGGTGCGAGAACAGCAGGGCCCATCCCTCGCCGATCCATTCGTGGAAATTGATGGTCCCCTCTGTGCTCTGGGCGGTGAAATCAGGTGCCTGGTCGCCTATGCGTAATGCCATAAATCGTTCTCCTTTCCGTGGCGCTCTATACCGAGGCACTCGCTCAGGGAAGCCCGGCGCGGGCGACCGTGACCCGGACGGTCTCGATGCGGCCCTTTCTTTGCTCCAGGGCCTGGTGGGGATCGGATGTGGCCGCGGTACATACGAACAGCGTGCGGCCGTCGTCGCCTCCCAGCATGCAGGCGTAGGACTCGGTCTCTAGCGCGACGCGCTCGCTTACGCGCCCGCCCTCGTGGACACGCAGGACCTGGTTGCCGGTAACGGTGGCCACCCAGACGGCACCCTCCTCGTCCAGGCAGCAGCCGTCGGGGAGTATGCCCTCGAGTTGGGCCCATGTCCGTCTGTTGGTCAGAGAGCCGTCGTCGTTGATATCGAAGGCGGTAAGACGCGACGCGAACGTCTCGCACACAACCAGTGTCCGGCCGTCGGCTGAGATGACCGTGCCGTTGGGGAACATCAGCTCGTCGGCCACCACCTGTGCCGAGCCGTCCCTGTCGACCATGACGATCTCGGCGGACCGCGGTGTGGGCGAGTCGCCCGGGGCAGAATCGATGTCGAAGCCGAAGTTGCCGATGTAGGCCCGCCCGTGCCTGTCCACGACCATGTCGTTGGTGTGGTAGGTGGCAAGCTCCGACAGATCGGCCACTTGGCGCAAGCCATCCGGGTCGAGCCGCATCAGCCGGCGGTCGAGCATGGAGACGACCAGCAAGCGGCCGGCGTCCTCGCGGCCGTCGTCGGGCAGCCAGCCAAGGCCCGAGGGTTTCTTGGCCACTTCACAGATGGTCTCGCAGCTGCCGTCGAGACCGGCCGCCAGAACCTTGGTCTGGTGCATGTCGGAGAACCACAGCCGGTCCGCGTGCCAGCGCGGCCCTTCGGGAAAGGCCAGGCCTTCGATGAGGATGTCGGTGGTGTATTCCATCGCGGGTCGGTCTGGGCGCTCAGTCGCTCTTGTCCTTGAATCGTGTGGCGTCCGCGGCCAGCGCCGGTGCCGAGAAAGCGGCTCCCCAGCAAGCCCCAGTGCTGCTTCTCAGTTGTACGCTTAGCGCCGGGTCCTGGGCCAGAGGGAGCGAGGGCATGGACAGCAGCCCACCACGGCCTTTCACTTTGACCTTTGCCTTGCCTTCACCGCCCGACCTCAGCAGCAAGGACTGAAGCCCCTCGGGCGAGGCGCTCCTATCGCGGTACTTGAAACCCTTCTCGCCGAGGCTTCGCCAGCAGGGTTTCGATGCACAGCTCGTGCCCGTTCGTGTGGCGGCGGCCAGACCGAGGCCGGTCGCCTCCCCGGCCTGGTCGTAAAGGCAGAGGCTGTAGAAAGTATCGGCCAGAGGGTTCCCCAACTCGCTCAGGGATGTAGCCTGGCCCTTGGCCCACTTCCACACCAGCCGGTCCTTGTCGTCGTTGTCCTTGTTCTTGAGGACCAGCGCGGAGCCTTTGGCCTTTACGGGCAGCTTGCACGGCAGCTCGGGCTCTACGGACCCCACACAGACGCCGGCAGCGTCGCAGACATCGCTCGTGGTGCACAGTTCGTCGTCGTCACAGGCGGTGCTGGCCGGCAGGTAGAGACACTCGGAAGAACAACAGCCCGAGTCATCGTCGCATTGCTCGCCGTCGCTCAGGATGCCGTCCCCGCAGGCCGCCGGCGTGCAATCAGTGTCGCAGCCCGAACCGTGCTCGTCAGCGCCGATGTCGATACGCGAGCCGAACATGCGGCCAGCGCCATCCAGGTCGGTCTCGGTGCTCGCGGGCGTGTGGGTCGGGTCGCCCGCATCTACGGCCGGAGAGGCGACCAGGAGATGGAAATCGCCTTGCCCCGGCGCGGCCAGCAATGGGTCGGTGAACAGTGAGCCTTGGTCCTGGCCGCTGTTGGCCCGGTACGCGCTAAAGCCCTCATGCCACTGGCCCTGCCAAGTGAACTCGGCCGAGCCGGCATCGGCCGGTGAGTACCACAGGTTGAAGTCGAGGTGGTTGCCCGTGGTCGCGGTCTCGGAATAGAGCAGGACGTTTTGCTCGGTGGTATAGAAGATGTTGTTGGTGACCAGGTTGTCGTTGGCCCACTGCACCCACAGCTCGCCGAGTCCCTCGGCGGCCGTGTCGTTGCGGTAGCAGGTGTTGCCCGTGAACTCGTTGCCCTCTGCGCGGCCAACGGAGGCCGAATATCCCCCGAAAACGATACAGCTCTTGTCGTTGTCGTAGATGACGTTGTTGCGGACCTTTATGCCGGTCGTGACCATGCCGGCGTTCTCGGCGCCCACTTCGATGCCCATATCGGAACCCGAGACGGTGTTGTTCTCTATGACGATGTCGCGGCCGCCGTCGACGTATATGCCGGCCGCCCAGCCGCCGCCGTAGTTCGAACGGGCGCGCACAACGGTGTTGCCGCGGCACACCCCGTTGCGTGCAACCTTGGTCGTGTCGCTCTGTATGTCGGTTTCGCCGCCGATGAAATCTATGCCGATGTTGTTGACATCACGGACGAGGTTGTTGGTTACTTCAAACCCGGTGACGTTGCCGTTGAGCGTGAGTGCTTCGCTGTTGGCCGGTTCGCAATCGTAGATCTCGTTGCCGTCGATAACCAGTTCCGAGATGGGCTCGGCTTCGGTTCCGTAGACGGTGATGCCCATGGCGTGTTGGCCGCGCATGTCGTGGATGCGGTTGTCGCGTATCTCGATGTGCGATCCGGAGCCGATAACGCGTACGCCCGACCCGTCGTTCGTGTCGAAGTTGTTGCGCAATTCGAGGCCCTCGATCTTCACCCAGCTCTTCGTGTCGATAAGGATCATGTCGTCGCCGGTCACACCCGAGCCGTCGAGCACGACCACCTGACCCGGGGCGGCCTTCAAGGTGATGAGGCCGTCGGTGGGGTTGCCACTTCTCGGCAAGGCGATCTTTTCGAAATAGACCCCGCCGGCAACCAGCACCGTGTCGCCTCCCCACGCGGCATCGAGCGCTTTCTGGATGGTC
>CAYXZP010000037.1:13297-19611 GCA_964469485.1 uncultured Myxococcales bacterium | reverse complement strand
CCCCTCGTCGTTGGTGTCTGCCAGATGTTCGACCTTGGCCTTGAGATAAGGCTTCTGCTGAGTGTAGGCCGTCGTGGCCACCCGCTTGAGCCCCTGGACCAGGACCCGGATGCTGCCGTCCGGGTACTTGAGCATCTTCAGGATGCGCCCGGCGCAGCCACAGGTGTACAGGTCGTCGGGGCCGGGAAGCTCGAGTTCGGCCGCGCGCTGGGCGATCAGCCCTATGACGCGGTCGCTGGCCAGTGCTTCCTCGACCAGCGCCAGCGAGGACTCGCGTGAGATCAGTAGCGGCGCGATGGAGGCCGGAAAGATCGTGGTTCCGCGCAGCGGCAGTATGGGCAGTTCGTCGTCAAGGTGAACATCATCGACATCCTCCTCGAAACCGTACCAGCGGCCTTGCTCGTCGACGGGGTCTCCGGCAGCGTCGTCCTCGGAGGAGACCGGGGCGGAAAGCATGAGATGCCGTAACGTTTCCATCCTGCTCGTTCGATATTACACCGGAAAGGGCAGCCAGTGACAGCAGTCCCGGCACAACCCGGCAAGGCAGGGGCGGAATGGGTGTTCCTTGTCGCGCTCGCGCTGTGGGCGGGCGCACTAGTGTTCTACTCGCTGGTGGTATTACCGGCTCTGTTCTCGGAAATGCCAAGCGCGCGTGCCGGAGAGGTCGCCGCCCTGGTCTTCCCGCGTTACTACCGCGGGGGCTTGCTCTTGGGCGCGCTGATGCTGGCCAGCAGCGCATATCTCGCGACCGGACCGGCGAAGGCCTGGCGCTGGGCCCTGCTCGCGACCGCCGTGATGGTGTCGGCACAGGCGCTGGCGGCCTTCGGCCTTGAGCCGCGCATGGTGGAACTTCGCGGCGACGAGACCCTTCGCGGCGAGTTCATGCGCCTGCACGGCCTTGCAATGGCCCTCAATGCGCTCGTGATGGCCGTCGGGCTCGGGTTGCTGGCCGGGGTCCGCGGCCTGCTCCGAAGCTCCTAGGCCCCGGTGCCGGGAACCCGCCGGGCGAAACTCAGAAAGCCAGTATGGGCGACCATTCGATGATGCGGCCGGGCACCGGTACCGGCAACATGCCAGCCGCGCTCGAAGCTTTCCCAGGTCTGCTCGCAGGCAAAACGCGCATCCTTGGCCAGTGCGCCGCGTAGGTTCTCCACCTGCCCGACGGTCGGGAGAAAGCAGACCAGTATGCCTCCGGCGCGCAGGCAGGCGGCGATCTCATCGAGGAGCTCGTGTGGGGCCGGCAAATCGGTGACGACCTTGTCCACCTCGGTCTCCGGGAGGCCGTCCCGGACATCGGAGATCTTGAGCGTCCAGTTGCCCGTCTCACCGAGTTGGCCGGCAACGGTGTCGCGCGCAGCCGCGGCGTGCTCGCTGCGCCGCTCGTAGCTTACCAGCCGGCCCGAGCTGCCGACGGCGCGCAACAGCATGACCGTAAGCATGCCGGCGCCGGCACCGAGTTCCACGACGGTGTCGCCCGGCCTGATGTCGGCGCGCGTGAGGATAAGACCCGCGTCCTTTGGGAAGACCGGCTCGGCCAACCTCGGTGCCTGTGTGACCAGGTCGGCATAGGTGGCCTTGAAGACCCGGAAACGCTCGGGCTGGTTCGCCGCGCTGAGAGTTCCCTCGGGGCAACCGAGCAGATCGTCGGCGGCGAGCACCGTGCCCCGTATGGCCAGCCGATGGCCCTTGCGCAGCGTCTTGAGGTAACTACGGTCGCGCGTGTCGACCAGGATCACCGTTTCGCCGTCCCGCAAGCTCGCGCGGTCGCCCATTGCGGCAGGCTTGTTGAATCCGCCCCTTTTTTCAACGCGCACGAGGGGCTTGCACCTTGACTGCCCGGGTCGGCGTCCCTAGACTCGCCGACTCTCGCGAGCCCCCGCTCCACTGAATGGCACGCACCCCGAAGAAAAGACCCAAGGCCGGCGACAGCGGCGGCTTCAGCCTCTTCGACGATGCTGACCAGGCCGAGCCGGACAGCGACGAGGATCTGCCGAAGGACGAAGCGGGCCGTCACAAGATCAAGAAACAGTACATCGATCTGCTCGGGATCCGTATCGCCAAGCTCAAGGGGCGCATTCTCAACCGCGAGCGAATCAGCAAGACCCAAGAGGGCATATATTTCATTTGCTACCGTTGCATGGAGATCTGCCACAACCTCGACGAGGGGCTGATCGAGGACGAGGCCAACGAGAAGAACATCTGCCTGCCCTGTGACAAGACCGTGAGCGTTCCCGCCCGGCGCGGCTCAAAGGCCGCCGCCAAGCGCAAACGAAGCTAGCTCGTTTCTCAAAATAGCGTAGGCGCGGCTGAAGTCCGGCGCCACAGCCACGGCAAGGTCCGGTCCGCCCGCCCAGCACAGGCGCAGTGCGTGCAGCAACTGTCCCGGACGCGAACCGGCGGGGGCGGGGGGACCACCGTACTTCGCGTCCCCGACCAGAGGGTGGCCGGCCATCGACAGGTGCGCACGCACCTGATGGGTAACACCCGTTCTCATCGAGGCCAGCACCAGGGACCAATCCGGATGTACATCGAGCGGTCGGACCTCGGTGGTGGCCGGCAAGCGGCGGTCCCCGCGACGGGCCTTGACCACCCGGGTCCGGCGGCGCGCCAACGCAGTGTCGATGAGGAGCGGCGCGGCAACGCTGCCCGCGACAAGGGCCAGGTACTGTTTCTCCACCACGCCGGCGCTGAACAGTTGGCGCACACGCGTGTAAGTGTCCGCATCAGAGCTTGCCAGCACCAGGCCGGAGCTGTCGCGGTCTATGCGGTGCAACACGCCGCCCGGGTTCCCGGGCCCGAAGCCGCTCTCCGACCCGTCGAGGAAGCTGTCGACCGAGAGCCCCGAGCGGCCCCGCTCGCTGTGCAGGCCCGCCGGCTTCGACACGGCGATAAGACCGCGGTCGCGCCAAACGATGCGGGGTTGGGCGGCCCCGGCCACAACCGTCCCGTCGTCGGCGGCCTCGGTGGCGGCCGCCACGCTGAGCCACGAGCCGACCCGTGTACGTTCGCTGCCCGCGGGCCGGTGACCGTCGACCAGCACACGGCCCGCGGCCATGAGGCGGCGAGCCTCGCGCCGTCCGCAACCGGTCAGGTCGGCGAGCGCGCGGTCGATACGAAGGCCTGCGCGTTGGATCTCGAAACGCCGCGCGTCAGGCATCGAGCGCCTCCTTTACGAGATCGTACACGCGCGCCGACAGCAGCAGGGACATGTGGCCCACATAGTCGATGCTCACGTTCGTGGCGCCCGGGTATTCGGCGTTAGCGGCCGGGAATACGATCGCGTCGAACAAGGAGGAGATCGCGGTGACCTTGATAGCGCCGGGAACGGGGTCGTCCTCGGCCAGAGCCGTAAGATAACGAGAGCCGCTTCGCATCTGCCTCAGGTGAGACCACTTGACCAGGTCCGCCAGAGCGGAGCCCTGGTGCGGGCTACCCAGGGTCACCAGTGCGCCGATAAAGGAGAGTCCGCCGTGATGGCGGGCTACCGCGCGCGCAATGACCCCCCCCCAACTATGGGCAACGACATCGACCCGCTCGGCGCCGGTCTGGTCGAGCAGGGACCGTATAGAGCGCGCCAATTGTTCGGCCATGGCGCCGGTGTCGGCCCCCAGACTCGAATAGTTGACGGTGAAGACCTGGCGGCCGTCCCCGCGCAGGCGCGCGGCCAGCAGTGCGACAGAAGCGCGATTCATCCCGAAACCGTGCAGCAACACGACTGGGTGGCCAACCGAGCCGGCATCCGGGCGGACGCGTTCGGGCAAGAACCCGAAGGGCCAGCCCACCAGCGCGAACAGATGGGCCAGACCCTCGCCGAGCCAGGCCGTGAGCGCGGCGGGTAGTTCGCGCGGGCGGCGTACCGGGCCGTAACGCCGTTCCTCGTAAAACCACAGCAGGTAGGTGGCCAAGTGGTGGACCACGACGACGAGAATAAGGACGCGAACGACAAAGCCGGCCAGCTCGAGCACGGAGAGAGCATAGCCGCTCGAAGAATGCCCGCAAGAATAAGCTTGCCTTTGCCTCTTCGGGGTTTGATGATTCTGCTAGGCTAGGACGACGATATGGCTTCGGTTCGGCTAGACAGGCGCTATGCGGTCATCATGGCCGGGGGGGTGGGAACCCGGTTCTGGCCCTTGAGCCGTGAGGCCCGGCCCAAACAGCTCCTCGCCCTGGCCGGGCCCCGCAGCATGCTCGCCGAGACCGCGCTGAGACTGCGCGGCACGGTCCCGCTGGACAACATCCTGGTGGCCACCGCCAAACGTTACCAGCGCCAGGTGGCCCGGGAACTGCCCGGTCTGCCAGCACGCAACATCCTGTGCGAACCGGTGGGCCGCAACACCGCTCCCTGCATCGGCTGGAGCGCCCTCGAGGTGGCAGCGCGCACACCGGATGCGGTCATGGCCGTGTTACCGGCCGACCACGTCATCACGCCGGCCTCGGTCTTCAAGCGTGAGCTGGGCCGCGCCTTCGCCGAGGCCGACTCGCTCGAGCGGTTGCTGGCCTTCGGCGTGAGACCGACCGGGCCGGCCACCGGCTACGGCTACATCAAGGCCGGTCCGCGCTTGGGCCGCGGGGGCAGGGTACGTAGCGTGGCCCGGTTCTGCGAAAAACCCGGGCTGGCAAAAGCCAAACGCTTCGTCGCCGACGGCAACTACTATTGGAACGCCGGCATGTTCGTCTGGAGCGCGGCGACCATACTCGAAGAAATAGAGCGTTGGCTGCCCGAACTACATCGCGGGCTAGCGCGCATGGAAGCGGCAAGACGCCGGGGGCGCATCCCGCAGGCCGCCATCGACAGGATCTATCCGAAGCTTCCAGGGATATCGATAGACTACGGCGTCATGGAACGCTCGCGACGCGCCGCGGTGGTCGCGGCCGGGTTCGACTGGAACGACATCGGCAGCTGGGACGCCGTTGCCGACCTCTGGCCAAAGGACGCCGACGGGAACGCGTCAACGGGGCGGCTGTTGTCAGTCGACGCACATGACAATATCGTGGCCTCCGAGGGGCGCGATGTCGCCTTGGTGGGCGTGGACGGTCTGGCTGTCATAGATAGTGGCGACGCGTTGCTGGTGTGCCGCCGCGACAAGTCCCAGGAAGTGCGCCGGGTGGTCGACGCGCTGCGGGCCCGCCGCAGAAAAGACCTGCTCTAGATAATGACCCTCGGCGAACAAGCATCCCTCGCGTCCGCTGACGCGGGGCCCCGGGAGACCGGCGCGCACGGCTCGGCCATGCGCGAACGGTTCAGCTGGCTGGCCGAATTGGCCGGCCGTTACCTGTTCCGTCACGTCGTCATCAACGACGCCGCGGTGGCCAAGATCAAGGACCTCGCCAGCCGTGGCACTGTCGTGTACGTGCTGCGCCAGCGCTCGCTCATCGACTATTTCCTGCTCAACCATGTTCTGCGTCGTGAGGGTCTGCCGTTGCCCGTTTTTGCCAACGGCGTCTCGTCGACCGCCCTGGCGCCGCTGCGTGAGCTTGCCGGCAAAGCACGGGCCCGCCTCGGCCGCCGCAAGCGGTCGCGAGGGCCTGTCGCCGAGCAGCATGATTTTTGTGCCCGCTCGGTCGCTCGGGGGCGTCCTGTCCTTATCTTCATGCGTGGCCGACGCGGCGCCGCCCGGTTCGCACGGACGGCGGGGTCGCGGGTGGGTGCGGATTTCCTGCGCGAGGTCGTGTCCGCGCACGGCGGCGGCTCGCGCGAGAAGTTCATAGTCCCGTTGGCGCTGTTCCGCGGCCATAGTTTCAAACGGCGCGAGACCGGCCTATCAGCCGTCGTGTACAACGCCCAGGAATACCCGACCGACGCACGCAAACTGTTCACCTACTGGTGGAACCGCAAGGACATGTTCTTCACCGTGGGCACCGAGGTCGTCCTTTCCGAGTTCATGGAACGTTACCGGGGCGAACTCGGCGACCAGATTGTCCGCCGGCTCTCGCGTGCGGTGCAGATATTCCTGGCCCGCGAGGAAAGGGTGGTGCTCGGCCCGGCACTGCTGCCGCGCCGCGAGATAAAGTCGCTGGTGCTCGAGAACGAAGAGATGGCGGCGGCCATCCGTACGCTGGCCGAGGACAGCGGCACCCGTCCGTCGAAACTGCGCAAGGAGGCCGACGGCTACTTCGAGGAGATGGCCGCCAACTTCAACGGGCCCGTGTTCGGTATCATCGCCTATCTCGTCAAGAAGGTGTGGGATCGTATATTCTCAGGCATCGAGACCATCGGCCTCGAGGGCGTCGTCGACAAGGCCCGTAACTACCCCGTGGTGCTCGTGCCCTGCCACCGCAGCCACCACGACTACATCATCCTGAGCTACCTCTTC
>CAYXZP010000037.1:9958-13287 GCA_964469485.1 uncultured Myxococcales bacterium | reverse complement strand
TTCGTCAGCCCGCCGCACATAGCCGCGGGGATCAACATGGCCTTCTGGCCGATGGGGCCGGTGTTCAGGGCCCTCGGCGCCTTCTTCATCAGACGGAGCTTCGACGACAACGAGCTCTACAAACTGGTGTTCAGGCAATACTTGAAGTTTCTAATTCGTGAAGGCTACACGCAGGAGTTCTTTATCGAGGGCGGGCGGAGCCGCACCGGCAAGATGCTGCAGCCGCGGCTGGGCATGCTGTCGGGCATCGTAGATGCTTTTCTCGACGGCGGGCGCAAAGACCTCTATCTAGTGCCCGTGTCCATCCACTACGGACGTATCGTTGAAGAGGCGGCCTACGAGGACGAACTGCGTGGCGGCTCGAAAGAGACCGAGACCATCGGCGGCCTGCTCAGAGCCCGCCGCTTTCTCCAGCAGCGCTACGGCACCGTGTACATGTCCTTTGGTGAGGGCATCTCGCTTGCCGGCGCCATAGGCGACCACGGGGACGTTGCCGCCGATAGCCGCCGTTTTGTCCAAAAGCTCGGCTTCGAGATCCTGCGCAAGGTCAACGATGCCAGTGTCGCCGGTGCGACCTCGGTGTCGGCCAGCGTGCTGTTATCGGCCCCGCATTCGGGGCAGCGCTACAGCGAGTACGCCGAACTGGCCAACGCGCTGGCCCGCCAGGTCCGGCACAAGGGTGTTCGGCGAACGGCTTCCCTTGATCGCAATGTCGGCGATTTCCGTGAGAGCCTCGGCTTTCTATCGGGCAACAATCTCATCGACACGCTGCGCCGGGGCAACGAAGAGATCCTCGTCGTACCGGAGTCCAAACGGCTCACGCTCGACTTTTACAAGAACAATCTCATCCACGTCTTCCTGGTCCCCTCACTGGTAGTGTCGGGAATGCTCGCGGCTTGCCGGGGTGAGCAACTCACGGAGTACGTGTCGTGGTGGCGCGACCTGTACCGTTATGAGTTCCCCTTGCCCGCGCGCGAGGATATCGGCGGCCTGATCGAGGAGGAAATCCGTTTCCTTGAGTCGGAGGGGGCCATTGTCGAGGGTAGGCTCGATCCGCACCATGCGGCGGTAAGGGCCAGCGCCGGACTCCTCGACAGCTTCCGCGAGTCCTACTGGACCTGCGCACGCTCTGTGCGGTCGAAGCTCAGCGGCGGCACGGTCGAGGAAAAGGACCTCTTCGACGACATCGCAGAGCACTACGAGGCCGGCATACTGCTCGGGGAACTCGGCAAACCCGAAGGCAACACTGTCATACTCTACAGGAACGCGCTCAGCCGTTTCGAAGAACTCGGATACGTGCGCCTCGCGGGCGAGGCAAAACGAGAACGAACCGTCGGCCGCGGTCCTGAACATGCGACCATCGGGGCTTTCATCGAACGACTGGCCCCGCCGGCGGCAAGGTGACAATGCTCGCGGGCGAGACCGAACTGCGCGAACGACTGACGGCGGCGCTTCGTGCCCGCGACACGACAGCGGCCAAGGTCCTTCGTAATGCGCTCGCGGCCGTCCAGAACAAGCGCATCGAACTGCGCCTGGCAGACGACGAAGCGCTGGGGGACCCGGACCTTCTAGCCATCCTCAAACGCGAGGCCAAGCAGACCCGCGAAGCCCTCGAGTTCGCCGAGAGGGCTGGCCGGTCGGCCCTCGTCGAAGAAGCGCGCGCCGAGCTGGCACTGCTAGAGGAAATGCTCCCCTCCCAACTGAGCGGCCAGGCCCTGCTCGCGGCCATAGAGGGAATACTCGAAGAGACCGGTGCCGACTCCATAGGGCCGGTCATGAAAACGCTGGCCGAACGCCACCCCGGAAGCTACGACGGCAAGGAGGCCAGTGGCGCGGTCGCCGCCATCCTCGGCCAGCGCGGCCGTTGACAGCCTGACGGACCGACTCTAGCATCGTCCGCTGACATGTCACTAGAACTGCCGGTGATCGCCAAACTCAAGGCCGAGAAGGCCGCGTTCGAACGCGAGCTGTCCGTCGAGGTCCCGCGCATGCTCGAGGAGGCCCGCGCGCACGGCGACCTTTCGGAGAACGCCGAGTACGAGGCCGCCAAGGAAAAGCAGGGGATCCTGGTGGCTCGCATCGGCCAGCTCACCGAGCGCCTGGCCGCGCTCTCGCGCTACGACACATCCTCGATCCCGCAGGGCGTGGTCGGTTACGGGAGCCGCGTCGAGGTCGAGGATTGCGATAGCGGGGAACAGACGACCTACCAGATCGTGTTCCCCGAGGAGGCCGACCCCCCAAAGGGCTTGGTGTCGATGGCCGCACCGCTCGGCCAGGCCCTCCTGAGGCGCGAAGAGGGGGACCAGGTCACCGTACAACTGCCCTCCGGGACGCGCACCCTCGAGGTTCTGTCCGTGAGCACCATACACGACCGCTGAGCCCGGACCTCCTTGCCGCCAACCCGTGGCTATGGTAGCTAGGGGCGCAATTCGGGCGCCGCAAGACGGGCTTTGAGCCGTTTTGAGGCGGGCCACGGCCCGCCTTTTTATTTGCCCGAAACAGGACGAGATGGCGGCAGACGACAGGCGCGAACGCATATGGAACTTGGCCGAACCCCTGGCAGCCGAGCTCGGGCTCGAACTCGTCGACGTCGAGGTTGCCGGCACCGACCGGACTGCGGTTGTGCGGGTGTTCGTCGATAAGGGCGCGGACGGTCGGGCCGTCTCCATCGACGACTGCGAGACGGTTAGCCGGCGGCTCGGAGATATCCTCGACGCCCACGAGGAAGGGGCCGGCCGTTACCAGCTCGAGATCTCCTCGCCGGGAATAAACCGGCGCTTGCGCAAACCCGAGCACTTCAGCCGGGTCATAGGCGAACGGGTGCGCATAAGGACCGACCACAAGATCGACGGCCGCCGCAACTTCCTGGGCCGGCTCGTCGCAGCCAATGGCGAAACGGTGACCCTTGACGACGACGAGGGCGGCGGCGCCATGGTCTTGCCGCTGGCGGCGATAGAGCGGGCCAACTACGAGCACGATTTCGCCGGCGAGGGCGGCAAGAAACGCTGACCGGCACCTGAGCGGCCGGTACAACGGAGGAACTGACATGCAGCTCGATCTCGGACGCGTCATAGAACAGGTCAGCAAGGAGAAGGGGATAGAGAAGGCCCTGGTCGTCGAGGCGGTCGAGGAGGCCATGAGGTCGGCCGCGCGCAAGACCTACGGCGCCGAACTCAACGTGGAGGCCAAGTACAACGACGACACCGGCGAGATCGAGGTCTACAAGGTCCAGAGCGTCGTCACGGAAGTGGCCGACCCTTTGAACGAAATAACCGTCGATCGGGCGCGCACCGAGATCGACCTGGTCGTAGGCTGTCCCGCCGCCGATG
>CAYXZP010000037.1:0-9948 GCA_964469485.1 uncultured Myxococcales bacterium | reverse complement strand
CGCGGGGCGCATCATGAACGCGATGGCGGAGGAGGCCGAGGTGAGCGACGAACTGCTGCTCAAGCTCGACACCGCACCGTTCGGGCGTATCGCGGCACAGGCGGCCAAACAGAACATCGTTCAGAAGGTGCGCGATTACGAGCGCGCCATGATCTACAGCGAGTTCAAGGTCCACGAGGGAACGATACAGTCGGGCATCGTCATGCGCTTCGAGCGGCGCAACATCATCGTGCAGCTACGCCCCAACGTGGACGCCATACTGCCCGAGCGCGAACAGATCCCGCGCGAACGCTACCGGCAGGGCGACCGTTTGCGCGCGCTCATCGTCGACGTGAACGAAACGGGCCGCGGTTCGCAGATTGTCCTGTCGCGAACCAGCATGGAACTCGTGCGCAAGCTCTTCGAGCAGGAAGTGCCCGAGGTCTACGAGGGCATCGTGGAGATACGAGACGTCGTTCGTGAGCCCGGAGGCAGAGCCAAGATCGCGGTGATCTCGAATGACTCCGATGTCGACCCCGTCGGAGCCTGCGTCGGGATGCGGGGCAGCCGTGTCCAAGCGGTGGTCCAGGAATTACGCGGCGAGCGCATCGATATCGTGCCCTGGACACCCGACGAGACCGAGTTCGTCTGCCGCGCGCTGGCGCCAGCCAAGATCTCACGGATCGTGATCGACGAGGAAGCCCGCACGATGGAGGTCATCGCGCCCGACGACCAGCTCTCGCTCGCCATCGGGCGTAAGGGACAGAACGTGCGCCTGGCGAGCAAACTGACTGGCTGGAAGCTCGATGTCTGCAGCGAGAACGACGCCGAGAAGAGAGCGCGAGAGGCCAGGCGATCGTTGCGACGTGTCGAGGGACTTGGCGACCTGAGGGCCGAGCTGTTGCTGGCCGACGGCTACAAATCGGCCGGCGAACTAGCCGGCAGCGAACCGGAAGTGATCGCCGAAGTGATCGAAGCTCCGGTCGAAGATGTCATCGTGTTGTTGGCAGCGGCGGCGATTGCGGGAGAGCGCGAACGGCTCGCCCGTATGGTCCTCAGGGTGGCCGGTGCAGTAAGCGAGGCAGCCCAGGAGCTGCTTGCCCCACCGGAGACCGAAGAAGGCGCGGAAGGTGCGGAAGGCGCGGAAGGCGCGGAAGGCGAGCTAGCGCAGCCTTCCGGTACAGATAAATCCGCCACAGATAAATCCGCCACAGATAAATCCGCCACAGATAAATCCACCACAGATAAATCCGAGCCGGCCGAGCCCGAAGCCGAAGCGCCCGCCGAAGAGAAGCCCAAGGCCTGACATGGCGGCCTCCCCGGAAAGGACCTGCGTCGGTTGCGGCTCGAGGGCCGAGCAGAACAGTTTGCTGCGCCTTGCCGCCGGCCCAAGGGGCAGCCTAGGCCCGTTGCAGAAAGCCTCGCATAGGGGCCGCAGCGCCTACCTTCACCGTCGCACCGACTGCGCGGCCGCCATGATCAAGAACAAGCTGATCGACCGGTCACTGCGGCTGCGCCCGAGCCGGAGCGAGAAGGAAAGGCTTGCCAAGCTCATCCTGGAACAACTGGAGCCTTCGACGGGACTGTTGTAGGAAGCGGGATTACGATGGCACGGGAGCGCATATATCAACTGGCCGCCCAGTGGGGCATGTCCAGCCGGGAGTTCATCGAACGCCTCGACGGACTCGGCATCAAGGGTAAGAAAGCCCAAAGCGTGCTCGATGATGAAGGCACCCGGCGTGTGCGCGAGGAGCTTGGCCCCGCGACCATACAGGGCGTGATGGCCGAGGGGGACAGTGCGGCGGTGGGGGTAAAGTCTGCGTCCAAGAAACCGGGCGTGGTCATCCGCCGGCGCAAAAAGACCGCCGACGCGGACCAGGCCGGCGCCAACGGGGCTTCGCTCATGGTGCCGGCCGGTCTGGCGGCCAGCACACAGGTCGACCTCGCCCCCGAACTGCTCGCTTCCTTCGACCTCGGCGAGTTCTCCCACGCCGCCTCCTTGGCGGCCCAGCCGCCGGGCGCGGGCGAGCCGGTGCAGACCGCGGACAGCTCGGCGACGGCACCGGACCCGCTCACCGGCGGGACCGAACCGGAGATAGACGAGTTCACCCCGGCCGTCCCGCGGGAGGAACAGGACCGTCTGGCCGAGGAGATGCTCAGCGCGGCCAGCAGCGCCGCGGCGACCGCCGAAAGCGATGACGGCCCGGCGGTTAGCGAAACCCGCGTGCTCGGCCGCATAGACCTGACCAAGAAACCCGCGGCCCGGCCGGCGGCCGAGAAACCCGAGGCGGGTAAGGAGAAGGACAAGGAGAAAGAAAAGACCGAGGCCGAACGTCCCGCTCGCAAGCGAAAACGCAAGGTCGTGCGCAAGGAGGACATGTTCGATGCGCTCGAACGGTCCTACAAGGCCCGGCCGCGCAAGAAGAGGGCCGCGCCGGGACAGAAGTTGAAGCAGACCGAGCTCACCACCCCAAAGGCGAGCAAACGCGTGATCAAGATCAACGAAGTGACCACCCCCGGCGAGCTGGCCCGCACAATGGGCGTCAAAGTGGGCGAAGTGCTCACGAGCCTGGTCGGCATGGGGGTCATGAAGACGGTCAACGACCCTATCGACCTCGACACCGCCACCCTAGTCGCCGAGGAGTTCGAGCACACGATCGAGAACACCGCCGTCACCGCCGAAGACCTGCTCGCCGAAGAATCGCCACAGGACGAAGAAGGGATCACCTACGAACCGCGGCCCCCCATTGTGACCGTCATGGGCCACGTCGACCACGGCAAGACCTCGCTTCTCGACGCGTTCCGCCACACCGACGTGGTCGCCTCCGAACACGGCGGCATAACCCAGCACATCGGCGCCTACCAGGTCGATGTCCCGCAGGGGAAACTGTGCTTCCTCGACACCCCCGGTCACGCGGCCTTTAGCGCCATGCGTGCGCGCGGGACGGGGCTGACCGACATAGTGGTACTCGTCGGTGCGGCCGCCGACGGCGTGATGCCTCAGACCATCGAGGCCAGCAATCACGCCAAGGACGCGGCTGTCCCGGTGGTGGTCGCCGTCAACAAGATCGACCGCCCCGACGCAAACCCCGATCGTATAAAGCAGCAACTGGCCGAACACGGACTGCAGCCCGAAGATTGGGGCGGGGACGTACAGTGCATGGAAGTCTCTGCGACCAAGAAGACGGGGCTCGATGAACTTCTCGAGGCGATCAGCCTGCTGGCTCAGATCCACGAACTGAAGGCGCCGGCCGTCAAACGTGCCCGGGGGGTCATTGTCGAGGCCCGATTGGACAAGGGGCGCGGGCCGGTCGCCACCCTGTTGGTGCAACAGGGTGTGCTCGAGCGCGGGGATTCGCTGGTCTGCGGTCGCATCACCGGCCGCATCCGCGCGATGACCGACCACAACGGCAAACCCGTCAAGCAGGCGGGCCCTTCAACGCCGGTGGAGATCATCGGGCTCGACGATGTCCCGCAGGCGGGCGACCGCCTCGATGTCGTCGAGAACACGGCACGGGCCGACCAGGTCGCCGAACACCGCCGGGAGGCCGCGCGCAGCGCGCAAATGTTGGCAAGCTCCAAAATGTCGCTCGAAGATCTGCAGGCGCAAATGGCCAGCGGTGCGGTCGACGAACTCAAGGTCATCGTCAAAGCGGACACCCAGGGTTCGGCCGAGGCGCTCACACAATCGCTCGAAAAGCTCGGCAACGACGAGGTGCGGATCAACATCGTCCACAGCGCCGTCGGAGCGATCCGCGAATCGGACGTTCAACTGGCCCGGGCCTCCAATGCCATCGTGGTGGGTTTCCATGTCCGCCCCGAGGCCAAGGCGCGGGCCACGGCCGAGCGCGAGGCCATCGACATCCGCCTCCACACGGTCATATATGAAGTGATCGATGAGATACGCCTGGCGCTCGAAGGGATGTTGGCGCCCGACCAGAAGGAGGTCTCCGAGGGCAGGGCCGAGGTGCGCGACACCTTCCGCGTGCCCGGCACGGTCATCGCGGGTTCCTACGTCCTCGACGGCCGCATCGTTCGCGGCGCTCGAGCGCGTCTCCTGCGTGACAACGTCGTCGTTCATACCGGCACGGTCGGCAGTCTACGCCGCTTCAAAGAGGACGTGCGCGACGTACAGACCGGCTACGAATGCGGTATCGGGCTCGACCGGTTCTCGGACATAAAAACGGGGGACGTCATCGAGTGTTTCCGAATCGAAGAGGTCAAGCGCTCGCTCGACGCTACCGAGCCGGCAACGCCCTGAGAAACGGCGGCGGAGGCGAGCCGCCATACGCAGGATGGTAGTCGGAGTCCTCCGTTTGACGCTCTATCTTCCCGAGAACCGCTCGCTAAAGGGCAAGCGTTCGGTGGTAAGGGCGATCAAGGCGCGCGTGGGGAACAAGTTCAACGTTTCGGTGGCCGAATGCGACGACAACGACAACTGGCAGAAGATCTCCCTCGGAATAGTGCAGGTCGGCAACGACCGGTCCCACGTCGACCGCTGCCTGCGTGAGGTGGCCACATTCGTCGCCTCCCTCGGGCTGGCTTCGGAGGGGAAAGAGGCCTACGAGTTCGACAACTACTGAAGCGATGACCACGGAACGCGCAAGACGTGTCGCCAGGCAGGTCCTCCAGGAGACCTCGTCCATCGTAGAGCACGAACTCGGCGATCCGCGCCTCGGCGAGGTCACCCTCACCGGTGCGCGTATGACGGCCGACCTGCGCAACATCACCATAAGCTATTCCTGCCTCGGCGACCGCGGGAACCGGAAAGCGGCCGGCGAGGCTTTGGCCGGTTCGGCCGGACGCCTGCGCAGCCAGGTCACGCGCCAGCTCGGGTTGCGTTTCGCGCCCGCCATTAAGTTCGAGTTCGACGATTCGCTGGAACGCGCCGACCGCATCGACCGGCTGCTGGCCGGATCCGTCAAGGACTGACTTGCAGGCCGAACGGCAAGCCGGAGGTCTCGACATCGACGGCATCCTGCTCGTCGACAAGCCCGAAGGAATAAGCTCGGCCAGGGCGCTGGCCTTGGTCCGCCATGCGCTCGGCAGACCCAAGGCCGGTCACCTGGGGACCCTCGACCCCTTGGCCTCCGGGCTGCTCCCGCTCTGCGTGGGCCAGGGCACGAAGATCGCCCGCTACCTGGCGGATAACGACAAAGCCTACAGCGGACTTATCCGACTCGGCTTGAGGACGGACACCCTCGACGTGACGGGCAAGACCGTCGACCGGGCCGAGGCGCCAGAGCCCGGCTGCTTGGACCTCGAGGGTCTGGCCCGGAGCTTCACCGGCTCGTTCGAACAAAGGCCGCCGGTCTTCTCGGCGATCAAGAGGGGCGGGGTGCCGCTTTACAAGCTTGCCCGACGCGGCCTGGCCCTGGAGCCCGGCCCGAGGCCGGTCACCATCAGCGTGCTAAGGCTGTGGGCGGCCGGCCCGGGCTTGCTCGGCTTCGAAGTCGACTGCTCCAAGGGCACCTACGTCCGCAGCCTGGCCCGGGACATCGGCGAGGAGATCGGCTGCGGCGGCGCACTCGAGCAGCTCAGACGCACCCGCTTCGGGCGCTTCTCGCTCGAGGACGCCGTCACCGTGGACGAGATCGGCGGGGGTGGCCCCGAGGTGGTCGAGCGGGCTCTGGTCCCGCTCCTCACGGTGCTCGGTGGTGCGGCCGGAATGGCCATGCTCGCAGTCGGGGCCGCCGGGGCGGCGGCCCTGAGACAGGGACGCCAGGAGGCACTCTGCAATCTCGAGGCCCCGGGGGCGCCCGGCGATACCGCGTGCGTGGTCGTCGAGGGCCAGGCCGCCGCCATCGTGCGCGAGCACGAGGGGGCCTGGCGGCTCGAGCGGGTCTTCGTTGCGGACCGCCGCGCCATCTTGCGCCCGCAGTAGTCGCATGTTATGTACCGGGATCTGAAAATAAGAAGAGAAAGCGAAGGAACCACGCGAACCGCCCGTGAGTGAAGCTCAACCAGCCCCCACAGACAAGAAAGCTATCGTCGAGTCGTACAGAACGCACGACTCGGACACGGGCTCCCCAGAGGTCCAAGTCGCGCTACTGACGGCTCGAATCGAGTATTTGACCGAACACTTCAAGGTGCACCGCAAGGATCACCACTCACGAAGGGGTTTGCTCAAGATGGTCAGCCAGCGACGGCGCCTCCTGGATTATCTAAAGCGTACGCACTACGACAGGTACCTGGCCGTGATAGACCGGCTCGGCCTGCGAAAGTAACGCGCTCGCACAGTCCCACGCCTTCTCTCCGGCACTAGCAAGCTAGGCCGGGAAGAGGTTTTACAATGAGTCATAAAGCAGAATTGGAAGTAGGCGGCCGCACCCTGTCGATAGAGACCGGCAAGATCGCCAGACAAGCGGACGGAGCCGTCATGGTCTCCTACGGCGACACCACGGTGCTGGTCACCGCGGTATCGGCACGCAAACCACGGGCGGGATTCGATTTTTTCCCGCTTACCATCGAATACCAAGAAAAGGCCTTTGCCGCGGGCAAGATCCCCGGCGGATTCTTCAAGCGCGAGGGGCGGCCGGGCGCGTCCGAGATCCTCACCTGCCGGGTCATCGACCGCCCGCTCAGGCCGCTGTTCCCGAAGGGCTACCGCAACGAGACACAGATAATCGCCACCGTGCTCTCTGCCGACAACGCCGGCTGCCCCGACGTCATAAGCCTGGTGGGCGCTTCGGCGGCCCTGAGCATTTCCGACATTCCATTCGCGGGTCCCATCGGGGCGGTAAGGGTGGGACGCATAGACGGCGCGATCACCATCAACCCCTCGGTGGACCAGCTCGAGGAAAGCGACATCAACCTTCTGATGGCCGCCAGCCGCAACGCCATAGTGATGGTCGAGGGCGGCGCCGACGCGGTACCGGAAGAGGAACTCCTCGAAGCGTTGAACGCGGGGCACCAGGCGATCCTGCCCATCCTCGACGCTCAGGAGCAGTTGGTCGCCGAGACCGGCCGAACCAAGCGCGACTACGAAACCCCGAAAACCGACGAGGCTGTGCTGGCCAAGGTTCGCGAGCTGTCCGAGGGCGGCCTGCGCGAGGCCTACGCCGAAAAGGAGAAGCTGGAGCGTTACGCCGAGCTCGACGCTTTCAACGCCGAGTTCATGACCGGGCTGCCCGAGGACCTGGCCGAACGTTCGGACGAGGTGGGCGACGCCCTGGGGCAGGTCAAGCAGGAGATCGTCCGCGGCGATATCGTGGACAAGAGCACGAGACTCGACGGACGCGGACTACGCGACGTCCGCAATATCGCAATAGAGACGGGCCTGCTGCCGCGCACGCACGGCAGCGCGCTGTTCACCCGCGGCGAGACCCAAGCCGTGGTCGTGACCACGCTCGGCACCTCGGCCGACCAACAGCGCATCGACTCGCTCTACGGCGACCATTTCAAGAACTTCATGCTCCACTACAACTTCCCGCCATACAGCGTGGGGGAGGCCAAGATGCTGCGCTCGGCCGGGCGCCGCGAGATCGGCCACGGGATGCTGGCCGAACGCGCCCTGTCGGCGGTACTGCCGGACCAAGAGGAGTTTCCCTACACGATCCGCGTGGTCTCCGAGATCACCGAATCCAACGGCTCGTCATCGATGGCCTCGGTCTGCGGCGGCGCGCTGTCGATGATGGACGCGGGGGTTCCGATCAAGGCGCCGGTGGCCGGGGTGGCAATGGGACTCATCCGTGAGGGCGACAAGTACGTCGTTCTTTCCGACATCCTCGGTGACGAGGACCACCTCGGCGATATGGACTTCAAGGTCGCCGGAACGGCCGACGGCGTAACCGCCGTACAGATGGACGTCAAGATCGAGGGCATTCCCGATGAGGTGATGCGTGAGGCGCTCTTCCAGGCGCGTGAAGCCCGCCTCCACATCCTCGGGGAAATGGCCATGGCGCTGGCCGAACCGCGCTCGGAGATGTCCGTGCACGCCCCCCGCATCGAGACCCTCAAGATCCACCCGGACAAGATCCGCGATATCATCGGGCCCGGAGGCAAGGTCATTCGCGGGATAGTCGAAGAGACCGGCTGCAAGATAGACGTCGAGGACGACGGCACCGTCAACGTGGCCTCGTCCGACGGCGAAGCCCTGGCCAAGGCCCTTTCCATTATCGAAGGGATCACGGCCTCGCCCGAGGTCGGCCGTATATACGACGGCAAGGTTCGCAAGATCATGGACTTCGGCGCCTTCGTCGAGATCCTGCCCGGAACCGACGGCCTGGTTCACATTTCCCAGCTGGCCGACCAGCGGGTCACCAGCGTCAAGGACGTCGTCAAGGAAGGCGAGCGCATACCGGTCAAGGTCCTCGAGGTGGACCGCCAGGGCAAGATCAGGCTCAGCCTCAAAGAGGCCTTGCGCGAGCAGGGAGAGGCGAGCGAGGGAGAGGCGAGCGCCTGAGCCAGGCAGGGCCAGTCGAGGTAACACGGCTCGAGAACGGTCTGCGGGTAGTATCCGAGTCCGTCTCCGGGGTTTCCTCGGTCGCCGTTGGGCTGTGGGTCGAGAACGGCTCGCGCCATGAAAGCCTGGCGCTCAACGGGGTCTCGCACTTCATCGAGCATCTCGTGTTCAAGGGTACCGAACGGCGTTCGGCGCACCGCATAGCCGAGGACATAGAGAGCCTCGGCGGGATCATCAACGCCTTTACCGGCAAGGAGAACACCTGCTACCACACCCGCACGCTGGCCGAACACCTCGAGCCATCACTCGACGTACTGGCCGACATATTTCTTGACTCACTGTTCCGTCCCGGCGACCTCGAACTCGAACGTGAGGTGATCACCCAGGAGATCCTCGATGCCGAGGAGTCGCCCGAGGACGTCGTCCACGACTACTTTCTGTCCTCATACTGGCCCGGCCACCCGCTGGGCTGGCCCATACTGGGCACCGTCGAGAGCTTGGCACGAATAGGGCGAGAGGAGATCGTCGACTATGTCGATGGGGCCTACGTGGCCGACCGCACGCTGGTAGCCGCGGCCGGCGCGATCGACCACAAAGAGCTTGTCGAGTTGGCCCGCGCACGTTTCGGCCACATGCGCCCCGCGGCGGGCCCGGCCAAGACGGACCGGCCGGACTTCCGGCCCGGCACCTTTGCGCGCCCCAAAGACCTCGAGCAGGTCCATCTGCTGATAGGTTTTCCGGGCCTTCCGTACACCGACGCCGGCCATGAAAGCTCGGAGGTCCTGATAGCCGCGCTCGGCGGCGGGATGAGTTCGAGGCTGTTCCAGAAGGTTCGCGAGGAGAGGGGCCTGGCCTACTCGGTCTACGCCTTCGGGTGTCCGTTCAAGGATATCGGGTATAGCGGGATATACGCGGCCACGGGGGCCGAGCATGTGGCCGAGGTCGCCGACCTGGTGCTGACCGAGGTCGCCGACCTGTGCGAACGAGGCCTCGACAGCGACGAACTGGAACGCACCAAGCAGCAGATCATAGGGGGCATTCCCCTGGCCCTGGAATCGACCGACGCGCGCATGATGCGGCTGGCGCGCAACCAGCTCTATTTCGGCCGCGAAGTGACCGTGGCCGAAGCCAACGCCCGCCTGCGGTCGGTCACCAACGACAGCATCCCGGAGGTGGCGCGCGGGCTGTTCAGTGTTGAGAGACTCGGGGTCGCCCTCCTCCCCGCGGCCGACGAGGATATGGTGGCCCTCCCGCTGGCCTGATCGATTGTGAGCACCAAGGGCCCGAAAGTCACCGTAAAGAGACTTCGCGGACCCGAACATCCACTACCCCGCTATATGACCGAGGGGGCCGCGGGCATGGACCTGCCGGCCGCTATCGACGAACCATTGGTGCTCGAACCCGGCACGCGCGTGCTTGTGCCTTGCGGGTTTGCGCTCTCGATACCTCGGGGTTACGAGGGCCAGGTCAGGCCCCGTAGCGGTCTCGCGCTCGAGCACGGATTGAGCGTCTTGAACGCTCCCGGAACCATAGACTCGGATTACAGAGGGGAGGTGAGCGTGATC
>CAYXZP010000036.1:20001-20217 GCA_964469485.1 uncultured Myxococcales bacterium | reverse complement strand
CTCTTCATGCCGCGCGCGGTTACCGTCCTCATCGGTTGCTTCGTCTGCCAGATGGGGATTGGCACCGGTTACGCCTTCTCGCCGCTGCTCAAACACATAGTCGCCGACTTCGAGTGGTCGCGCGCGGCCTTTGCGGCCGCGGCCTCTCCGATGCTGATCGCCATGGCCCTCGGCTCACCGCTTGCCGGCACCCTGGCCGAACGCATCGGCTCGCGT
>CAYXZP010000036.1:15547-19991 GCA_964469485.1 uncultured Myxococcales bacterium | reverse complement strand
TCGGCAGTCCTGCTCGCTCTAAGTCTCGGCTCGGTGAGCCTGGTCACCGAGCTCTGGCACCTGATGCTACTCATGGCCGGCTTCGGACTGGCCCTTAGCGGGCTCGGCGACGTGGTGACCGGAGCGGTGGCCTCGCGCTGGGCCACCCGGCGCCGCGGCATGGCACTGGCACTGGTGTTCGTGGGCTCGAACGTCGGTGGCGCCCTTGTCCCGATGGCATCCGAGGCCATGGCCAGCCGTTACGACTGGCGCTTTGCCATCACCTGGGTCGGCATAGGGACGGCGGCGGTCATCCTGCCCTTCGCCCTGTTCGCCGTGCGTGACCGGTCGAGCCGGGAGCCAGCGAGCGGCGAGGCTAGCCAAGCTCCACCCGCGCCCACTCGCGCCTGCGATCTCGACCTCCCCGCCGCCCTTCGCACCCGCAGTTTCTGGTTGCTCAGCTTCCTGCTGTTCACCTTCTACTTCTATTACATCGCCGTGAACGTCCATTTGGTGGCCTTCTTGACCGACCTCGGCATCTCGGAAGCGCGGGCGGCGGCCGGCCTCAGCTTTGTCATAGCGCTCGGCATAGCGGCCAAACTCGTGGGCGGCGCAGTGGCCGACCGATTCGATGCGAAGAGGGTGCTGGTGGCCAACTTCGTCCTCGTCACCCTAGCCTCGGCGCTACTGCTCCTGGCCGGCCACCCGGCGACCCTCGGTGCCTTCCTCGTCGCCCACGGCTTCGCCACCGCCGCCCAGAACGTCACCCTTCCGATGGCCGTGGTCTACGCGTTCGGCGTCGAGCATATGGCTCGCATATACGGCGCCCTCATGGTCGCGCTCCTCCCCGGCGGCGTGCTCGGACCCATATTCGCGGGCGCCGTCCATGACCGGCTCGGCGATTACCGTCTGGCCTTGGGGACGTTCCTACTGTTGAATCTCACGGCTTTGGCGGCCCTGTTCTGGTTGAGACCCGAGCAGGGGACCGCCGCCGCGAAGGAACCGTCATGGACCTGAGGGACAGCCCCGAACAGGCCGCCTTTCGCACCCAGGTGCGCGATTGGCTCTCGGCCAACCTGCCCGAGGGCTGGGGTACGGCGGCCTTCAGCGAGCCCGAGACCATCGACGAGCGCGTGGCCTTCGTCAAAGCCTGGCAATGCCGGCTCTACGAGGGCGGCTGGGCGGGACTCGATTGGCCACGCGCCTACGGCGGCCGCGAAATCGGAATAATCGAGAACATGATCTTCCACGAGGAATACGCGGCCGCGCGCGCCCCCGACATGATAAGCATCTCGGTGGGCCCTTCACTGGTGGGGCCGGCCCTTATCGCCTGCGGCACCGAGCAGCAGAAGAAACGTTACCTGGAGCCCATACTCACCGGAGAGGAGGTCTGGTGCCAGGGTTTTTCCGAGCCCAACGCCGGCTCCGACCTTGCCTCACTAAGAACCCGCGGCGTCGTCGACGGCGACGAGATCGTTGTCACCGGACAGAAGATATGGACAAGCTTCGCGCGCCATTCGCAGTGGTGCATCCTGGTGGTGCGAACCGACACGGAGGCCCCCAAACACCGCGGCCTGAGCTTCCTGCTCTGTGACATGGCAAGCGCGGGCATTACCATCAGGCCGCTAAAGGAAATGACCGGACACGCGTGGTTCAACGAGGTCTTCTTCGACGAAGTGAGAGTGCCGGCGGCCAACCTCGTCGGCGAGCTCAACGGCGGTTGGAACGTGGTAACGACCGTGCTCTCTCACGAACGCGGCTCTTCCTCGCAACACGCGCGGCTGGGCCGCGACATCGAGGCCCTCATTGAGCTGGCCAAGGTCACGCCGCGCGGCAAAGGGATGGCCGCCGACGACCCGGTGGTAAGGCAACGGCTGATGGAACACGCCACGGCCGTGATGATCCTCAAGATGACCGCTTACCGGAACGCCAGCGCCATGGAGGCCACCGGTGTGCCGGGTCCCGAAGGCTCGACGATGAAGCTGTTCTGGAGCGAGCTCGACCAGCGCGTCAAAGACACGGCTGCCTGGCTGCTGGGCGAGCGCGGCCTGGTGCCCGGCAAGGACCCCTTGGCCGTCGAGGGCGGCTACTGGGCCTACGAACTGCTGTGGTCGCGCGCGGCCACGATCTACGCCGGCACTTCCGAGATACAGAAAAACATCATCGCCCAGCGCGTTCTCGGGCTGCCGCGCCAGTGAGCTGACCGATGGAAGAGAAGCAAGCCTCCGAGCGTTTTCCCTTTCCCGCCAACCCCAACGGTTGGTTTCGGGTGGCTTACAGCCGGGAGCTGGCCAGGGGCGAGATCAAGCCGCTCCACCTGCTCGGCCGCGAGTTGGTCCTTTACCGCGACGAAGAGGGACAGGCCCATATGATGGACGCTTTCTGCCAGCACCTGGGCGCCCACCTCGGCCACGGAGGATGCCTGGAGGGAAGCGCTATCCGTTGCCCCTTCCATCACTGGCTCTGGGGTGCCGACGGCGAGCTGGTGGAGGTCCCCTACGCCAAGCGCCGCCCTCCGAAGGCGAGGATGCACGTGTGGGATATAAGCGAGAAGAACGGTCTGGTAATGGTCTGGCACCACGCCACCGGTGAGCCGCCGGCCTACCAGCTACCCGACCTCGAGCAATACGGCTCGGATGAGTGGACCGACTACGAGATACGGCGCTGGAAGGTCAAAAGTCGCTGGCTCGACATGAACGAGAACGCGGTCGACCGCATTCATTTTCTGTACGTGCACGGCACCCATACTGCGCCCGAGACCGATGTCGAGGTGGACGGCCACCTGCTGCGCTGCCGCTCACGCATGAAGATGGGCTCGGGGCAGGGGGAGTTCACCGGGGGTATCGACACCACCGATTACGGGCCGGGTTTTCAGACGGTGGATGTCACCGGTGCCGTTGACACCCTGATGGTCAATACCGCCACGCCCATCGACGACGAGTACACGGACGTGAGCTTCGCCTATAGCGTCAACACTTCGGGCGGCGCGGATGCGGCACGCGGCGTCGGACGCGCCATCATCAAGGACCTCGAGCACCAGATGGCCCAGGACATCGTCATCTGGGAGAACAAGAAGTACTTCGACCGCCCCATGCTCTGCGACGGTGACGGCGAGTTTGGCCAGTACCGGCGCTGGATGCGTCAGTTCTTCTCAGAAAACTGGTAGGGTGAGCGAGCGCCCCCCCGCAATAGACTGCTGGTTCAACGTCAACATGGGCGAGTACGGTGCGCCCGACTATCTCGTCGAGGCGCGCCGCGAGGTCTTCGCTGCCGACGAGCGTTTGTACCGCGACTACACGATCGGGGAGACCATCGAGCTGTTCGATGCGGCCGGCATAGAGCGGGCCATCGTCACCACCGAGGCGGGCGCCCCTTCGGCCCACGTTCTTTCATTCGTCGACAAACACCCCGACCGCTTCGCCCTGGGGCTTCACCTCGACCCGCGCCGGGGCGCCCGCGCCGCCCGTGAGCTGCGTGCCCTTGTGGCCGACCATCCGGCCGTGCTTGCCCGCGTTATCCCGTTCGAGTCAGGGCTGGTACCGACCGAGGCGCTCTACTACCCGATCTACTCGGCCTGCTGCGAGCTGGCCCTGCCGCTCACCGTCAACACCGGCATACCGGGGCCGCCCGTACCGGCGGCCTGCCAGGACCCGCTGCACCTGGACCGGGTCTGCCTGGACTTCCCCGAGCTGGTCCTTTGCATGGCTCACGGTGCCGACCCCTGGTGGAAGGTCGCCGTGCGTCTCATGCTCAAATACGCGGGTCTTCATCTGATGACCTCGGCCTACCTGCCGAAGTACCTGCCGCCCGACTTTGTCCACTTCATGAACACGAGAGGCAAGGACAAGGTCATCTTCGCCTCCGACCACCCGGCCATCGAGGTCGGCCGCTGTCTGGAGGCCGCCGCCGCCCTGGAGCTTCGCCCCGGCGTGCTCGAGAACTACCTTTACGGGAACGCCCGCCGCGTGTTCTTCGGCGGCAACTGAGACCGGTCATGCCCAAGCGCATAAGACCGGCATACCTGGCACACGTGGTCCGCCGCACTTCCGACCGCTACCAGGAGATGATCGAGTGGTACCTGGCCGTGCTCGAGGCCGACCTGGTCCACCGTGATGACAGTCTGGCCTTTCTGAGCTTCGACGGGGAACACCACCGCATAGCCATCGCCTGCGTTCCCGGACTTCCCGAGGCCCCGCCGATGGCGGTGGGCACCGACCACATAGCATTCACCTACGCCGGCCTGGCCGACCTCTTGCACACCTACGAACGATTGCGCGGCCTGGGACTCAACCCCTACTGGTGCATCAACCACGGACCGACGACCTCGATGTATTACCACGACCCCGACGGCAACTCGGTCGACGCGTCGGCGTTCCTGGACTCGATCGCCGCGTCGGTTGCTGCCCACGCGCACCGCACGGAAGAGGCGGCCGCGGAGCACGACCGCCTCGTGGGCGGGGGGCGC
>CAYXZP010000036.1:0-15537 GCA_964469485.1 uncultured Myxococcales bacterium | reverse complement strand
GACAACTTCGCCTCTGCCGACCAGGCCCGGAGTTTCATGGAAAGCGGGGCCTTCGCCGAAAATCCCATAGGGGTGATCTTCGATCCCGACCAACTCACGGCCCGCTTCAAGGCGGGCGAGCCGCCCGAGGAACTGGTAAAGCGACCGGCGCTCCCCGAAGGGATGACCCCGCTGGACATGCTGCGCGTCTAGGCGGACCGCCGCCTATTCGGCCGCGGGTCCCGGGAAGCGTTCGCGCAGGACGCGTTTCAATATCTTGCCGGCGGGGTTGCGCGGGATCTCATCGACGAATTCGACGGCGCGCGGGGTTTTGAATCGCGCCAGGCGGTCGCGGCAGTGCTCGATGACGGATTCGGGCGCGAGACCCTCGGTGCCCGGCACCACGACGGCCAGCGGAGACTCGCCCCACTTCGGGCTGGACAGGCCGATGACGGCGACATCGCGCACTTCGGGGTGGGACAGGATGACGTTCTCGACCTCGGCCGGGTAGACGTTCTCACCGCCCGAGATGATCATGTCCTTCTTGCGGTCCTGTATGTAGACAAAGCCATCCTCGTCCATCGAGGCAAGATCCCCGCTGTAGAGCCAACCGTCGCGAAGAGCCTCGGCCGTTGCGTCGGGACGGTTCCAGTAGCCTTTCATCAGATGGCGGCCGCTTATGATGACCTCGCCCATCTGTCCGGCCGCAAGCCTGCGACCGGCCTCGTCTACGATACCTACCTCGGTATGAAAGAAAGGCTTGCCGGTGGAGCCGGCCTTACGGATGGCGTCCGCGGCGCTTATCACGCAGGCCGGGCCGCAGGTCTCGGTCAGCCCGTAGACCTGGTGCACCTCCATGCCCAAGGCCGCATAGGCCTCAATCAGGGTGACGGGAACCGGCGCGGCCCCGCTCATCACCCAACGCAGCCGTGAGCGGTCGATCGTCTCATGGCCGCCGGCCTGCAACATGAAGTTGAGCATCGCGGGCACAGCCAGCATCGAGGTGAGCCGTTCCTCCTCGACGATCTCCCAGACCCTGACCGGGTCGAACTGGTACATGAGAACGCTGGTGGCCCCGCCGTAGACGTTGGCGACCAACGGCGTGAGCGCGCCGACATGAAAGAGCGGCAGCGCGACCAGATAGCGGTCGGCGTAGTGGCTGTCGGCCGTGGCGTTGATGGTTATGCAGGCCCAGATCGCTGAATCGTGCGTGTGCACGGCGCCCTTCGGGAGACCCGTCGTCCCCGAGGTGTACATTATGTAAAGATCGTCGCCGTCACAGGCGCCCGGCTCGGGCTCGGCGTCTGAGGCGGCCTCGTGGAGAGCTTTGTAGGAAAGAACACCGTCGCCGCCCTCGGCGTCGCCGGCCACCAGCCAGTTCTCTATCCCCCGGCACTGCTCGCCGCGCGCCCCGAGGTCGGCGGCCACCCCGGCGAACTCGCAGCCGAATATGAGCGTCGATGCCCCCGAGTCGTCCAGGATGAAGGCCAGTTCGTCAGCCACCAACCGCCAATTGAGCGGCACCACGACAGCGCCTATCTTTGCGATGGCAAAGAAGCTCTCGACGAACTCGACATCGTTCATCAGCAACAGGGCCACGCGGTCGCCCTTGCCGGTGCCGAGAGCTGTCAGCATGTTGGCCGTGCGGTTCGAACGACGGTTAAGCTCGGCGAAGCTCGGTCGCATGCCCGAGCCCGTGGCCACGAGACCTTCTAGATCGGGGCTCAGATGAGCGCGCTTGGTGAGGAAGAGTCCCAGGTTGTTTATCACTACGCTTGCTCGACCTCGGGAACCTTCATGCCCGCTGCCACGGCCGGCCTCGCGGCCATGCGCTCGGTCCAAGCGGCAAGGCGTGCCAGCTCGCCGATCTCGGGACGAAAGCCCGTCAGCGGCTCGCGCGCGGCGGTTATCCAGGGATAGGTGGCCATGTCGGCTATCGAATAGTCGCCGGCCATATAGTCGCGGCCGTCGAGCTGGCGGTCGAGTATGCCGAGCAAGCGGACGGTCTCATCGACGTAGCGGTCGACCGCATAGGGGATCTGCTCCTCGCGCATGAGGAAATGGCCGGCCTGCCCGATCATCGGGCCGATGTTGGCCATCTGCCACATGAGCCACTGTATGGTACCCGAACGGTCGGGTTCTGAGGTCGGCAGGAAAAGCCCGGTCTTGTCGGCCAGGTAGATCAGGATGGCGCCCGATTCCATGAGCGCTACCGGCCCGCCGCCGGCGTCGTGGTCGACGATGGCCGGTATCCTCGTGTTGGGAGAGATGGCGCGGAAGGCGTCGCTGAACTGCTCGCCTTCGCCGATATTGACCGGCTTTACCGTGTATTCCAGCCCGCACTCCTCGAGCATGATCGAGGCCTTGCGCCCGTTGGGAGTGGTCCAGGTGTAAAGATCTATCACGATGGCCAGCCTGCCTTGGTCGCCTTCTAATCAGGGCGCCTGAGCCGACGCTAGCCCGGCCCGCCGCCACATTGGCTCGAAAGCAGCGTTTGGGCTCTAGTGTGCGTTTCGCGCGACCGGAGGCGTCACCACAATGCTCGGCTTCGACCTGACCGAAGAACAAAAACAGCTCAAAGCAACCGCCTCTGACTTCGCCCGTAACGAGATCATCCCGGTGGCCGCCCGTTACGATGAGGCCGAGGAGTTTCCCCACGAGGTCATGGAAAAGGCCTTCGAGGTCGGTCTGATGAACCTCGAAGTTCCGGTCGAGTACGGCGGCATAGGGCTCGGCAACCTCGACTCCATCCTCGTCCTAGAAGAACTCAACTACGGCTGCGCGGGCATGGCCACCATCGTGGCCGCCAACGGGTTGGGCGCCACGCCGCTTCTGATCGCGGGGACCGGGGAGCAAAAAAGCGAGTATCTCGGCCGGCTTACCGAAAAGTGCCGTTACTCGGCCTATGCCATCTCTGAGCCGGGCTCGGGCTCGGACGCGGCCAGCCTGTCCACCACATACCAAGAGGACGGCGACGGCTATGTCTTGAACGGCACCAAGCACTTCATCACCAACGGCACGGTTGCCGATTGGATCATCGTCTTCGCCACGCGCGACAAGAGCATGCGCCACAAGGGGATCTCTTGTTTCGTTGTCGAAGGGGACGCGGCCGGGCTGACCCGCACCAAGATGAAAGGCAAGATGGGCCAGCGCGCCTCCGACACGGCCGAGCTGGCGCTCGACGGCGTACGTGTCCCACGAACGGCGCTGGTGGGCGAGGAAGGCACGGGCTTCAAGATCGCCATGGAGACCTTTGACCGCTCGCGCCCCCAGATAGGCGCTATAGGCTGCGGCATAAGCGCCCGCGCGCTCGACGAGTGCCGGCGCTACGCGCTCGAGCGCAAACAGTTCGGGCAGGCCATAGCGGAGTTTCAAGCCGTGCAGTTCATGCTGGCCGACATGGCCATAGACCTGGAGGCGATGAAGCTACTGACCTACAAGGCCGGCTGGCTGATCGACCAGGGGGAACGCTCGCCCATCGTCTCGAGCTACGCCAAGGCCTTTACGGCCGACCGCACGATGCAGATAGCGACCAACGCCGTGCAGATCTTCGGCGGTTACGGTTACATGAAGGAGTATCCGGTCGAGAAGCTCATGCGAGATATCAAACTGGTGCAGATCTACGAAGGCACCTCGCAGATCCAGCGCGTCGTTATCGCGCGCAACCTCCTCAAGGACTGAGCCGTGGCGTTCTTCTCGGGCGGCTCGGGGCCGACCTCACACACGTTTTTCAGCCAACGGCTACGGCTCAACTACGTCGACTACGGCTCAGACGACAAGCCGCTCATGGTGTTGGTTCACGGTGCACGCGACCACGCCCGCAACTGGGATGCGGTGGCCGGCCGTCTGGTAAAGGACTTCCACGTGGTGGCTCCCGACCTCAGGGGCCACGGCGACTCGGCCTGGTCCGTGGGCAGCACCTATGCGATGTCCGAGTACGTCCTCGACCTGACCCAACTGCTCGGCCACATCGGCAAGACACCGGTCACGCTGCTCGGCCACTCCCTGGGGGGCGCCGTGGTGCTGCATTACGCCGGGATCTTCCCCGAAACGGTGAGCAAGGTCGCGGCCATCGAGGGGCTCGGCCCGCCCCCCGAGCTTCTCAACGACGACCCGGTCGATAAACGCATGACGAACTGGATAGAGGAGATGCAGAGCATGGCCTCACGCATGCCGCGCCAGTACTCGACGCTCGAGGAGGCGGCCGGGCGCATGCTGGAGGCCAACCCGCACCTTTCCAAGGAAATGGCCGAACATCTCACGGTCCACGGAACCATGCGGACCGAGGCCGGGACCTACGTGTGGAAGTTCGACAACTACGTGCGCGCCTGGGGCCCGCAAAAGTACGACTACGAGGCCGTCACCAGGCTGTGGTCGCGTGTCGGCTGCCCGGCGCTGCTGGTGCGCGGCAGCGAGTCATGGGCCTCCAACCCCGAGACCGACGGACGCGCCGAGCACTTCAGTGACTATAGCTACGCCGAGGTCGAGGGTGCGGCCCACTGGGTGCACCACGACCGCTTCGACGAGTTCATGGCCGTTCTGGAGACCTTTCTCGCAGCCTGAGGCCGCCAGCTACGGCAGCTCTTCTGCAAGCTGCGAGAACGACGATATAACGCCGTCGAGCCGAAGTTCTGCGTCGGCAAGGACCACCCCGGAATCTCCCAAGCTAGACACTCTGCAGGTGACAAGCTCGAAGGGCAGTAATACGTCCGGGCTGCCGCCTGTCGCCGAGGCGACCCCACCCACCGACAACCCGGCTATGACCACTGTTGGCGATACATAGAACTGGGTCGGACTGGCTTCCCCGCTCGAACAGTCCAGGTCCTCATCTACGCCGACGGCGTAATTGAGGAGCATGAGCGCATCAATGGCGGTAGCGTTACCGTCGTTATTAACATCACAGGTCGCAAGCGGGCAGTCACTCGTGATTCCCACGGCAGACAGAAGTGCCGCCAACGCGTCGGCCTCGGTGACAAGACCGTCGTTGGTCGGGTCACCGCACGAGCCGCCCGGGCCCGCGCCGCTGTTACAGACGCCATCATCGCAGTCATGGGATACGACGATGTCCCACTCGTCTCCACCCACACAGTTGACCGCACTCTCACTACCGGCGAACTGCAACGCATCCCCGTAGACCATGCTCAACAGGAAAGACTGTACCGGCGTCTGCGACCAGCTGTTGATTGTCAGGTCGTGCTCCTGCCAAGTGCTGGCAATTGTGGTGCTGGTTGTCGATGAAGTGGTGGAGGAGCCGATGAAACAACTCACACTCAACACGATTGTTACCCTCATTGTTATCGGTCTGCCCGCAAGTCCGGTCTTGGCCGGTCCCGCTGCGGACAAGGCCGCGGTCAAATGCGAAGCCGGGAAGCTCAAGGAAGCGGCCAAGTATTCGGGTTGTCTCTTAAAGGCCCAGTCCAAGGCAAAAAAGAAGGGCGGTACTCCCGACTATAGCAAGTGCGACACCAAGCTGGCCGGTAAATGGGCCAAGCTCGAGGACAAGGCTGACGGTAACTGCCCCAGCACTGGCGACTTAGATAGCATCAAGACCGAGATAAACGAGCAGGCAGGAATCATTGTCGGCTGTGTAGCGGGCGGTCCATGCGACGCCGGGTGCTTGGCAGACCGTGAGTTAGCGCACCGCCTGCTCAACGAGCAACCGAACCTGGCAAACCTCGAGGCCCCAGGTTACGACCTCGATTATGCCAACCTCACGGGTTACGATCTCACGGACGCTGTCTTGAGCAACGCAACGCTTGTCGGAGTGGACCTCTCTAATGCGACCCTCACAAATGCAACCCTCACAAATGCAACCCTCAAATGGGCAAATCTGACAGGCGCAACGCTTACGGGTGCCGACCTCTCCAACACCGAGCTCACGCAGGCCGACCTAAGCAACGTGAGCGCCCAGTACGCGAACTTTCTTAATTCCGATATGAACTCCGCGGTCCTGACGGGCGCGGACCTGACGGACGCACAGTTCACAGGCGCTTTCATGAGGGGGGCGACACTTAACGATGCGGACCTATCGGGGGCCGTGCTGACCGCAGACCTGCGCGATACCGACATGACCTACGCTAACCTCACCGGCGCGTCGATGAGCGGCGCCGGCCTGATGAGCGCTGACCTTAGCGGTGCCACGCTTGCTGAGGCGACGTTGACCGGTGCAGACCTGCGAGCGACCAATTTCACCGACGCCAACCTGTACGACGCTTATTTCTGTGGCGCCAACACCGCCGGAACCATCTGGAGCAACACCGTCTGCCCGGACGGGACCAACAGCGACACCAACGGCGCCGCCTGCGCCTGCCAGTAACCACCGGGCCGCTTCCTTGCCTTGCCCCCGGCCGCGGAGCTAGGCTCGGGACGTGGCTCGTATCTCGACAGTAAGTCCCCGGCGCGCCAGCGGCGAGGCCGCCGACGTCTACGGCTACATGGCCGAGGTCGGCGGCGCCGAGAACCTCGTCGCCAAGATCGTTCAGCTGTTCAGCCTACGGCCCGCGTCCATGCGCCGGATGATACGGCGCTGGGAGCTTGCCATGTGGATGGGCCGGGAGCCGCGCGCCATGCGTGAGACCGCGGCCGTGGCCGTCTCGCGCTTCAACGAGTGCGATTATTGAATAGACGGACATGAGTCCTTCCTGCAGGCTGCAGGAGGCCAGTCCGACCGGGTGGCCAAGCTCATCGAAGGCCGCGCCGACGGTCCCACCGAGCTCGAAGCTGCGCTGGTCGCCCTGGCACGCAAGAGCTTCGAGGCGCCGGCGCGTCTAGGACCCGCTGATCTCGAGCCGTTAAGAACGGCGAGCGGCGATGCTGCTCTCGCTTACGCGCTCGTCATTTCGGCCTTTCACTTCATCAACCGGGTCGCCGACATACTCGACGTCGACCCCGAGGCCATACCGCGTGGCCTTCGCCGCCTGGAACCGCTCAGAAAGTTCGGTGTATGGGTCGGCAGCCGCCTGATGGGACGCATGGACCTCGGCGCCCGGCCTTTTGACGCCGGCTTCGAGGAGACCGCGGCCACGCTCGATGTCTACGCCGAGTCGAGCCTCGGGACGGCTGCCCGCGAGGCCCTGGCCCCGCTCTCGGCCCGCCCCCACATCGTCGAGGTCTTGCGCCTCGGCTTCGAGGAACGCGACGACGGCTCCTCTCTCGACCGCGAGACCCTGGCCCGCGTGCACGCCGGTGTAGAAGCGGCGCTGCCGGACTCACTCGATGAGGCCGAGGGCTTTCATCCCCGTCCTGCTGATCCCCTAGATGAGTTGATCTTTGTAGGCACCCGTTACGCCTATCGCACGACCGACGAACTCATCGAGCGCGTGCGCGCCCTGGGCTTCGACGACCTGGCCATACTCGATTTGGCCATCGCCATTGCCGAGGCCAACCAGTGGGCCCGCCTGCACCGCCTTGCCGGACTCGACCCGAGATTCTTCTATCTCCCGGTATCGGCTAAGACGGACGGCGATGTCGCCGACCTCGGCCGAACTCGCGGGGCTGCTAGCCCGGCTCTCCTATAGGAAGGGCGAGTTCCGGCTGGCCTCGGGCCGCACGAGCGATTTCTACGTAGACGTCAAGCAGACCGTGATGACGCCCAAGGGCTCGGCCCTCATCGGCCGTCTTCTTGTCGACCGCATCGAAGAGGCTGGGCTCCACAGCGTGGGAGGAATGGCCGTCGGTGCGGTGCCCCTGATAACGGCGGCCCTGGTCGAGGCCAACCGCCGCTCCTATGAGCTCGACGGCTTCTTCGTGCGCCGCCAGACCAAGGACCACGGCACGGCCGTCAAGCTCGACGGCCGCTTCGACCCTGCAAAGCCGGCGGCGCTGGTCGAGGACGTCGTCACCACCGGCGGCTCGACCATAGAGGCAGCCGAGGCCGTGCGGGCCGCCGGTGGCCAGATCGCCCTTATCGTGGTGATCGTCGACCGCCAGGAAGACGAAGGCCTCGAGCGCCTGGCCACCATCGTCGGACAGGCCGGACGCGTCGAGGCCCTCGTTACCAAGGCCGACATAGTCGCCGCAGCGGGCGACTGAGACCGCCCGCTAGATCTTACCCTGCAGAAAGAACGCGATCACGAGCGCGTAGATCGCCAGCGCCTCCATAAAGGCGATACCGATGATCATCGGGGTCTGTATGCGATCGGCCGCGTTCGGGTTGCGCCCGATCGATTCCATCGCATGACCGACCGCGCGCCCCTGTCCGAGACCGGCACCGATGGCAGCACCGCCGATAGCGATGCCGGCACCAATGGCGATCAGCCCGCCCTGGTCCGAGCCGCCCTCGGCGGCCAAAGCAGCCGCGGGTGATGCCACAACCGCAACGGCGGCGGCGAACATCGCATAGGCTAGTTTCTTGATCGTTCTCATTGTTAGATTTCCTCCTTGCTTTTGAGCCCCGCTCCTTTCCGCATCTCCCTCTCCTCTGTCCTCATCTCCACGGCGGCGGTCGGGACCCTGTTTCGTGTCAACGTCTGCCCTGGCGGTCCTCAGTGATGTTCCTCGGCGTGACCCACGGCGAGGCTCACATAGATGACGCTCAGCAGCGTGAACACGAATGCCTGTATGAGTGATACGAAAGCTCCCAGAAAATAGAAAAGTACCGGGACCACGAGCTTGGTCAGGTCGGTAAAGATCTCGAGCACGAGGTGGTCGCCCATCATGTTGCCGAACAGTCGTAGCGACAGCGAGAGCGGGCGCACCAAGTTGTCGATCAACTCCAAGGGCACCATCAGGACACCGAGCCACCATATCGGGCCCACGAAGTGTTTGAGATAGTTGACCAATCCCTGCGCGCGGATCCCGATGGCGTTGTAGGTGAGAAAGGACGCCACGCCGAGCCCGAAGGTGATGTTGAAGTTGCTCGTGGGCGGCGAGAAGCCCGGCACCAGGCCCATGAGGTTGGCGATCAGGATGAAGATGAAAAAACTGCCGAAGAGCGGGACGTAGCGGTAGCCGGCCTTGCCGAGCACGCCCTCGGTGAGGCTTGCCACGCCGCCGACGAACAGCTCGGCCATGTTGCGCAGCGTGAGCCGGTCGTCGGGCACCATGGCCGTACCGGCCGCCGCGGCCGCGACAAGTTGGCGCCTGGCCAGCAGCGCGAACACCACCAGCACGACGATGACGAGCGTGGCTTGCACGGTGTGGCCCGGCAGCTGGTCGATGCCCGGGATGATCTCTACCCAAAATATCGGATGCGTCATCTGTTCACGTCTCGACGGTTTCTGTCGGAGTGCCTAACCAGACCGCGTCCAGGACGGCCGCGACCAGCAGCATCGAGGCACCGACCGCAAAGGAAAGCGGCTCGACCGGCCACTGGTAAAAGACGGCTACGACTAACGCGAGTACCAGTAGGAACTTGAGCGCGAGCCCGCCAAAGGCCAGGGCCCGTCCCGCTCCGGGCCTGATAAGCCTCGAAACAAGGATACGAATCAAGTGAAAGTCGGCCAGCATGAAGGCCCCGCCCGCGAGCAGGCTCACGGGGCTGCCGAGGCCGCTAAGGGCCGAGGCCGTCACGGCGGCGGCGACCAGGAGGGCGCAGCTGCGACCGACGCGGGCCGGTTCGACAAGCCGGGTCCTCACCGCCCTTCGCGCTCGCGCTCCAGTGAGGAAATGATGCGCATGACGACCATCACCATAGCGGCCATGGTCAGCGCGAGCGCGAGCCACGGCGCGGTGCCCAGCCGCGTGTCGAGCCAGGCACCGGCCAGGAGGCCGGCCGTTATCGGCCAACCGAGACTCCAAGCCAGCGCCAACGCTTGGGCCGCCCCTGCCTTGGGCTTAGTGTCGCTCACGACCTGTTCACCGGTCGCTGGCCTCGAGCGCCGCACTGACCGCCTCAACGGTACGTTCGATGTCTTCGTCGCTGTGCGCCGCCGAGACGAACCACGACTCGAACTGCGACGGCGGTATCCACACCCCGCGCTCGATGAGCGCGGCGAAGAAGGCCGCGAAGCGCGTGCGGTCGGCTCCTTCGGCGTCGGCCCAAGTACGCACGCGCCCGGGCCCGAAGAAGACCGTCAACATGCTGCCCACCCGCTGCAGGCAGGCCTTGCGCCGGCCTAGCGCCTCTCTGATGCCGGCGCCGAGGCGGGCGGCCTTGTCCTCGAGCTGGTCCCAGGGCCGGGTGGCGTCGAGCCGGTCGAGCGTGGCAAGGCCGGCGGCAACCGCCAGGGGGTTGCCCGAGAGCGTGCCGGCTTGGTAGACCGGCCCGGCCGGAGCCACCTGTTCCATGAGCGCGGCCCTGCCGCCGTAGGCGCCCACCGGCAGACCGCCGCCTATGATCTTTCCGAGGCATGTCAGGTCCGGCCTCGTGCCGGCTATGTCCTGGTACCCGCCCGGCCCCAAGCGCAGTCCGGTAACGACCTCGTCGAATATGAGAAGAGCGCCGCGCTCGTCGGCTATCGCGCGAATACGGGCCAGGAAGTCCGGCTCGGGCGCTACCACGCCCATGTTGGCCGCCACCGGCTCGACGATGATGGCGGCAACCTCCTGGTCGCAGAGCCTGTCTACCGAAGCGGCGTCGTTGAACTCGGCCACGCGTGTGAGCCCGGCATAGCCGTCCGGGACACCGGGGCTGTCGGGCACACCGAAGGTCGAAGCACCCGAGCCGGCCGCGACCAGCAAGCCGTCGCTGTGACCGTGGTAGCAACCGGCGAACTTTATGATGGAGCTACGGCCGGTTGCCGCACGCGCCAGCCTTAGCGCGCTCATGGTCGCTTCGGTGCCGCTATTGACCAGGCGCAGCCTTTCCAACGACACGAAGCGCTCGCAGAGCCGGCGCGCCAGTTCGACCTCGCCCGCCGTGGCGGCGCCGAAACTCATACCGCGGCGTGCCGCCTCGACGACGGCCTCGACGACGGCCGGGTCACGATGCCCGAGCAGGAGCGGACCCCAAGAACCGACGTAGTCTATGTACTCGCGGCCCTCGACGTCCCATATGCGAGAACCGTCGGCCGCGGCGACGAAACGCGGTTCGAGCCCCATTGCCGACCAGGCCCGTACCGGTGAGTTGACGCCGCCGGGGATCCAGCGGCGCGCCTCGGCGAACAGTTCCCGTGAGCTTGCCTTCGACCGTTTCAAAGTTTGCCTGCGCGCTAGCCCTTCCTAAAAAACAAGTCTCCGCTTCGCGTGCAAGTATCCGGGTTTCTGCCACTTATACACATTCTTTACACAGCGCGGTCTTGAAAGGTCACCGGGCAAGCAATACGGCGAGCCACTGGGCTGCCTGCGGGGTTAGGTAGCGCGTAACGTTGACCGGTTCGCGTTTCGCGTATCCACACCTGTGGATAACCCTGTGGGGAAGTAGCCCCCGAAAAGTGGAAACGATCTCTTCCGAGAATATAAAAAGCCTGTGGCGACAAGCACTTACGCCACTTCGCCACAGGCTCGACGCTGATGAGTTCGAAAGCTGGATAAAACCGCTTTCGCCCCTAGCGGCCGCCGACGGAGTACTCGAACTGGCCGTTCCCAACCGCATGTTCGCCTCCTGGGTCGAGGAGAACTACCTCGAAGAACTGACGCGGGCCTGGGCCGAGGCCAGCGGCCGGCCAATGCGCCTCAAGCTTGACTGGGCCGGAAGCGGAGCTCAAGGCGAGCTGTTCGCCGCCCGCCCCCGCTCTCAAGGCGAGTTGTTTTGGCGTGGCCCCGGCGAGCTGCCCGCCGCCGGCCCACGCAGCGGCCCCACGGCTACCCGTCGCAAGCCGTCGGTCACCAGCCGCCTGGCCCCCGGCGCCGGCGGTCTCGTGGACCGCTACGACTTCGAAAGCTTCGTTGTCGGGCCCAACAACCAGTTCGCGCACGCGGCCGCGATGGCCGTGGCCAAGCAGCCGGGCGCGCTTTACAACCCCTTCTTTGTCTTCGGCGGCGTCGGGCTAGGTAAAACCCATCTCGTCAACGCCATCGGGCGGGCCGTCATCGATGCATCGCCGTCAAGCCGGGTGCTCTTCCTGACCGCCGATGCCTTCACCAACAAGCTCATCGACGCCATCGCCCGCAACAAAGCCCAGGAGTTCAAGAACCGTGTGCGCCGGGTGGACTGCCTCATCCTTGACGACGTCCAGTTCCTGGCCGGCCGCGAGCGCACCCAGGAGGAGTTCTTCCACATCTTCAACTCCCTTTACCAGGCGGGCCGCCAGATAGTGCTGACCTCGGACAAGTTCCCCAACGAGATCCGTGGCGTGGAGGAGCGGCTTTGCAACCGCTTCGGTTGGGGTCTTGTCGCCGACATGCAGGCACCCGACACCGAGACCAGGGTGGCCATCCTCGAGCGACGCGCGCGCGAGGAAGGCGTCGACCTGCCGATGGAGGTGGCCCAGCTCATCGCCTCCAAGGTCGACACCAACATCCGCGATCTCGAGGGGGCGCTGACCAGGCTCAGCGCCTACGCCTCGCTCAACCGCTGCAATATAACGGCCGAGCTGGCCGAGGGCTTGCTCGACAACCTCAAACCGGGCGCCAGTTCTGTCCCCTCGCTCGAGGATATCGAGCAGAGGGTGACCGTTCACTTCGGTCTCAAGCCGGGTGAACTAAAGGCCCGGCGGCGCACCCGCAAGGTCGCCGGGGCGCGCCAGCTGGCCATGTACATGATGAGAACCCGCGCCAGCGCTTCCTTCCCGTCGATCGGGGAGTTTATGGGGGGCCGCGACCATTCAACCGTCATCCACGCCTGCCGGACCGTGGAGCGGCGCATAGAAAACGACCAACGTTACCGCGGCGTCGTCGAGACCCTCCTGCGTAGCCTCGGCTGTGGATAAACTATACGCAATCGTGGCGGCTACGCACCGAAAAGAGGCCAAGCGCCACGAGGGCCTAAAATTACGCACCCGCGCGCACTCTCGCCGCACACGGTGGGACGCTTCACGAGATCTTACTTATCAAACACTTGTGATAGATATCCACGGAACTGCGCAAGTATAAAGAGAAAGAGAATCTACTAAGTACTTACTGTTAGGAGAACATAATGGAGATCACCTTAGACCGAGAACGTTTCCTCCAGATCCTGGCCCACACCCAGGGTGTGGTGGACAAGCGTCACTCGATGACTGTTCTCACCAACATATTGCTCGAAGCCGACGAGGGAAGGCTTTCGGTGACCGCGACCGACCTCGAGGTGAGCCTGCTGCAAACCTGTGAGGCGGAGGTCAAGAAAGCCGGCCGCGCGGCGACATCGGCCCGCAAGCTTTTCGAGATCGTGCGCGAGGCCGGCAGCGAGGCAGTCACCATCAAGAAGACTGACAACCAGTGGGTCGAGGTCTCCTACGGACGCTCCGAGTTCAAACTGCTCGGTATAGACCCTGAGGAGCACCCGGGAATGCCGGCCGCCGGCCAGAACGGCTCCAAGGTGACAAAGATCGAGCTTGATGCCGGAGACCTGGCCGAGGTCATCAGGAAGACGATCTTCGCGGTGTCGGCGGATGACACGCGTTCCAACCTGTCCGGTGTCTATCTCGAGAAGGGCACCAAAAAGGGCCAGGTGCGTCTGGTCGCCACAGATGGCCACCGTTTGGCAATGGTCGATCGCAAGGTAAAGGGCCAGGGTCCGGACAAGGGTGTCATCTTGCCCAAGAAGGGGCTCGGAGAGTTGGCGAAGCTACTGCCGGAGGAGACGGGTACCGTGAGCCTTGCCGTGAGCGAGACCACGGTGACGGCCGAGCTTGGTGAGCGCACTTTCAGCATGCGCCTGGTGGAGGGCAACTTTCCTGATTACCACCAGGTGGTGCCCAAAGAGACCGTCAAAGTGATTACGGCGCAGCGTGACGATCTGCTACAGACCGTCAGGCGGGTGTCCATCCTGTCGAGTGAGAGGGCCCGCGGGATCAAACTCTCGCTGCGCGGAGGGGCTCTCGAGATCGCCGCCAACAACCCGGATCTCGGCGAGGCTCACGAGGATATCAGCATCGAATATGACGGTGATGAGTTCGAGATCGGCTTCAACGCCCGCTACGTGGCCGACGTTCTGGGTGTCTTGCCCGAGGGCAGCACGATAGAGATCGGCTTTGGCGACGAGCTCAGTCCGGGGGTCATAAGAGGCGATGACGCGGACTATAGCTACGTCGTCATGCCGATGCGTATATAGGGTCTGTAATGAAGCCGGCGGTGTGGCGAAAATCCTTTTAAATACAGGGTTTTTTCGCCATTCCCGGCTTTACTTTCCAAGCTCTCACAGATAGATTTCAAGGGGTTGTGAAGGCGCTTTGTGGGCGGTCCCGTGGCCGCTCCGGACCGGCCTGCGCCACCCCGCTTTCCACTCTCGCATGGCAGCTAAGGGTCCCGCTAAGAAGAAGGCCGGCAAGGCCTCCGCCAAGAAGCGGGCGGGTGCTAGTTCGGCCGCTTCGGCCTCTTATTCAGCCGACAAGATAAAGGTCCTCGAGGGCCTCGAGGCCGTCCGCAAGCGGCCGAGCATGTACATCGGCGACACCGCCGAACGCGGTCTTCACCATCTGGTCTTCGAGGTCGTCGATAACTCCGTCGACGAGGCGATGGCCGGCCATTGCACCGAGATCGGCGTCGAGATCCACGTCGACGACAGCATAACGGTGACCGACAACGGCCGTGGGGTGCCGGTGGACAGGCACCCCACCGAGAAGGTCTCTGCGGCCGAGGTCGTCATGACCCGCCTGCACGCGGGCGGCAAGTTCGACAAGGGTTCCTACACGGTATCCGGCGGCCTCCACGGCGTGGGCGTGTCCGTGGTGAACGCGCTGTCGGAGCACTGCGAGATCGAGATCCATCGCGGCGGCAAGGTCTACAAGCAGGCCTACAAGCGCGGCAAGCGGACCACCGCGCTCAAGGCCGTTGGCAAGACCGCGCGCACCGGAACGACGGTCAACTTCAGGCCCGACCACGAGATCTTCGAGACCACGGCCTACAGTTACGGCACAGTCGCCGGCCGTCTTCGCGAGCTGGCCTTCCTCAACCGCGGCGTGCGCATCACACTGGAGGACGAGCGTGAGGGCGGCAAGACCCAGGAGTTCTATTACGAGGGGGGTATCGTCTCCTTCGTCGAGCATCTCAACCGGGCCAAGACCCCCGTCAACGACAAGGTCGTATATCTGTCGGGCAAGCGCAGCGGCGTCGAGATAGAGATCGCCATGCAGTGGAACGACGGTTACGCCGACAGCGTCTTCAGCTTCGCGAACAACATCAACACGATAGAGGGCGGGACGCACCTCAGCGGCTTCAGGGCCGCGCTGACGCGTACGATCAATCACTACGCCACGAGCAACAACCTCTTCAAGAAGGACGAGGACAGTCTCGACGGTGATGATGTGCGCGAGGGTATGGCGGCCGTTGTTTCCGTGCGCGTGCCCGAGCCCCAGTTCGAGGGCCAGACCAAGACCAAGCTCGGCAACAGCGAGGTCAAGGGGCTCGTCGAGGCGCTAGTCAATGAGAGCTTCTCGACCTTCCTCGAGCAGAACCCGGGGCAAGGCCGTCGCATCGTGGCCAAGGGCGTGGAGGCCGCGCGTGTGCGCATCGCCACCCGCAAGGCCAAGGAGTTGGCCCGCCGCAAGGGCGCGCTCGACGGTGCCGCGCTGCCCGGCAAACTGGCCGACTGCCAGGAGC
>CAYXZP010000035.1:418-20237 GCA_964469485.1 uncultured Myxococcales bacterium | reverse complement strand
ATGTCGTGGTGCGGGGGAGGCGAGATGAGGCCCACGCCGGGGGTCGAGTAGCGTATCTTGGCGATGACCCCGTCGACCTTGTGGCCGGGCAGCTGTCCGCCCTCGCCAGGCTTGGCGCCCTGGGCGATCTTTATCTGTAGCTCGTCGGCGTTGACCAGGTAATGGCTGGTTACGCCGAAGCGCCCCGAGGCGACCTGTTTGATGGCGCTGCGCGCCAGGTCGCCGTTCGTGCGGGGGGTGAAACGTTGCGGGTCCTCGCCGCCCTCGCCGGTGTTCGACTTGCCGCCTATGCGGTTCATCGCGATCGCCAGGTTCTCGTGCGCCTCTTTCGAGATGGACCCGAAGGACATGGCGCCTGTCTTGAATCGCTTGACGATCTCGGAGGCCGGTTCCACCTCGTCGATCGAGACCGGCGGTTCTCCGTCTTTGAAGCCGAACAGACTGCGCAGCGTGCACAGGTTGCGTTCTTGCCGGTTGACGGCGGCGGCGTATTTTTTGAACACACCGAAGTCGCCCGAGCGCACGGCGTGTTGGAGCTTGCCGATGGTGACGGGGTTGAACAGATGGAACTCGCCGCCGCGGCGCCACTGGTACTGCCCGCCCGGGTCGAGGCCACGGTCGTCGGCCGTTTCGGGTTGGTAGGCACGGCGGTGGCGCAGCCGGCATTCCTCCGCGATGACGTCGAGCCCGATCCCTTCGATACGCGAGGCCGTCCATGTGAAGCAGCGGTCTATGACCTCGCGGTTGAGCCCGACGGCTTCGAAGATCTGTGCGCCGCGGTAACTGGCCACCGTCGAGATGCCCATCTTCGACATCGTCTTGTAGAGCCCCTTGCCGACGGCTTTTATGAGATTGGCCTCCGCCGTGTCCGGGGCGACGCCGTGGAGTTCGTCCTTGGCCGCAAGGTCGCGCAGCGTGTCGATGGCCAGATAGGGATTGACCGCGCTGGCGCCGTAACCGATGAGGAGGCAGAAGTGCATGACCTCGCGTGGTTCCGCCGATTCGACGACGAGGCCGACCCTGGTGCGCCGGCCGGTGCGTATCAGATGATGGTGGACGGCGCCGGTGGCGAGCAGGGAGGGAATGGGCAGGCGGTCGCGCCCCGCCGCCCGGTCCGACAGTATTATGATCTCGTAACCCTCGTCCACGGCGTCGGCCGCAGCCTCGCACAGTTCCTCTAGGGCGCGGTCGAGTCCGTCGCCGCCGAGCGCCTCGGCTGAGAACACCGCTGTCAGCGTGGTTGAGCGGATCCCGTTACGGTCCATTTCACGGATGCGGGCCAACTCATCGTTGCTCAAGCAGGGTTGGGCGAGCCTCAACTGGCGGCAGTGCTCGGCCGATTCATCGAACAGGTTCTGCTCGCGCCCGGCGGTGGCGTGCAGTGCCATGATCAATTCCTCGCGGATGGGATCGATGGCCGGGTTGGTGACCTGGGCGAACAGCTGCTTGAAGTAAGCGAACAGTAGTTGCGGTCTGTCCGACAGGCAGGCAAGCGGCGTGTCGGTCCCCATCGAGCCGACCGGCTCCTGGCCGTTTAGCGCCTTGGGCGTGAGCAGCACCCGCAGGTCTTCGAGCGTGTAACCGAACAGCTTCTGTTTGGTGTCGAGTTCCCCGTCCGTCGTGTGCGGCTGGATATGGGCCGGCGCCGGCAGGTCGGCCAGTTGCACGCGGTTCTCCCTGAGCCACAGCGCGTAAGGCTGCCGGGACGCCATCGTGTGCTTTATTTCGCCGTCCTCGATGATGCGCTTCTCCTCGAGGTCGACGTAGAACATGCGGCCGGGCTGCAGCCGGTCCTTGAGAACGATGTCCGCGGGCGGGATCTCGAGCACGCCGGTCTCCGACGCCATCACGACCAGTCCGTCCTTGGTGACGAAATAACGCGAGGGTCTCAGCCCGTTGCGGTCGAGAACGGCCCCCACGCGGCGGCCGTCGCTGAACGCGATCGATGCCGGACCGTCCCAGGGTTCGAGCAGGTAGTTGTGGTATTCGTAGAAGGCCTTCTTCTCCTCGGGCATGGACTCGTGCTTCTCCCATGCCTCGGGGATCATCATCATCGTTGCGTGCGGCAGAGAGCGGCCGGTCTGGTAGAGCAGCTCGAGCGCGTTGTCGAAGATGGCCGAGTCGCTTTGGGTCGGGTCGATGATGGGCAGCAGCTTTTTGATGTCCTCCCCGAACAGCGGTGACTCGAAGATCTGCTCGCGAGCTGCCATCCAGTTGATGTTGCCGCGCAGAGTGTTGATCTCGCCGTTATGGGCCAGGTAGCGGAAGGGCTGGGCCAGGCGCCAGGTCGGCAGCGTGTTCGTGCTGAACCTCGAATGCACCAGGCATATGGCGCTTTCGAAGCTAGGGTCGGCCAGATCGGGGAAGAATCCGCGAATCTGCCGTGAGATGAGCATGCCCTTGTAGACGATGGTGCGGGCCGAGAGGCTGCACACGTAGAAGTCGCGCGCGACGGACGGGCCTAGTGCCCCGACCCCGTTGTCGGCGATCTTACGGGCCAGGTAGAGGCGCCGTTCCAGATCGTCTTCGTCCATATCCGAGACCGGCTCGGCAAAGACCTGGGCTATGTGGGGGCGGGTCTCGAGGGAAAGCTGTCCGCAATGCTGTTCGTCGGCGGGGACATCACGCCAGGCCAGCGTCCTGAGCCCGGCCTCGGACAGGGAGGCTTCGAGCAGTTGCTTGGCGCGGCTGCGCTCGGCCGCCGCGACCGGCAGGAAGACCATGCCCACTCCGTAACGTCCCCGCTCGGGCAACTTGACGCCGGTCTCCTCTACCCTTGCGGCGAGAAAATCGTGGGGTATCTGCACGAGCAGGCCGGCGCCGTCCCCCGAGAGCGGATCGCAGCCGCAGGCGCCGCGGTGTTCGAGATGCTCGAGGGCCTCGATCCCTTGACGGACGAGCTTGTGGCTGCGGGAACCGTCGATGTTGGCCACGAAACCGACGCCGCAGGCGTCCCGTTCGCGCCGTGGGTCACCGGGACATCCTGGCCTGTGGCCGTGCAGTTCCATGCCTGTCGGGGTTCGCCCTTGCCGCCATGGTGGCCGCGGGCGAAAGGTTAGGCTATTGCGCGGGTCAAAAGATGTCAAAAGCCCGAAACTATTGGATAAACGGGGCTTAGCGGCGGTTCCTTTGCATAGCGTGTCAGGCGTAAAATAGTCCGCCAGTGGCCCTACGAACACAGGGTAAGGGAGGCGGCAGCGGACCCTTGCTGCCGCTCATGGTCTTGGCACTGTGCCTCGGTGGCGCCGTCGAGGTCGCCGCCTATGCCGACAGGGTCGAGCGCAGGAGGGACGAGCTTTTGCTGCCCGATGATTATCTCGACCCCATGTGGTCGCCTCCGCCCGTTGTCGAGCCGCTTCCCCCGTTGCCCGGAGAGAACGACAGCGCGACCAGCGATCCGCTCGACGCCGCTGAGGATGCGATCGATGCCCCATTCGAGGACATCGGCGAGCATTTCGGGGACGACTATCTGATGGATGACTTCGACGAAGGGGCCGAACAGGCGCCGCTGATCCTCGAGGAGTGACACCGAATGCCGAACGTACGAAGCCTCATCCAGCTCAGCGAGGACGAAATTCGTTCCTTCGTCGAGTCGTCAAAGACCGTCATCATGGCGACCATGAACCACGACGGCTTCCCGCATCTGGTGCCCATGTGGTACTCGATCCTCGACGGGCTCATCCATATGCACACTTACCAACGCTCGCAGAAGATCGTCAACATAAGGCGCGACCCGCGCGGCTCTGCGCTCATCGAGGACGGCGAGATCTACGACGAGCTGCGCGGCGTTTTCATGCGCGGCAGTTTCGAGGTGATCGACGACCAGGACCTGTGCCTTGAGATAGGCCTGGCGTCGGCGAAAAAATATATGAACATCGATGCCGCAACGGCGGAACCCTTCGTTCGTGGACAAGTGAAAAAGCGCGTGGCGCTGGTCTTTCATCCCGAGAAGGTCTCGAGCTGGGACCACCGCAAGATGAGATCTTGAGGCAGGAGCCGGTCGGGATCGAGCTGGCCATTGACTGCCTGGCCGTCTCGCTCAGACAGATGGTTACCTGGCAGACAGGCCACCGTCTTGTCGAGGAGGGTGGTCTGCTGTTTGCGGTCGGAACGAAACGGTTCCCGACCGGTTACGCCAACAGCGTCTTGCCGCTCAGCTCCGACATCGAGGCCGGCGAGGTCCTCGAACGCGTTGCCGGCTTCTACGGGCGTCTCGGGCGCCCCTACATCCTGTGGGTCGTCTCCGGCCTGCACTATGAACTGGAGGAGGCCGCGCTCGAGGCCGCCATGCCGGTGGTCAGCGAGATGCCGGCCATGCTCCTGCGCGAAGCTCTGCCCGGTGTGCCTGTTCCCGCCGGTATCGAAGTAGAAGCGGTCGTGGACGAAGAGGGGCTGGCCGACTACGTCGACGTTGCCGCCGAGGCCTACGAGGAGACCGGCCTGCCGCCACAGGTGGTGCGCAGCTATTTCGGCTCCAAAGGTGCGGTCCTGGCCGCGGGCAACCACCTGGTAGTTGCCCGCGTCGAAGATGCGCCGGTGGCGGCGGCACTTTCGGTGACGGACGGGACCGGTTCGTCGCAGTATGGCGGGGTTTGTTGGGTCGGCACGAAACCCGGCCAGCGTGGGCGCGGGGCCGGCGAGGCCTGTACGCGCGCGGTTACCAACGCGGCTTTCGACAATGGCGCCCGCTTTGTCGCTTTGGAGGCCAGCCCGATGGGCGAGCCGGTCTACCGGCGCATGGGTTATGTCGAGGTCGGTCGCTACCGCTGGTATCTGGGCGGGGCGCTGGACAAGAGTGATCTCTGAACCGGCGCGGCGGTGCCGGTACGCCGCGGCGCTTCTGTGTGCGGCACTGCTGCTCGCGTCCGCGTGCAACAGCGGCCGCACCCGCCAAGAGGCCATCCCCTCCACGCACGCGCCGGTGCTGCTCTTCTTCGGCGATTCCATAACCTCCGGTGCCGCGCTTGGCGCCGAGCTGGCCTATCCGGCCTTGTTAGAGCGGCGCTTGAGCGAGGCCGGCCTCGACCTGCGTGTGGTCAATGCCGGCGTGTCCGGCGACACGACCTCGGATGCTCTGGCCCGCCTCGCGGAGGCGGTGCGTTTGGAGCCGGCCCTGGTCGTCGTCGAGCTCGGTGCCAACGACGCCTTCCGCGGCGTTCCCGCGCAACGCATTCAGAGAAACCTCGAGGAGATCGTGCGTGGCTTCCAGCGGACCGGAGCCACCGTCGTCATCGCGGCCGTGAAGCTCGGCGGCCGTTTCGAGTATGAGCTTGGTCCGCTGAGCCGGGCTGCGGCGGACTCCACCGGCGCGGTGCTGGTCGAGGACATGCTCGCGGGCGTGGCCGGTGTGCCCTCCATGAACCTGCCCGACGGTATTCATCCGAACGCGGAAGGCCACCGCGAGATCGCCCGGCGCCTGTGGCCGGTACTGGCCGCCACGCTCAGCGTCCGTTAGCCGATCTGTCCAGCAGGGTGAGGAAGGCGGGGAACAGGTACATGGTCGAGAAGTAACAGATGATCATGGTGGCCGAGACCAGCACGCCGAGCTTAATCTGTGGGTAGAATTGCGAACCGAGCATCGTCAGAAAGCCCCCGCAAAGCACCAACACGTTGTAATAAATGGCCCGCCCGGCCGTGAGCGCCGTCTCGCGGGCCGCGGACGCAGTGCTGTGTCCCTTGGCCGTGCAGCTCCGGTGTTTGTGGAGGTAGTGAATGGCGAAGTCGATGCCTATACCGAGAGCCATGCCGCCGAGCATGGTCGTGCCGATGTCCGTCGGTAGTCCGATGTAACCCATCGTGCCGTAGATGCTCACCACCGCGAGCGTGACGGGTGCCAGCGCCAGCGCGGCCATCCACGGTGAGCCGAAGGCGAACCAACCGATCACCAGCAGCAAGGGGCTGGCTATCAAGATGGTCTGTACCTGGCCCCAGTTGACGTAATTTTCGAGCCTGTAACTGGTGAACGAGCGGCCGGTCATGTGAACCTTCGCACTGCCGTCAGAAAATTGCTCGTCGATCAAGGTCTCGGTCCGCGAGATGACCCGCCGTGCGACCTGCGTGCTCGGGTCACGGATGAACGCGTTGAGGTGCGCGTAGCGATAGTCGTAATCCACCAGATCGTCGAAATCGCCGGGGTCGCCCGACATCGAGTAGAGCAGTAGATATTGCGCGACCAATTCTTTGGTTTCCGGGACCGTCTCATGCTCGGGCAGGTCGCCGTGCATGACGCGGTTCATGTGTTTTATAAGTTCGGCGATAGAGAAAGTGTCGCCGACCATATCGCTCTCTTCGATGCCTTGCTGCAGAAGGTCGATCCTCTGGAGAAGGTCGGGGTCCTTGACCCCGCCGGCACGGCCCGAATCGATTATCAGGTCGAGGTCTGTGCCGCCGTTGAAGTGGCGGTTGGCGATCGTGTCGGCCAGGCGCATGTGGTGGCTGGGAGGGAACTGTCCGACCATCGAGCTGTCGGTGGTCAGCCGGGACAGACCGGCCACTCCCACCAGGAGGGCCATGCCGAAGATCGCCACCGTCCGTACCGGGTGCGCGGTGGTCTGAGACGCCGACGACGAGAGGATGCCTTCGAGCCAACCGCCGGGCCTGTCCCCGGTGGCGCCACGCCGGGCCGGCGCCGGCTGCAAGGGCAGCAGCGTGAGGATCGCGGGTACCAGCAGTATGCTGACGAAATATGCGGCGGTTATGCCGCCGGCAATGAGCAACCCGAACTCGGATATGGGGATGAGCTTCGAGCTCGACATCGCCAGGAAGCCGACGGCCGTGGTGACCGAGGTCAAAAACACCGGCGGTCCCATCTCGAGCATCGTCTCGCGCACGACGTCCTCGCGCTCGACCCCAGGCCGTCCCGCGGCCTCGTAGTACTTGGCCAGGATGTGGATGGCGTCGGCCGAGGCGATGGCGATGATGAGAACCGGACCGACGGTGGTTATCGAGTAGACCAAACGGCCGGCGAGCGCGTGGAGACCCATCATCCACAGCTGCGTCATGGCGATGACGGCCAAGGTGATCCCCACCGCTCGCGGGGTGCGAAAGGCAACATAGAGAACGATGGCCAGCATGGTCATGCACAGGGGCACCATGCGGCGCCCCTCCTGGCTCAGGTAGAGGTTGAACAGGCCCTCGACGATGGTGCGTCCGGTGATGTACATGTGCTCGCTGTGGCCGCGTTCGTTGAGGTCGTCGAGGTAGGCGCGGACCTTGAGGTAGGCGGCCTCGCGGTCCTTGGCGCCCTCGGCCGATTCGCGCACTATGATAAGGGTCCCCTTGCCGTCGCCGGCGACCAGCATGTCCCGGTACATCGGCATGGCGTCGAGCTTGCGGCGCAGCTCGGCGGCCTCTTCACGGCTGGTCGGTGCCCCCTCCATGAAGGGCGATACGACCATGCCGAGTTCGTCGCCCGTTATGTTGTTGACCGTGACAAGCGAGCGCAGGTCCGAGTTCATCGATGTCTCGAACTCCGGTTGTAGGCTGAGCCAGTCGTTGATCTCCTCGACCAGGGCCAGTGTGCCGGGGTTGTAGATGCCGTCGGGGTTATCCTCGTTGAGTATGAGAATGAGCGTGAAGTAGTCGGTCCCGAACACCTCCTCGAGCAGATCGAGGTTGCGGCGCGCGGGGTCGTCGTCCGGTATCATGGCCTCGGCCCGCGCCTCGCGCTGAAGCTTGGGTATCTCGCGACCGAAGGTCGCGCTTACCGCCAACAGCATGACGATCACGAGCACCGGATGGCGGATGACCGCGTCTATGATGCGCGCGTACATGGCTAAAAACTGTAACGCAGGGTCGTCGAGAGCATGTCGTTGGAGCCCAGCGCGCCGTAAGTGCCGCCACTCTTGCCGTCGAAGGCGTGACCCCGGAAGCCGTCGTACTCGAGACCGACGCGCCAATGGTCCCTTGGGGTCCAGTCGAGTTTGGCCTGCAGCCAGGAGTTGTGGCCACGCGTGTCGTATGCGGCCAGGACCCAGGGCTCGACGGTGCCGTTCAGATAGGCGGCCGACACTCTGACCATCACAAGGTCGGTCTCGGCGGCGCCGGCCAATCCGGCGTGCGGGTCCAGGACCTCCTCGTGAGCGAACTGCAGCGAGAGGTCGGCCTGCTGCCACCATTCGATATCGGGCTTGAGATCGACGGCGAGAACCGAGCGCCACAGGTCCTTGCGCACCGCGTAGCCGCTGCTCGCGGTGGGTTCGGAGGCGGCCTTGGTCGGGTCGGTGGAGAGCAGGCGTCCGTGTTCGTAGGCGCTGTCGATGCGCACCATCACGCCGGCCACCGGCCAGGCCAGTCCCGCCGTGAACAGGTCGAACATCTCGTGGACCGGGGTCGCCGTGGTGGTGGACAGCAGCAGGGCGGGGCGGTCATCCCAGGACCTCAGGTACCCGAGCGACCAATCGGCCGCGACCGGGTGTCCGGAGACCCTCAGGCCGAACTCGCTGTTACGTAGTTTGCCGGCCGGCCGGTCGGCGGCCGTGAGCACAAGCGCGCCCAGCTGGGCGACCGGGACCAGCGACCACGGCGACTCGAGCTCGGCGAACTCGGGGGAGGTGAAGTGCGCGAGCCAGATAAGCTGCAACTCGGTACCGTCGGCCAGGTAGTAGTCCAGCGTGGCGCCGTCCACGCCCAGGCGTATCTCGTCGTACTCGGGGACGATGAAGTAGGACAGGTCTAAGGGGGACACCTGGTCGGATACCACCAGCCCGTCCGATTCTCCCCAGCCTATCTGCATCCTTCCCACGCGCAGGTCGAAGTCCCCGAAACGAATGCGTGCGTAGGCCTCGCGTATGCGCGAGCGGAACTCGGCGCCTCCGGCCCGAAAGTCGGCATCGTCGCGATAGATGTCGCCGGCCATACGTAGATAGACAGAGCGGGCCGGCTCACCGGTCAGTTCCAGGTGCAAGGTTTGGCGGTGGAAGATCTGCTGGCCGATGTCGGCCGTCTTGACGGCCACCGCCTCTTGGAGGTAGCCGCGCAGGCCGGCGGCCCGCGCGCTTCCCGTAAGCAGCAGGAGCGCGCTTGTCGCGAGCAGCAGCGGGGCGAGCGCAGGTCTCACTGCCTGAGGTTTCTCTGGTTGAAGGTGTTTTCGGGAATGTCCGCGTCGAGCCTGATGTCGCGGAACGCCAGGGTCGTCTTGTGCCTCTTGATGACGTTCTCCATCGTTACCCGGTGCGCGCGGGTGCGCGGCTCGTTGGCCGAGGGCGGTCTGATGTCGGAGGCCTGCATCCGCTTGGACAGCCGCCCCTTCTTGTCGAAGTAATGGACACGGCGGGTGTGGAAGTCCGCCTTGCCCACCCAGGAGACGATCTTCGAATAGGCGGTCTCGGCGACCTCGCGCTCGTTGTTGGGGACGCCTTCGACCACGTATGAGTCCACGCCTTCGACCGTCTCGGTGCCGGTGAGTCTGTAGTCCCAGTTGACGAGGTCGGCGTTCTCCATGTCTTCGTAGCTGAAGTCCGAGCCCATGAAGTAATCCTTCTTGTTGGAGGAAAGGATGCGTTTGACCTTCTTGAGGGCCGGCAGGTAGAGCCAGGTATCGTCGTCCTTGTGAGCGTGGTCGTAGGTCAGGAGCGTCGTGTCGCGAACGTCCGAGGGTTCGAGAAAACGCGAAAACCGATGGTCCTCGTCGTCGCTGACCTCACGCGACCAGTTCTCGATCGTGCGCACCCGGGTCTGACCGCGGTGGTTCTCGAGCGTCATCGTCATAACGCTGTGTTCGCTGTCCGAGCGCCGCACCTTGTCGGCGCGCCGGCTTATCTCGAGGCCCGAAAGCTCTTCGGCCACGGCCGGGGAGGGCAGTAGGGAGATCGCTGTGATGAGGCCGAGGGACGCGACAGCCGCACCCGTTTTGACGGTTCTCACGTTCGCGCCCCTATCAGCGCGGCCACCTGGCGTTTGGCCTCGGCCAGCAGTTCCGCGGCGGGGTGCGTGTCGGGGTCGTCGAGGTGGAGGAGGAACAGCTCGGTGGAGGCCGCCTGTATGACGACGGCCAGGCGATAGGCATCACGCTCGCGCGAGGCCGACTCGGGCAGGGCTTCGGCAATGACCTTGGCCACGGTCCGACCGCCCTCCTCATAGACCTCTTGCACGCGGCCGGGCAGCGCGCTCTTGCGCGACAGTGTCGCAGAACCGTTGGCCGCGAAGAGGAAACGAATGAAGTCTCGTTCCTCGACCGCGATCGTCATCTTTTCCTCGAGCATGTGCTCGATGCGCTCGAGAGGGGAGCGGCCCCGGGCCACCGCCTGTTGGAGGCGGTGGTGGATGGCCTCGGCCTTGCTCGTTACCAGCTCGGCGTAGAGCGCGTCCTTGTTCTCGAAGAGATTGTAAAGGGTGCCGACGCTGACATCGGCGGCCGTGGCGATCGCGGCCATGGAGGTCTCGAAGTAGCCCGCCCGGGCAAACAGCCTGGCCGCGCCCCGCAGGACCCTGTCGAGATTTTCCAGGCGCCGGCGTTCGCTACGATTGGCTGGCTGTGAATCTATATTCACAATTGAACATAAATTCACATCAGTACCCACCGATGTCAAGCGGGACCGGGACTAGACGTATATGCCGCCCGAGAACTCGCGGTCCTGCCGTATCATCACGTTGATACAGGCGGGTTTGCCGCTGGCGAAGGCCCGCTCGAGGGCCGGGCCGATATGGTCGGGTTCGGTGACCAGTTCGCCGTGGCCGCCGAGCGCTTCGACGACCTTGTCGTAGCGGGTCGGTGCCAGCTCGGTGGCCACCAAGCGGTCCTCGCCGTAGAGGCCGGCCTGCGGGCGCAGCATCTGGCCCCAAGCGGCGTCGTTACCGATGATGCCGACGATGGGCAGGCCGAAGCGCACCGCGGTGTCGTATTCGAAGCCGTTGAGTCCGAAGCTGCCGTCGCCGTAGACGATGAGCACGCGTTTGTCGGGGTGGGCCAACTGGGCGGCCAGCGCGAAGGGCATGCCCACGCCCAGGGTCCCCAGCGGGCCCGGGTCCATCCACAGACCGTTCTTGGGCACCGGTAGGACCTTGGCCGTTTTGGCGACGATGTCTCCGCCGTCGCCGATGACGATCATGTCGTCATCGACGAAGTCGGCGACCTCCTTGCACATTCGCAGGGGGTCTATCGGAACCTCGTCGGAGCCGAGCTGTGCGGCCAGTTTCTCTTGTTCGGCGTTCTCCTTGGCGCGCCACTCCTCGACGATATGACCGAAGTCCAATTTCGAGCCTTTCTCTTCGAGCAGCTCGCACAGGCCGTCGAAGCTGAGGCCCAGGTTGCCCACCAGCCCGACGTCGGCGCGGCGGTTCTGGCCTATGAGGGTGGCGTCCAGGTCCATCTGTATGATTTTAGCGCTGTCGGGAATGGCCTTGCCGAAACGCATCCTGAAGTCGAGGAGAGAACCGGCCAGTATTATGAGGTCGGTCTTCTCGAGGTACTCGCGCCTGGTTCTGTTGAAGAAATAGGGTGAGTCGTGTGCAACCGTTCCGCGCCCCATACCGTTGCAGTAGGCAGGCATCCGGGTGGTTTCGAGGAAGCGGTTGAGCGCCGGCGCGCCCTCGGACCACTTCACTCCGGTGCCGGCCATCACCATCGGCATCGTCGCTTCGGTCAGGAGACCGGCGGCCGCTTCCAGGCAGCTCCGTTCGGGGGTCAGTCGCGGCGGCGCCATGGGTGCCGGGCAGACCGCCGTGTCGAGTTCGACCGGCCCGCCCAGCACGTCCATCGGGATCTCGAGATAGGCCGGGCCGGGATTGCCGGAGAGCGCGTGCCGTATTCCCTCCTCGACGTACTCGCCGATGCGGTCCGGCGCGTAGCAGGCCTCGGCCCATTTGCTGATCGGCCGCATGACGCTGACGTGATCCATTTCCTGGAGCGAGCCGCGCCGTAGGTTCACCAGCGGGCCCTGGCCGCCGAACACCAGGATGGGCGAATTGGCACGCCACGCGTTGGCGATCCCGGTGACCCCGTCGGTCGCGCCCGGGCCGGCAGTGAGGATGGCAACGCCGACGGTCCCCGGATGCAGCCGGGCCCAGGCGTCGGCCGCGTGGACAGCGGCCTGCTCGTGCCGGACGTCGATGACGCGTATGCCCTCGTCGAGGCAGCCGTCGTAGATGGGCATGACATGGCCCCCCGACAGGGTGAACACGCATTCCACGCCCGCTTTCTTGAGCGCGCGTGCGGCTAGTTTTCCTCCGTGCATCAGGCTCCTCCTCGGCGGACATTCAGCTATACAACCGGTACCCTCGCAAGTGAACACGGCCTGCACGGGCGTACTTGACAGCCTGGACATCGGCGCGTAGCGTCGCCGCCGAACCGTCTGAACGCCGCGAGGCGGCGTTACGGGAAAGAGGTGAGAATCCTCTACTGCCCCGCAACTGTGAGGGGGTACGAAGATCGCACGATGCCACTGGCGCGAGCCGGGAAGGCGCGGTCCGAGATTGACCCCCGAGTCAGGATACCGGGACGGTTCGTGAACAAGGTCATGCCTCTCGCGGGAGAGGGCGGCCGGTTTGGCGCACAGTCGCTGACGCTGATACGCGAGCCGCTGTTATCTCGCTAAGAGGCTTCTATCCGGCGAGGGCCGGAAGGAGGTCTGAATGAACACTGGTGTTGTCGCGCTCGCGACGGTGCTGCTTGTTGCGGCATCTCCGTACACCGCCGCCGCGGTCACGCCAGCCGCGGGGTACATTTACTCGACCGTGGTTCTCGAGGACGTCACGCAAAGCTGCGTGGCCCCCGCGCCGGGCGGTACGTTCGTCGGCGTGGGGCCGGGCTTCATGGGCGGCGGGCAGTCCATCGTCTTCGTTGCCGAGAACGGCGCCTTGCGGACGGTTGCCGCCGCCTTCAACTCGATCGCGGACTGTGTCTACGACATTGCCGTCGACGTCCTTTACGTGAGCGACAACGCGCTCGAGACCGCGGGTTCGAGCACCGGCGATACGGTCTATGCGATAGAGGATGCGGCTGCGGGCGGTGATACCGTGCTCGCCCCCGTCGCCGAACTGTTGCCGGCCGGAAGCATCCCGAGCGCGGCAGGTCTAGCCATCGGCCCCGCCGGCGCCCTTTACGTGAGCGACGCTGCCGGTGACGGTGCCGGAGCCGTTCACAGGATCACCGCCTCCGGGCTGGAAGCATTCATTCCTTCGGGCTTCGACTACACGGCGGGCTTGGCCTTCACCGACGCTGGCGATCTGGCCGTGGCCGAAACCACGGCGGCATTTGCCGCCTTGGTGAGCGTCTGGGACGGCGCGGGAGCCAGGGTCGGCGACCTGTCGGGACCCACCTACGGGCATGGCTCATACGACCTCGCTCGCGACCGCGACGGCAGTCTCCTGGTCACGGGGGCCTGGGGCGGTGACGTGGTGCGCATCGCCGCCGACGGCCAGACCTCCGCCTTCGTCAGCGGCCTCACCTATGCCACCGGCATCGACGCCGACGCCTTTACGGGACGCGTCTCGATACTGTCGTCGACCTTTAGCGGGGTGGCCGAAGACAAAGCGATACACCGCTTCACTCCTGTCGACCGCTTGGTCACGGGGCGCGGGTCGCGCCGAACCGAGTGCACTAACGAGGTCTACGGCATCGAACTCGTGCCCAGGCGCGAGGGGGCGCGTGCAAGGCACGCGATCTGCCGTGACGGCGACCCCTGCGACGCGGATGGAGTGGTCAACGACGCTTGCCGCTTTCCGGTGGGATTCTGTCTCGGCTTGGCCGACGAGCGTCTGGCCGACTGCAGCGCGGCCGGGGCGAGCTCTTTCAGCGTCAAGACCAAGCCGGTCGCAGCGGCCGTGCACGACACCGCCGCTGTGATCGTGGCCGATCTTCCGCTCGAATCCGCCGCCTGTTACTTCAGCGGGGGTATGACGGTGCCTCTCAGGATAAGGGGGGACCGTAAAAAGCCGGGCAAGGCCAAACTCAAGGTGGTGGTCGCCGACAACGGCGAACGCCGGCGCAAGGACCGCGACTCGATAAAACTCGTGTGCCGCGCGGTCCCGTGAACGCGGTGGGGCGCCGATGGTGGCCGCGGGCGATAGCGCCGGCCCTCGTTCTCGCGCTGTTTGCGGGCCGCGGCTTGGCGGCCGGCGATCCCTGGGTCGACAGGGTGCGTGAGTTCACGCCGGGTTCCTCGGCCGGGTTCGGCGCCCAGGCGATGCCCGCGGTCGTCCTCGGCCAACCCGAAGGCGGCGGTCTGGTAGAGGGTTCCACCGACGTCGTTTCACTCGGGGACGGCGGAAGTATCGTCGTGGTGTTTCGCGACAACGTGGTCTACGACGGCGAGGGTGATGATCTGGCCATCTTCGAGAACGCATTCCACAGCGGCAGCGCGACCGGTCCGATCTTTGCGGAACTCGCCTTCGTCGAGTTGAGCGCCGACGGCAAGGCTTGGACGCTTGTTCCGTATGATGCTTCGACGCGCGACGGGCTGGCGGGACGCGAGCCGGTGCTTGCCGATAGCTCGAACGGCATTGATGCTCTTGGGGCGGAAGGCGGTGGCGATCGTTTCGATATCGGGGACCTTGGCCTGGCTTTCGTCAGGTACGTTCGTATCACTGATGTCGGCGACATGATCACGGACGAAGGCTCCATGGTGCCCTCGGGCGACAAGGCCGGTTTCGATCTTGACGCCGTCGGCGCGATCAACAGCGCGGTTCCGGGCAAGGTCACAGGGCTCGTGACCGTGGGCGGGGCGGCGGTCGTGGCGGCACGGGTGCGCCTTCGTTCGGAGGGCCTTCGTACTCGCACTCGCAGAACGCGGGCCAACGGACGCTTTCGCTTCCGGCGGGTCCTGCCCGTCGGCGATTACACGATAAAGGCCCGCAAACGGGGCGTGGGCAGGGCTAGAGCGACCCTGTATATCGATCCGGCACAGAACCGGGCCGCTCTCAGCCTCGAGTTCGATTGAACGCCAGCGACAGGGCGAAGGCGGCGATGGCCGAGGTCACCACGGTGCCGCCGGCCGACAGCTCGAAGCGGAGCGCCAGCGCCAGGCCGGCCAGGCAGCAGCCGATGGACAGGGCCACGGCCAAGGGTATCTGGCGCCGGAAGTCGCTCGTCCACAGCGCTGCCGTGGCCGCGGGAACGACCAACATGCCGGACACGAGCAGCCCGCCAACGACGCGGACGCCCACCAGCACCGCGAGCGATAGCAACAGCAGCAGGGCGAGATCGAGCCGGCCGACGGCCAGACCGTAAGCCCTGGCCAGCTCTTCGTCGAAAGAGACCAGCAACAGGCGCCGGAAGAGCAGGCCGACGCTCACCACGACCACGGCCGCGGCCGCGGCCAGAAGCGCCACGTCGGCCGGACCGACCGAGAGAAGGTCGCCGAACAGGTAGTCGAACAGTTCGTGGCTGTGTTCGGCGCTTGCCCCCAGGGCCAGCGCGGCCAGCCCCATCGTGGCGGCCAGATAGATGCCGATGGCCGTGTCCTCGCCGAGCTTGTCGCGACCGGTACCCGCTATTGCCGCGGCCGTCACCACCGTGACCAGGCCGGCCGACAGCATCGGCGCAAGGCCGGCCGTAAGACCGAGGGCGGCCCCGGCCACAGCCGAATGCGATATGCCGACCCCGATGAAGGCCAGCCGGCGAAGGACGACAAAGAAGCCGAGCAGTCCGAAAACCGCACCGGCCAGCAGGGCGGCCAGCCACGCGTTATGCAAGGCGTAGCTTTCCACGGTCAGGCCCCGCCGGGTTCGCCCGAATGGCGGGCGATCTCACCCGCTATGAAGTCGAACTCACAGCTATAGGCCTCTTGTATGGCGTGGCTATGGACGACCTCTTCGGGGTTGCCGTGCAGGTGAATGCGCCGGTTGATGCAGATCAGCTCGTCGGCCTGTCCGCCGAGCGCGAGCAGGTCGTGAGATACCGCCACGACCGTAAGCGACAGCTCGCTCCTGAGCCGCCCGAGCAAGGAATAGAACTCCTGCTCGGCCGGAAGGTCGAGTCCGCTGGTCGGCTCGTCGAGCACGAGCAGCTCGGCCCCGGCCGCAAGCGATTGGGCCAGCATGACGCGCCTGAACTCGCCCCCGGACAGCGTGGCCACCGGCCGGCCGGCCGCTGCCGCCATGCCGACCTGCTCGAGGCTGAGGCGCGCCGCTTCGAGGTCTTGCTCCGTTGCGCGGAAACCGTGCCGGCGCGAGAGCCTTCCCATGAGCGCCACGTCAGTGGCCGAGGCCGGAAAGGCGTGCGGTGCTGAATTACGCTGCGGAACATAACCGACCACGCCGAGGACGCTGACGCGGCCCTGTGCCGTTTGGACCAGGCCGAGCATGGCCCTGAGCAGGGTCGTCTTACCGGCGCCGTTGGGGCCGATGATTCCGACGAAGCGGCCGCGTCCGACGGTGAACGAGATGTCCTCGAGGACAGTCCGGCCGTCCAGGATGACGCTGACCTGTTCGAAGTCTACTGCGGCTTGAAGGGGGTTGGACACTCAGTCGTGCGCGCCCTTGGCCTTGCGCCCGTGCGTGCGCGGTCTGCTGCCCGTGAGCTGTTCGCAGAACAGCCTCACCGCCCGCATGTAACGGTCTATCTCCGAAGGTGAAAGGCCGGGGTTCTCGGTCTCGAGGTAGTCTTGGAAGCGGTGTAGTTCGCGCTCCAGGAGTTTGCGCAGCAGCGTGTCGTCAAAGGGCGGGCCAGCATCCATGGCCCGCTATATACCGGTGCCGGTCCGGCAGCGCTACGGCCGGTCAGCTGCGCCCGAAGCCGCCGCTCACGCTTATGGCCTGGCCGGTGATCCAGGAAGCTCGTTCGGAGACCAGAAAGGCGATCAGGGGGGCTATGTCGTCCGGCCTCCCCAGACGTCCCAGCGGATAGGCCTTGCTCCAATCGCGCTCCATTTCGTCGGTTATGAACTCGGTCATCGGGGTGCGGGTCACGCCCGGACAGACGCAGTTGACGTTGATGGAGTGACGGCCGAGTTCCAGGGCCAGGCCGCGGGTCAGCGAGATCACTCCACCCTTGGTGGCCCCGTACACGATCATGCGCTTTTCGTTGGCCTTGCCCGCTTCCGAGGCCAGCGAGACGATCTTTCCGCCGCCACGGTCCATCATGCCCTCGGCCACCGCCCGGCAGCAGTTCATGACGCCCACGAGGTTTATCGAGAGCAGTTCCTGCCAATCGTCCGGACCGGTCTCGGCGAACAACAGACCCTTGTCGCCGATCCCGGCGGAGTTCACGAGTATGTCGACCGGACCGAGCGCGTCTTGGGCGGCGGAGACCATTTCCCGGCAAGCCGGATAGTCGCGGACGTCGACGACAAAGCTCGCCACTTCGGCGCCGGTTTCCGCAAGCTGGCCGCAGGCCTGCGTCAAGGCGCCCTCGTCGCGGTCGGCCAGCAGCAGCTTGACGCCCTCACCGGCCAGCTGCCCGGCAGTGGCTCTACCCAGCCCGGAGGCGCCGCCGGTTATGACGGCCACCTTTCCTTGAAGTCCGAGGTCCATTCAGTGCTCGCACGATCTATCAGCGTGGCCGTGGCCGCGCGAGCACGCGTTCAGGGCGTTATCTCGGTAAAGCAGTTGAAAGAGCAACCGTCACCGCTTTCCGTTCCGCCGTCGTCGCACTGTTCGCCGGCGGCCGAGTTCGCGTAGCCGTCGCCGCATATGGCTTCGGTGCAATCGGGATCGCAATCGACCGAGCCGGACTCGCCGCTGTCGCATTCCTCGAGGCGGCTCTGGACGATGGTGTCACCGCAGCGCCCGGTCACCTGCGAGCAGTCGGGCGAACAATAGTCCTGGTCGAGCGTGTTGCTGTCGTCGCAGCTTTCACCGGCCGTAACGTTGACGATGCTGTCGCCGCATACGGCGCGCGTACAGTTAGAGTTGCAGGTCGCCGACTCACCGTCGGTGTCGCAGCTCTCGCCGGCATCGACGATCCCGTCGTTGCACATCGGGAGCATGCAGTAAGTACGGCACTTGTCAGGAGAATCGGCATTGCCGGCACCGTCGTCGCATTCCTCGATGCCCGCCCAGAGGATGCCGTCGCCGCAGCTGGCCCGTACACAACCCTCCTTGCAACTGTCGGTGTTCTTCAGACAGACGGTCCCGTTGCAGTCGCTGTCGGAGTAGCAGGGCTCCTCGGGATCACCCTGGCCCGGCCCGCCGTTCTTGCAGAAGCCATGGCCACGGTCATCGCACTGTTCGTATTTCTGGACGAGCCCGTCGCCGCAGCGGCACTCGAGGCTCGTTGGCGGTGTGAGGCCGAGGAACAGGGCGGTGGCATAATCGTTGAGTCGCTCGGCGTCGTCCTGGTTCACCTCGCCATTACCGTCGGTGTCACAGACCTCGACATCGCAGCGGTTGCCCGGATTGCCGATCCAATCCCGGTCCCAGCCGGTCAGCTCGCCGCTATTGTCTATGTCGCCGCAGGCCTGGACGCGGCACTCCATGGTGCAGTACGCGCCGCAACCGCCAGTGGCGCCCTGGGCGCATTGGGCCGCCGCGTTGTCGTCGCTGCCGTCGTCGCATTCCTCGGTGAAGTCCAGCGTGCCGGCCGTGAGGATATCGTCCCAGGGCACGGCCTGGTTGCCGCACTTGGTCGAGGGCGGCGCCAGCGTGTCGAGATAGCGGATCAGGTCGAGGTGGTGGCCGTCGAACATGCATTCGGCAAGGGCCGATAGCGTGAACAACGATGTCTCGGGCCAGGTGCATCGGTGGGGGAATCCCAGGCGGGCAAGGTCCACGGCCGGGCACACGCCGATGATCCCGGAGACGACCTTGCGGTGGGCCCGCTTGATGCGCTTGTTGGTCTTCTTGTCGTTGGTGCCGCCGGAACTCCCGTCCTCGTCGGTCACCTGTGCGCGGCAATCGACGCCGCCGGCCGCCCCGTTGGCGGCCAGGCATTTGGCCCGGGCCTTGAGCTCGGTGACGAACATCGCACCAGCGAGGCGGGCCACGCTGCTCTGGCAGGCCATCTCCAGCCGGCTCCAGTCATCGTCGATGTCGAGCTCGCCCGCGCTCGCGGGGTGCTCGAAGGACAGGATGCCGGTGCGCCCGGCCCTGCCGAGCGTGACCTCGTCGGTCTTGTCCACCACGCAGTTCTCGTAGGAGAAGAAGTCGAACACGACGGTGCAGCCTGCTCCGCCGCAGTCCGTGTCGGTGGTGCAGGTATGACCGAAGTTCTCCGATGCTCCCTGATCGTACTGGCATACTTTGCGTTCGTTGCTTGTGTCGCAGGGGCCCGGGAAGCCGAGGTCGGCCAAGTTCTCGCCGACGCAGGATTTGGTCAGCCGCATGCGCATCCTCTTGCGGGCGCGGTCGAGCCTCTTGCCGATGCCTTCGTCGGTGTCGAGAGCCGAGATCGGGGCAAAACAGTCGTCGGCGGCGTCCTCTGGGTCGGCCGGGTCTTCGCGGTCCTTTATCGCTCTGGCAAAGCAGTTCTGCCTGCCCTTGGTGGCCTTGGCCAGATAGCGGACGGCGGCCTTTCCGGTGGCCTCTGCGCATTTGCCTGCCAGCGCCGGGCCGGGGACAAAGGTCAGCCCGACCAGCACAGCCAGTGCTCCTAGCCATTTACCGGGCCCTGACTTCGGGCAAAGCTTCCCTGCGTTCGCGCGCATCACTACCTGGCCAGCCGGAGCCCGGGTCCGGAACCCAGGTCCAACTCGCCTATATTGGTTGAAGTTAGCTGTCTCCGGCTAGGGCCGTCAAGGTTCAAAAGGCGTGCACGGCAAGGCTTTTGGGCTCTTCAGGCCCAGCGCCAGACCCTGCGCTGACTTGACATCCCCCGGCGCGTGGCCTTCCTAGGGGCTTGGTCCTTTCTATTCCCCCCAGACGGGGGGGTATGGCCCTTCCCGCTATGAGCCCCGAAGAGTTCAAAGAACGCCTGCGTGAGATCAAGTATCCCGGCTTCACCCGC
>CAYXZP010000035.1:0-408 GCA_964469485.1 uncultured Myxococcales bacterium | reverse complement strand
AGTCTCCTTCGGCATCGTCAAGGAGATACAGCTCGACGAGCACAGGACGCAGGTCCGCCTGTCGCTGCCCACCGAGAAGCAGGAGGTCGCCGCGGCCATCGTGGCCGCGGTCGAAGACCTGGTCGGAGCCATCGAAGGCCTGGCCCCGGCCGACATCGTCGTCGAGCGGCCTCAGCGCCAGACCGCAAATGAGCAGTCCGGCCTTGCCCAAGCCGCGCATTCTCACAGCCCCGCCACTCCCGAGGGCGTATCGCGCACCATCGCCGTGGCTAGCGGCAAAGGGGGGGTCGGCAAATCGACGGTCGCTTCCAACCTTGCCGTCGCGTTGGCCGCACAGGGGTGTAGCGTCGGTCTGCTCGACGCCGACATCTACGGACCGAGCGTGCCGACGATGTTCGGCCTCGGGGG
>CAYXZP010000034.1:16984-20361 GCA_964469485.1 uncultured Myxococcales bacterium | reverse complement strand
ACTCGTGGTCTCGGGGCCGGTGGCACAAGAGTGGATGTCCATGGCCCAATGCTTTGCCGGGCCGGTCGAGGACCCGCCGCCGCTGTCCACGAGGTACCGGGCTGGCCACTGAAGCCCATCCCGTGACATGATAGACGGCCGTGGCGGCCGAACTGAAGAACAGCATCGTCCTCGTTGACGACGAACCCAACATCCGCGAGACCGTGGCCTTCATCCTCGAGGCGGAAGGCTTCGAGGTGCGCACGGCCAACGACGGCATCGCCGGGCTCGAGATGGTGCGGCGCCACCGTCCGAAGGTCGTTCTCCTGGATGTGATGATGCCGCGTATGGACGGTTACGAGGTTTGCCGGGCCATCCGCGAGGACGCCGAACTGAGCGAGGTCTTCGTGCTGGTGCTGACCGCGCGTGGCCAGAAGGCCGACGAAGTACGGGCTCTCGAGGTCGGGGCCGATCTGTACATGTCCAAGCCCTTCGACGACGAGGTCGTCCTCGACGTCATCCGCGATGTGTTCGAGGGCCGGCGCAAAGCCGGCGCTGCGCGCCCCTAGCCCCCTCAGGCCTCTTCGGGTTCTATGATCCCGAGCAGGGCCGCGGCCAGGGCGAGGTCGCCGTCGATCTCGATGCGCTCGCTCGCCACGGCCAGGCGGCCGTCGAACTCGCCATCGGCCATGCGCACGAGATCTTCCGCCGGAAGGGTTACGGTGACCTCAGCCTCGCCCTGGTAGCCCTGTTCTATCGTGGCCTTGCCGTCAGCCGTCGTCAGCAGGTAATCGCCACCGCTCTCTCCGGTCAGCCGCAGCAGGAAGGTCCGGCCTTCGGTGGCGCCCGCGGCGCCGTATTCCTCGAAGGCGCCGAAGATCTCGGCTAGCCGTTCTTCGATGCTCGGCTGCGGTTCGGCCTCCACAGCTTCCGGGACGGCCCCGGCCTGCTCGCGCTCGCTGTCGATCATTCGCGCATCCTTGCACGGCCTATAACGCAATGACAACTGCGGGTTTGGCCGAACAGAGCCGTATTGGTAAAAGGACGGCCGTGTTCGGTTACCGAGCCATCACGAGAGCTTGCCGGCCGGCGGCGGCGCTCATGCTCACGCTAGCCGTGGCCCCGGCCTGGGCCGAGGGGCCGTCGCGCAGCCCCGAGGACACCGTACGGGCCTACCTTTCGGCCATGCAGGGCCACCGCTTCACGGAAGCCTACGATTATGTCTCCTCGACCTCGAGGCGCGACAAGTCGCGCGAGCTGTGGGCCAAGGAGCAGCAGTACATCATGCAGTTCGGCGAGGTGAAGATACTCGAATTCAAGGTATTTCCAGCGGTAATGGTCGGGGACAAGGCCCGTGTTCCGAACTTGCTCAAATCGCAGGACAAGTTTCTCAACCAATTGGGTCTCGACGAGCACGAACTCTACGATCTTGTGGTCGAGGACGGCAACTGGCGCATCGACCAGCAGACCCTGGTCCAGGGCCCGGAGAAGGACGAGTATTTCGGCGGAGGGTGAGCCTCTCTCTGGGTCAATTGACTTCCATCCGGAGCCCCTATAAACGCCCGGAATCCCCGCTCCGCAGGCTGCCACAAGGGGGCGCTTTCTTCACATCAGGAGTCAGATGATGAGTTGTATGAACTGGATAGGGTTCGACCGTCTTGCCAAAGGCCGCCACCTGCTGGTGGCCTTCGCCGTGAGCGCCACGGTGCTCTCGGGTTGTCATGGCAGCGGGGACTGGGCGCCGCTGACCTCTCAGAAGATCTACGTTTCGGACAAGTTTTTCGACGTTGCCCCGGTCGGCCCCAAGCACGCCATAGTCATCGGTTACGGCGGCAAGATCCTCGAGACCACGGACAGCGGCATAAGCTGGGGGATAGTCCCGAGCGGCAGCAATTACTCTCTGTACTCGATCGATTTCGCCGACGACGGCAAGACCGGTTGGATCGTTGGGCAAGAGGGCTTCATCCTCAAGACCATCGACGGTGGCAAGACCTGGAACGAGCAAGTGGCCGAGGCCTACCTGGACCCCGACTGTCGTGACCCCAAGCTTCGGGAGCAAAGACTCGAGAGCGAGCGCTGCGACGAGGCCTATCTGTTCGCTGTTAGCGCGATCGACGCGAACAACGTGGTGGCGGTCGGCGACCGCTCGGTGTTCACGCGCAGTCGTGACGGCGGCAAGACCTGGCAGACAGAGACCCTGACCTTCATCGATCCCGACATGAGCCCGGATTGGCTGCTCGCCTTCGAAGATCCGGTCCTCTACGACATAGAGTTCCTCGACGCGAACAACGGTTATATCGTCGGCGAGTTCGGCAAAATCTATCACACCACCGACGGCGGCGAGAGCTGGACGGAGCAGCACAAGAGCCTCATGGACGCCTCCGTGTTCGACGTCCTCGACATGCCGACGCTGTTCGACGTCGCATTCGCGGATGCGAAAAACGGCATCGCCGTGGGGCTCGACGGCCGCATCGCCCTTACCACGGATGGCGGGCAGGACTGGAACTTCGTTCCCAACAACGTTGAGGACTACGGCGACCCGTTCTATTCGGCCGCTATCTTGCCCGACGGGACGCGCTGGGCCGTAGGCGCTTCGGGGCAGTCGGTCAGCGCGGGGTCCGGCAAGGAGTTCGGCCGCGCCGTCCTCGGCGGGGCCGTCTACAGTTGGCTCAGGCGGATACGGTTCTACGACAAGGACACGGCGTGGGTCGTGGGTGGTTTTGGCCTGATCTTGAACACCCATGACGGCGGCAAGACTTGGTACAGGCGCATAGGTTAGGAGCCGATAGGTAAATGAGCAGAGAGAGCAAAAAGGCGCTGTATCTACTCGGCGAGCGCCTGATCCACTACCGCTGGCCGGTCACCATTATCGTCGTGCTGGTCACGGTATGGTTCGGGTGGCACGCCTCGAAGCTGTTCATGATAACGAGTTTCGGAGACCTGCTGCCGCAAAGCCACCCCTTCATCAAAATCCACAACCGTTACGCCAAGGACTTCGGCGGCGCCAACAACATCGTGATGATGGTCGAGACCGAGGAGGGGCACCTCTTCGACGTCGAGAAGCTGGCGCAGATCTACCTGTTGACCGAGGAGATCGACAAGGTCTACGGGGTCAACCACAACCAGATCGATTCCATCGGCCACCGCACCACCCGCCACCTGGCCGTGGCCGCCGGCGGCACGCTGCGTTCGGAGCCGGTCATGATCGGTATTCCCCGCACTCCCGGCGAGTCGGCCAAGATCCGCCGCATCGTCCACAACTCGGAGAACATCTACGGCATCCTCGTGTCGCTCGACGACAAGGCGGCGCTGGTGCGCGCCAACTTCATCGAGGGGCGCCTCGATTACCGCCGTATATTCGATGAAATGAACGAGCGGGTGATCACCCCGCACACCTC
>CAYXZP010000034.1:0-16974 GCA_964469485.1 uncultured Myxococcales bacterium | reverse complement strand
GGTCGGGGCGCAGCTTGTCGACGTCGACCGCGACCGCGCGGGTGCATACGGCGTGGAGCCGGGCACCGGCATCATCGTCAAGCGGTTGTTCCCAAATAGCGCGGCGGCAGCTTCGGGATTGTCCAAGGGCGACGTCATTGTTTCGATCGACGGTGTGCCGGCCACCAAGCGCTATCAGGTGGGCACCGCAGTAGCCGGCGATGACGGCGGCGGGGTCGAGATCGGCTATCTACACGACGGCGAGCAACACACGCTCACGCTTAGCGGCGGTGGGTCGGACCTCAAGGTATGGGGCGCCGGCGAGCCGCGCCTTTACGGCTGGGTGTACCACTACTCGGGGGAGATCTTCTGGATCTTCATCTCCGCGACGATCTTCGTCTGGGTGCTCCTCTTTCTCTACTTCCACGATTGGCGCGGGGCGCTCAGGCCGACGATCACCGGCGTGCTGGCCGCGATATGGGGCCTCGGCTTCATCGACCTGATCGGTTTCGCTCTCGACCCGCTGGCGCTCGTGATTCCGTTCTTCATCACGGCGCGGGCCGTAAGCCATTCGGTGCAGATGCACGACCGCTACTACGAAGAGTACCACCGCAACAACTACGACAAACACAACGCGATCGTCGCCTCGTTCGCGGAACTGTTCGTACCGACGCTCTCGGGTATCATCACCGACGCGCTCGGCGTGCTGGTGATCATCCTGGTGCCGATCATCATGCTGCAAAAGCTGGCGATCACGGCGTCCTTCTGGATCCTCGCCATCACGATCTCGGAGTTGCTCCTCAATCCGATCATCTACGACCTCTTGCGCGCGCCCGAAGAGGGCGTCGTGCACGCCAGAAGCGAGGGGCGCTTCTTCCGCCTGATAGAATGGTTCGCCTCCCTGACGCTCAGTCCGCGCGGCCGGACCTTCACGATCGTCTTCTGGATCGGCGTGTCCCTGGTCTGCGCCACGCAGTGGACAAAGTTGACCATCGGCGACCCGACGGCCGCCTCGCCGTTGCTGTACGCGGAAAGCCCCTACAACGCCTCGCACACCAAGATCCAGGGCAAGTTCGGAGGCGTCGAGCCGCTCATCGTCGTTGCCGAGGGCTACGACAAGAACGCGATGAAGGAGCCCGAGAGCCTCCAGACCATGGAGAAGTTCCAGCGCTTCCTCGAGCGCGACTCGAGCGTGGGGTACAGCTTCTCGCTGGCCGATATCATCCGCGCCGTCAACAGCGTCTTCCACGAACTCGAGCCCAAATGGGGCGTGATCCCCAACCACTGGGTCGATATCGGCGGGCTGTTCTTCATCTTCTTCTCGGGTTCGCCGCCCACCGAGACGGCCAAGTACGTCTCGACGGATTACCAGACCGCGCACGTCACTTTCTTCTGCCGCGACCACAAGGGCGAGAACATCGAGCGCATCATCGCCCGCTGCGAGCAGTTCATCGGGGACGAGGCCAATCAGATGGCAAAGGCCGATTTCAAGCTCGCCGGCGGCCTGATCGGCGTGCTGGCCGCGGCCAACCAGGAATTGCTCCGCAACGACGTTCTCATGAACGCGCTCGGCTTTGGCACGATCTACCTGGTGTTGTTGTTCACATACCGCTCTTTGGTGGCCGGGCTCATCATGTTGTTGCCGCTGATCGCCTCCAATTTTGTTATCAACGCCTACATGGGCTGGAAGGGCATGGGCATCAACATCAACACGTTGCCCGTGGTAACCGTGGGGGTCGGGTTCGGCATCGACTACGGTTTGTACATCGTCAGCCGGTCGATCGAGTCATATTTCGAGCTCGAGGGGCAGTACGGCGAGGACCAGAACGACGAACGCGTCCACCAGGCCGTCTACAAGGCCATAACGACGGCGGGCAAGAACGTGACCTTCGTGTCGGCGACAATGATCTTTTCGACCCTGTTCTGGACGGTCTCGAAGATCCGTTTCGACGCCGAGATGGGGCTCCTGCTGGCCATCTGGATGAGCATCAGCTGGGCGGCCTCGCTGACCCTGCTGCCCGTGGTCTTGACCCTCGTCAAGCCTCGATTCATACAACGTCGTCCGGCCATCGACGCCTGAGGGCTCCCGTGGGGTCTACGGGCGGCGTGCCGGTGCCGTAAGATGATAGAGGCAAAGGGTCTCACAAAGGACTACGGTCCGAATCGTGCGGTCGATTCGGTTTCTTTCGAGATCGAACGCGGCGACGTCGTCGGACTGCTCGGACCCAACGGTTCGGGCAAGACCACGATAATGCGCATGCTGACGGGCTTTTTCGGCCCGACGGCCGGACGCTGCCGCGTGGCCGGCATCGACGTCAGCGAAGACCCCGTCGGAGCGCGCCGGCGGATCGGCTATCTGCCCGAACGCGTCTCTCTTTATCCCGACATGAGCGTGAGGACCTATCTCGGGTTTGTCGGTCGCGTACGGGAACTTGGCGGCCGGCTGCCGACCCTTCTCGAGGAGGCCATGGCAGCGGCCGGGCTCAGCCACATGGGCGGGCGCCAGATCGGAAAACTATCGCTCGGTTACCGCCAGCGTGTCGGCCTGGCTCAGGCCATCATCCACAAGCCCGAGGTGCTCATTCTCGACGAGCCGACGGCCGGGCTCGACCCGCGCCAGATCGTCGAGATCCGCTCGCTCATCCGTCAACTTGCCGGACAGGCCACGGTGCTGATGTCCACCCACATCTTGCCCGAGGTGAGCGTGACCTGCCGCCGCGTGCTCATACTGGACCACGGCCGCCTCGTCGCCGACGACACGGCCGAGGGGCTGACGGCACGCACCATGGGGCAGGGTCGGGTATTGGTGCGCGTCCAGGGCGCAGCGGCCGCGGAGCTCACGGCGCTTGTCGGCGGCCTGGAAACGGTTTCCGCGGTCGAACAAGCGTCCGAGCAGGCCGGCGTCGTCTCGGTGGTGGTTGCCGTATCGGGTGCCGATGCCGGCGGCGCGATAGCCCGCGCTGTCGGCCAGCGCGGCTGGCCCCTGGTCGAGATAAGCCCGGCTGTCATGAGCCTCGAGGATCTGTTCGTCGAGATACTCGAAAAGGGCCCCGGCGGTGGCGCGCCATGACACGTGTCGGCGCACTGCTCGTAAAAGAGCTGCGTTCTTTCTTTGCCTCGCCCCTGGTCTATTTTGTCACCGGCGTCTTTCTGGCCCTTTCGGGTTACTACTTCTACACCGACCTCAACGCGCTGATCACCTTCGGGTTCGGCGAGAACATCGTCGAGCACCTCTGGCAGCGGGTCTACAACGACGTTGTCAAAGTGCTCATTACCGCTATCCCGCTCATCACCATGCGAGTCTATTCGGAGGAGAAGGCGCTCGGCACCATAGAGCTTCTCTACACCGCGCCGCTTCGTGACGGCGAGATCCTGGCGGCCAAATTCCTGGCCGTGATGGCGGTGTTCACGGTGATGATCGCCGCCACCGCGCTCTACCCGGCGATGATCTATGCCATACAGCCCTTCGAGGTCTCTCATCTGGTCGCTGTCTATGCCGGCGTTCTCCTTCTGACGGCCGCAATGGTGATGATCGGCGTGTTTATCTCCTCGCTTACCTCGACCCAGCTCATCGCCGCGATGTTCACCTATGGCGTCATCCTTCTTTTGTGGAACCTGAGCTGGAACGAGGCAGCGGTACCGGGAGACCTGCTGGGGTTCATATCGCAGGTCTGCGCCTTCGATCATTTCGAGCCCTTTGCCCGTGGCGTGATCGATCTGAAGGACGTCGCCTATTTTGTGGCGCTCACGGTACTGGCCGGCTTCCTCACCATGCGCTCGATGGAATCGCGGCAGTGGAGGGGTCGGCGTTAGCATGAACGGTCCCTGGAGACAGTGGCTGCGCTTGGTACTGGCCACGGCCGGGCTGGTGGCCCTTCTGCTCGGTCTGGTGGCGGCGGCCTACAAGTTCAATCTCAGGGTGGACCTGAGCCCCGGCAACCGTTTCACGCTCTCGGCGTACGCGCTGACCGTCTTGGGGGACCTCGACGAGCCTGTCCACATAACCGCCTTCATACGCACCGAAGATGGCCGTAACCCGGTGCTCAAGGATCTGCTTTGGCAGGCCGCCCACGAGAACTCGCTGCTCAGCTACGAATTGGTCGACATAAACCGCAACCCGGCCATGGCTACGGCCAAGGGGGTGAACAGCTACGGCGCCTCCGTGGTCGAAAGCGCGAGGGGGCGGGCCGACTTCAGCCAACCCACCGAGAGCCAGCTCATTTCGGCCATCGTTCATGTGACCCAGCCGGCCAAGAAGGTTTACGTGCTGACCGGCCACGGCGAGTGCTCCACCGCCAATACCGACCGCCGCCGCGGCTGCTCGGAGATGCGTTATGCGATCTCGGCCGAGTTCTACGAGGTGGAGACCCTCAATCTGTTGGCCGTCGAGGAGGTTCCACGTGACGCCGCCGTACTGCTCGTTGCCGGCCCGGCCAGCGACCCGGTCGCAACCGAGGTGGCCAAGCTGAGAGCCTATCTCGACAGGGGCGGGGACCTCTTGGTGTTGCTCGATCCGTTCAAGGCTCCCGGGTTCGGCCGTCTGCTCTCGGACTACGGCATAGAGGTGCGCGACGACATCGTGCTCGATCCCGAGCATCGGCTCTCCGGCGGCGAACCGTTTTCCCTGGTCCTCGTCGACCGCAACCACCGGCATCTGCTCAGCGCCACCCTCGACGCCCCGCCCTTGTTCTCGGCAGCCCGGTCTCTGGGCGGACGCGGCGACGAGGAGGCCGGCCTTGTGGTGACCGCGCTGCTCAAGAGCGGCCAGCGCAGTTGGGCCAGTCATGACCCGGAGGCGCTGACGAGCGGGAGCCCGCGATTCGTCGGCGGGCGTGACGTCAACGGACCGCTCGTGCTTGGCCTGGCGGTCTCGGCGCGACCGGCTCCGGGCAGGGCCGCCGAAGGGGAGAGGGTCCGTATAGTCGCATACGGCGACTCGGGTTTTGCGACCAACCGATTCCTCGAGTACCTCGGCAACAAGGACCTGTTGCTCAACAGCATCAACTGGCTGGCACGGCAAGAGGGACTCATCTCGACCCGGTCCAAGCGTAAAGCGCCGGGGCGGCACCAGTTTTTCGTAAGCCACGCCGAGGGCCGGCGTATCTTCCTGGGGGCGGTCGTGTACGAACCTCTGTTCTTCATCGTGTTCGGCCTGGCGATGATGCTTGCCCGGCGGCTACGTCCGTGAGCTGGCCCCGCATAGCGGCCTACTACCTTGGAGCCGCGCTCGTGGGCGCCTTTCTCCTGCTCGGCGGCGCCGGCGGGCCTGAAGGGTCGGCGACCGGGGCTCCGCCTGCCGATGTCCCGATGATCGGCCTTCCCGCCGCGGACATCGAGCGCGTGTCGGTCCGGACCGCGGACATCGAGGCCGTTCTGTTGCGCGAAGGCGGCAGGTGGAAGGTGACATCACCGGCCGGTTCGAGCCTGCCCGGTGACCTCGTTGAGGCCATTCTCGACACGCTGACCTCGATCGCGCCCATCGAGACGGTCTCGGACACGGCGGGCCGGACGGATCAGTACGGGCTCGACCCGGCCCTGCTCACCGTTGCCTTGGCCGGCGGCGGCGGGAGTCCGGTCGTGGTCGAATTCGGCAAGCGCAATCCGACCGGCACGGCCGTCTACGCACGCAAGCAAGGTGAGAGCGAGGTCAGGCTCCTCGGGCTCAACGCCCGCTACTATCTTGATCTCCTGCTCGAGGACCTGCGCGGGCAGCTGGTCGCGCGGCCGGCCCGCTGAGCCCATGGATTTCGGTCTCAGCCCCGAACAGGAACAACTACGAGCCAGTGTGGCGGGTTTCCTGGCGGCCGAGGCCCCGGTCGCCCATGCGCGCAGCGTGGCCGACAAGGGTCAATCCGAAGCCTTGGCGATGTGGCCGCGGCTGGCCGGGCTGGGTTGGCCGGGCCTGACGGTCGCCGCTGAACATGGCGGCAGCGGCCTGGGCTTTCTCGAACTGGCCTTGGTGCTCGAAGAGATGGGCGCGGTCGTTTTTCCCGGACCCTTCCTGTCGGCCACGGCTCTGGGGGTCCCGGCGCTGGCCTTGTTCGGCACTGGGGAACAACAAGGCCGCTGGCTTCCCGATCTGGCCGCGGGGCGCTGCCGGGCCACCGTGGCCATCACCGAGGGGTCGGGCCGCTTCAGCCTTGACGGGCTGGTCTCCCGGGCCTGCCGGCGAGACGATGGCTGGGAGCTTTCATGCCACAAGCTCTTCGTCCCCGATGCCGGTAGCGCCGACATTGTGGTCATCGCCGCGGCCACGGACGAAGGCACAGCCTTGTTTGCCGTCGACCCGACCGGCCTCGAACTCAGAGAGATGAGCACCGTCGATGCCACACGCCAGTTGTGTGAACTGTCATGCAGCAAGCTTCGTTTGGACAATGACCGTTTGCTGGGCCACGGGCCCGCCGCTCCCGACAGGACCGCCAGGCTGCTCGACGGCGCAAGGGTGGCCCTTGCCGCGGAACTTTGCGGGCAGGCGCGCGCGGCCCTTGAGATGAGCGTCGAGCACGTCTCCCAACGCGAACAGTTCGGGCGGCCGGTGGGGGCCTTTCAAGCCGTGCAGCACAAGTGCGCCGACATGAAGGTCGCTATCGAGAACACCCGCTCACTGGTCTACTATGCCGCCTGGGCGCTCGACTGTGGGCTCGACGGCGCCTCTACCGCCGCGGCCGTGGCCAAGGCCCATGCCAGCGACAACTGTCCGGGCGTGGTGGCCGATGCCGTCCAGGTCCACGGAGGCATCGGCTTTACACAAGAACACGACCTCCATCTCTTCCTCAAGCGCGCCAAGGCCTCCGAGACGACCTACGGCGACGCTGCGGACAACCGCGAGAGGGTGGCCCGCCTGCTCGGTCTTTAGAAGAGGGTTCCGACCGCGGTCCCCATGATCGATATGGGGGCCTGGTCCTCTATGGACTCGGCCGTGCGGCCGAGAGCGCGCACTGCCTCTTCGGTCTCACGGTACAGGCTGTCGTCGTTCACCAACCGCCCGAGGGTTCCTTGGCCCGAACGGACCTTGGTGACGATCTCGTCGATGTTCGAGGCGCTCGTCCTGAGCTGGCTCATCGTTTCGCGGGCCTCGTCGTAGAGGGCCGTGTCGGTGAGCAGGCGGCCCAGCGAGCCGTGGCCTTCGGCCAGATTGCGACTGATCACCTCGAGGTGTTCGGCCGCCAAGCTGACGCGCTCGAAAGCTCCTGTCATCTCGGCGTAGAGGCGGTCGTCGGTCGACAGCATCCCGAGCGTACCGGCTCCGTCGGCAATGCGTCCGGTGATGATCTCCATGCTCGACATCGTGGCCTCGAGACTGTTGCGGTTCTCCTCGACCATGGCCGTGAGGTTCGTCAACAGGGCGTCCTGGTTCTCGGCAAAGGAATTGGCGACCTTGCGGATGCTGGCCCCGACCTTCTGAAGTTCCTCGAAGGCGCCGGTGAGCCCGCCAATTTCGGCGCCCTTTAGGACGGAGCCGGGCTGCAACGGCGGCGAGCCGGGATCGCCGATGGATATGGCCACGAAACGGGTGCCGCTAAGGGCCTGGTAATCGAGGTAGACCTCGCTGGTCTCGTGCAGGGTGATGTCGGCGTTTATGGCCAAACGCGTGCGCACGACGCCCTCGACGAACTCCATGCCGGTGACCGAACCGGCCGGTATGCCGCCGACGCGGACCTCGGAGCCGCGGCTGAGCCCGTGGACGTCCTCAAAATCGACCAGCACCTCGTAGCGGTCCTCGAGGATACGTACCTGGCCGGTGAGGGCCATGGCGGCCATCAGCACGGCCAAGCCGCCCACGAAGAAAAGCCCTACTCTCTGTTCCCGCGACATGAACACCCCATTATAGCCTAGAACTCGGCCGCCTTTACAAAGCGACGGGTCCTTTCGTGCTCGCTCCCGCGTATCTGCTGCGGGCTACCTATCTCGACTATGTGTCCTTCGGCAAGCAACGCGATACGGTCGGCCACGGCATAGGCAAGGGCCAGTTCGTGGCTTACGAGCACCTGGGTGATGCCGCTTCTCTCGTGTATGGATTTGATCAGGCCGGCCATCTGCTCGGTGAGTATGGGGTCAAGCTCGGCGGTGGGCTCGTCGTAGAGCACGATCTCGGGGTCCACGGCCAGGGCGCGTGCGATAGCAACGCGTTTTTTCATGCCGCCGCTGAGCTCGGAGGGCAGCTTGTCGCGGGCCTCGAGCATCTCGACCTGAAGGAGCGCCCGGTTACACACTGCCGCGGCCTCCGCGGGCGAGTGGGTACGATGTTCGCGCATGCGCAACATCACGTTCTCAGCCACGCTCAGGGAGCCGAGCAGGGCCGAGGACTGAAAGACCATCGACATCTGAAAGGGCTTCTCGTCGGGCGGTGTCGCGATGTAATCGCCGATGTCCATGCCGTCGATCTCCACGGTCCCGCGCGAGGCGCGTTCGAGGCCGGCGATGAGACGCAAGAGCACGCTCTTGCCCTCGCCGCTGCCGCCGACGATGACCATGGTCTCGCCCGGCCGGATCTCCAGGTCGAGTCCGCTGAGGACCTCGCGGCCGTTGTAAGCGTGGTGGACCTCGAGGGCCCGTACGCCGACGCCGCGCCTTTGGCCGGCGGTCATCTGTCCGTCCGCGCTCATTGCAGGATGAGCGCCGCGCGGACGATGAAATAGTCGAGCACGATGATCATGACGAAGCCCCAGACCACGGCCGAGGTGGTCGAGGCCGCGACCTCTTCGGTGCCGCCGCGAGTGCGCAGCCCGAAGGTGCAGCTAATGACGGCTATGGCGAGCCCGAAGACGAGGCCTTTTATGCACCCGACCAGTATGTCGCTCATGTTGAGCCACGTCGTAAGGTTGTTCCAAAACTGGGCGCTCGAGATCGTGATCGACGGGTCGATGCGTACGGCCACCACGCCGCCCAGTATGCCGATGGCGTCGGCGTATAGGACGAGGACGGGAAGGGCCAGTGTCATGGCCACCGTGCGTGGCATGACGAGATAGGCCACGGGGTCGATGTCCATCGTGCGCAGGGCGTTGAGCTCGTCATAGATGGACATGGAGCCGAGTTGGGCCGTGATGGCCGAACCCACGCGGCCGGCCACCAGGAAGGCGATCATCACCGGACCAAGCTCCTTGGTCATGGAAAGACCGACCACCGAGCCGAGGACCTCTTGGGAATAGTTCGACAGCTGGTCGGCCGTTTGTATGACCAGGACCATGCCGATGAAGAAGGAGACCAGGAAGCCTATGGGCAGTGTGTCGTTGCCTATGCGGACAAGCTCCACGGCGATCTTGTCGCGATCGCGCCAGATGCGCCGGGGCGAGGTCCAGATCGTTCCGACAAGGGAGACCGCGGCGCCGAGTATCTCGAGATTGACGAGCAGTGCCGCGCCAAGCCTGGCCAGCGCGCCGTTTTGTTCCGTTTCGGACGAAGACATGCCGCTGCCTCGTGGCTATAGGTCGAATGCGAGGGGCCGGCAGCAGCGCGTCGAGGAGCGCGGGGGCCTGGCCGCTACGCACGCCCGAGGTCTCTATGTCCCTCATCAGACCGAAGATCGTACGCGTGCGCCTGAGGTGCGGACGGGCGGCATCGGCCGGGCCTATCCGTTCTTCGACGTCACGGACCAGCACGAACAGCCCCGTAAGCGAGCGCCGCTGGTAACCGGGCTCGTCCCAGCGCCGCCACCGCAGCAGCGGCCAGGCATAGAAACTGCGCCGCCGGCCCTCGCGGCGGGCTGTCTGCCAAAAGGGAAAGAGGCGGGCGGTGAGCAACTCCCCGCTCTCGAGATCTGTCTGTGTCATATACAGCGGCCACAGGGCCGAGGTCGTGCGGATGCCGGTCTTGCGGTTCTCGGTGGTCGAGAAGAAGGGCACGAACAGCGGGTTAAGATAGGCCCGGTGGACGATATCGGGAGAATCCAGGCGCGCGTGCAATGGGTAATAGAGCCTGTGGCGGGCAAGCGCGCCCGAGTCGTCCCACATGTCGCGCGAGACGTACAGCGGCCACATGAAATAGCGGCTGCGCTCGACGCCGACCACGTTGGTGTAGCCGGCAAGAGGCCACAGCCTGAGCCCGCGAGCCCCCGGACCGCTCACCGTCGACACCAAGGGAAAGGGAAACCAGCGCCTGGTTTCCTGGTCGCGTGTGGCCTCCACGTAGAGAGGAAAGAGCACCGAACGAATGCGGTCGATGCCGAAGCTGCCTTCGACATCGGCGTAGATGGGGAAGACAGAGAGCTGCGGCGCCGCGTTTTCGCGTTTGCTGTAAAATAGGATTGGGCGCAGCTGGAAGCGGTGAAAAGACTCGGAACGGTCGTCCTCGGTCTTGATCGTGCGGCGATCGTTGACGATAAGGCCGGCAAGGCTGAGCCGCTCGCGCTCGAAGCCACGTTCGTAGGACAGCAGCGGATACAAAAGATCGAAACCACGGCCGCGGCCGGTCCTCACGGACGACAGCAGTGGCCTCAGGGCCCAGGCCCGCCGCGAGGGACCGCGCTGGTAAGTGAAAAGAGGGCCGAGCAGGTCGAGCTGGAAGCTGCCGGTGGCCGCGTCCGAGCGGTAGTTGAGCAGCGGCCACAGTCTCAGCTCGGCGGCCGCGGCGCCGGAGGGCAGGACCGCCAGCAAAAGGAGCAGCGCCAGAACGGGAAGGGTTCGGGCCCCGCCCTCAGTCGCCAATGCTTATCCGTGCCAGATCGCGCACTCGGATCTGAAAGAGCCCGGCGTCGGTGGTCCCGTAAAAGGACATCGAGTCACGCACCAGCAAGGTGACATCCTTGCCGTCGACAAGGGTCACCTTGGCCGAGGCGAAGTCGCCGGGGTCGTTGCTGATCTCGATGGTCGAGATGTTGGCAAAGGGAACGCGCAGGTCGCCACGGCCCATGCGGCCGACAAGCGCGACCTCGCCCGAGATGTTGACACCGTCGACCTGCATCGAGGCCCCGTCGGCATCGATCAGAACCGCGCTGTGTTGCTCGGACGGGTTGGTCACGCTGCCCACGCCCTGGTCGCCCCCCAGCCCGGTGAGCGTGGCCCACAGGGGCAGGGCGAGCAGAAATAGTGCTGCCTTCGAGATCACGGTTCTTGCCGGTGTCCGTGTCATGCCCCCTCTATGATACGTGCTTAGAGCGCGGGTCGTCAAAGCCGTGCCACGTTTACATTGTGACAGTGGGCGGTTAAAAGTCCGCGGCCGGCGGAGGAACCATGTCAGACGACAAGATCGAATCCCTTCTGAAGGAAGACCGAGTGTTCGAGCCACCGGCCGCTTTCGCAGCCGCAGCGCACATAAAGAACCGCCACGACTATGACGAGATACGCCGGCGCGCGCTCGAGGACCCGGAGGCTTTCTGGGCCGGCATCGCGGCGGACCTTACCTGGTTCAAGGGCTGGGACCGCGTGCTCGAGTGGGAGCCGCCCTTTGCCAAGTGGTTCGCGGGGGCTACGACCAATCTTTCCTACAATTGCCTTGACCGTCACCTCGAAAGCGGCGGCGATAAGATCGCCATCCGCTGGGAGGGCGAGCCCGGCGACCGTCGCGACATAAGCTACCGTGAACTCCACGCCGAGGTCTGCCTGTTCGCCGGCGCTCTGAGACGGCTCGGTGTGGACAGGGGCGACCGCGTGGCCCTGTACATGCCCATGATACCCGAGCTGCCCGTGGCCATGCTCGCCTGCGCGCGCATAGGGGCCACCCACTCGATCGTGTTCGGTGGCTTCTCAGCCGACGCGCTACGCGATCGCATAAACGACGCCGAGGCCAAGGCCGTCGTAACGGCCGACGGCGGTTATCGGCGCGGTTCCGTGCTGGCGCTCAAGGACATCGTTGACGAGGCCGTCGAGCAGACCCCGTCCGTCGACACCGTCGTGGTCGTCAAGCGCTGCGGCCAGGATGTGTCGTGGAAGGAAGGGCGTGATGTTTGGTGGACGGACGCCGTCGATGGGGCCGAGCCGGTGACCGGGGCGCGCGGACTCGACGCCGAACATCCGGTGTTCATCCTCTACACCTCCGGAACGACCGGAAAGCCAAAGGGGGTCGTCCACACCGCGGGCGGCTACATGACCCAGACCTACATTACGGCCAAGTGGGTCTTCGACCTGCGCCCCGACGACATCTTCTGGTGTACGGCCGATATCGGCTGGGTGACCGGCCACAGTTACATCGTCTACGGGCCGCTGATGAACCACACAACGATCGTCATGTACGAGGGCACCCCCAACACGCCGGGCCCGGACCGCTTCTGGCAGATCGTCGAGCAACATAAGGTCACGATCCTCTACACGGCGCCCACCGCCATCCGCACCTTCATGAAGTGGGGGGACCAGCACCCGGCCGGCCACGATCTTTCCTCCCTGCGCCTGCTCGGTACCGTGGGCGAGCCCATAAACCCGGAGGCCTGGATGTGGTACCGGCGTGTCATAGGCGGGGAGCGCTGTCCGATAGTGGACACCTGGTGGCAGACCGAGACCGGCGCGATGATGATAACCCCGGTGCCCGGGGCCGTGGCCACCAAGCCGGGTTCGACCACGCTGCCCTTTCCCGGCATCGACATAGAGGTAGTCGATAAGAACGGGCAGGCGGCCGCCGACAACGAGGGCGGGCTGCTGGTCATCCGCAAGCCGTGGCCGGCCATGTTGCGAACCCTATACCGCGACCCCGACCGCTACGTGGAGCAGTACTGGACCCGAATGCCCGGTCTTTATTTCGCCGGCGACGGCGCGCGCCGGGACGAGGACGGATACTTGTGGGTGATGGGCCGCATCGACGATGTCATGAACGTCTCGGGCCACAGGATCGGTACCATGGAAGTCGAGAGCGCGCTTGTGAGCCACGAGGCCGTCACGGAGGCTGCCGTGGTCGGGCGTCCCGACGAGATAAAGGGGCAGGCGGTGGCGGCCTTCGTCACGGTCGGCCCTGGCTACGAGGCCGGCGATGACCTGCGCCAAGAGCTACGCCGGCACGTGGCCAGTGAGATAGGCGCGTTTGCCCGCCCCGATGATCTTCGCTTCACCGACGCGCTGCCCAAGACCAGGAGCGGTAAGATCATGCGCCGATTGCTTCGCGACATTGCCGCGGGCGAGGAGAAGATCGGGGATACGACCACGCTCGAGGACTATTCGGTCCTGGCCGGTCTGCGGGCCGAGGAGGAATAGCCCGTCGCGAAGCAGACCGATGGCACTGGCCTTCTACAACACGAGGACGCGCAGCAAGGAGACCTTCGAGCCATTGGAGCCCGGCAAGGTCTCGATCTACGTCTGCGGCATAACGGTCTATGACCGCTGCCATGTCGGGCACGCACGCTCGCTCATATTCTTCGACGCGGTGGTCCGTTATCTGCGCTGGCGCGGCTACGATGTTCGTTTCGTCCGCAACGTCACCGACATAGACGACAAGATCATCGAGCGGGCCGCCGCCGATGGCGTGGGCTGGAAGGAGCTTGCCGAGCGTTACACCGAGTCCATGCACAGCGACCTCCGTGCGCTCGGCTGCGTGGTTCCCGACATCGAACCGCAAGCCACCGATCATATAGAGGAGATGTTGGCGCTGGTGGGCCAGTTGGAGGCCAAGGGTCTGGCGTACAAGGCCGGCGAGGGGAACGTCTTTTTCTCGGTCGGCGACTTCGAGGCCTACGGCCGGCTTTCGGGCCGCAAGACCGACGACCTCATGGCGGGCGCCCGTGTCGAGGTCGACAAGCGGAAGAAGAACCCGATGGACTTTGCCCTATGGAAGGCCTCGGCCGAGGGCGAGCCGGCCTGGGCCAGCCCCTGGGGCGAGGGACGCCCGGGCTGGCACCTGGAGTGTTCCGCCATGAGCACCAAGTATCTTGGCCAGCCCTTTGACATCCACGGGGGCGGCGAAGATCTCGTCTTCCCGCATCACGAGAACGAGCTGGCACAGTCAACCGGTGCCAGCGGCCGAGAGTTCGTGCGCTACTGGATGCATCACGCCTTTGTCCGTCTCGACCGGGAAAAGATGTCCAAATCACTCGGCAATGTCTTCGCCATCGAGGACCTGCTCGGCGAGGTCGAGGCCGAAGGCCTGCGCCTCAACCTGCTTTCGACCCACTACCGTTCTCCGCTCGATTTCAGTCCTGTGGCCATCGCCGAATCGACCAAGGCCCTGGTCAGGGCCTACGAGACCATCGCGCGTGCGCAAGAGGCCGGGCTGGCCGACCCCGGGCTCGGCCCCGACGACGAGCGCGTGGCCGCGCTGGTCGAGGCCATGGACGACGACCTCAACACGGCTCGCGCCGTCGCGGTCGCCTTCGATGCGGTGCGCGAACTGAACCGGGCGCTCGACGCGGGCGACCCTGAGACCGCCGGCGACGCCCTGGCGCTGCTCAAGGCCAGCGGAAGGGCCGTGGGGCTCTTCATGCAGCCGGCCGTGGAATTCCTCGAGGGAAGGCGGCAGAAAAAGGCCAGTTCGGCCGGGGTCGACGCCGCGGAGATAGAAGCGCTCATCGCAGACCGCAACCGGGCCCGCGACGAGCGGGACTTCGCCACCGCCGACCGCATTCGTGACGAACTGGCCGCGCGCGGCGTTGCGTTGGAGGACGGGCCAGGCGGCACCGCATGGACGCTGGAGCGTTAGATGGACCGCCGCTACGTACACACGCGCATGATAGACATCGATGCCACGGCCGATGGCCGGGGCGGCATGCGGCTCGCGGCCAAGCTGTGCGACATCCGCCGCATATCGTTCATGGGCATCATCGGAACCTCGCCGATAAAGCCCGGACTGGTACACGACGTCGAACTCGACATGGACCTGGACGCCGACCGCAGGGTCACCAAGAGCGAGTTCAAGATGCATACGGTGCCGTTCGACAATCGCGCGGAGACCGACGGAATGGTCTGTTCCGATATCGAGCCGGCCTTCGCCAGCCTCGAAGGCCTTCGCTACAGCGGCGCCTACACGACCTCTGTGCTAAAGGCCGTCGGCGGCCCGCGCGGCTGCTTTCACGGCCAGGCCCTTGCCATCGGTGCCGGGCCGGTCATCGAACAGGCCTTCGAGCTTCTAGCGGGTCACGAGGACATGAGTTTCGGGCGTCATCTCCTTGTCGACTCCTACAACCACGGTGACAGCGGCGTGAGCATGACCGGCCTGTTGATGGACAGCCTGGTACCTTTGGATCTCAGCGCCGACCCGATCGGCGATGTCATCCGCGAGCTGGACCTCGAGATCGGTTTCGAGGTGCCCGACATGGTCTACAACGAGGTAAGAGCGGGCGTGGCCGGGGCCGAAGCTTTGCACGGCCTCAAAATGGGCCCCGGCATCTTCGCCGAAGCCCGCAAGCGGCTGGCCGAAGGCGACAATGCGAGCCTGTTCGACCTTCTGAGCATGATGATACCGGTGACCACGCAGGCGGCGGTCAGCCAGATGAGAAGGACGGGCAAGGTCATGCCCGGCCGCGGGCGCTCGATGGCCCAGCTCGATTCATGCCATATGTGGGCTTCCGGCGGGCCGCTCGACCAGCGGGTCCGCGAGGTGGTGGCCGAAAGATTTGGCAAGGACCGTGAGCATGCTAAATAGGCCCGAGCGGTTGCCTGCGAGCGGGCAGGGCGCCTCGCCAAAAGGAGATGAAGGACAGATGACGAGAAGCCTCGTTGCGATGATCGTGGTCGGAGCCCTGGCGCTCTCGACGGCTGGCTGCGCCAAGGGCTGCCAGCAGGCCGACGACAAGAAGGCCCCCACCAAGGCCGAGAGCCCCGCAGAGCCCTCACCGGCCCCCGACAAGCCAGCCACCTAGGGGTTTAGGGCCGTGGCTGAGGACGAACCGGAGGTCAAGACAGGCCAGGCGGGCGGGCGGCGCAGCTTTCTCAAGAAGGCTGGCGCCTTCGGCGGCCTGCTCGGTGTCGGCTCCCTTCTCAAGTACCGCAGCCAGCTCTTCCTCATAAACAGGGCTCCCTACCAGGCCGAGACGCCACGGCCCGAGTGGAAGGGCTCGACCGTCAATCGTTACCGCCGGCTCGGGCGCACCGGTTGGAAGATGTCGGATATCAGCTTCGGAGGTGCCCGTGTCCGTGACCCCGAGTTGATCCGTGCGGCGCTCGACCGCGGCATCACCTATATCGACACCTCGCCCGACTACTCCGACGGCGACTCCGAGCGCGCGGTGGGCGGCGGCATAAAGGGAAGCCGCGACAAGGTCTTCATCGCTTCCAAGTTCTGCAGCCCCGACGGTCATCTGGACAAGGACTCGACGGTCCCCGAGATCATCAAGGCGGTAGAGGACACACTCGGGCGCCTCGACACCGATTACGTCGACCTGCTCCATATCCACGCCTGCAACTCCTTGGACCGGCTGATGGCACCGAGTTTTCACGAGGCCTTTGACCGGCTCAAAGAGCAGGGCAAGGCCCGCTTCATGGGCGTGTCCAGCCACACGCCCGAGCTCGAAAAGGTCATGAACCATGCCGTCGACCCGGGTCGTTTCGACGTCACCATGGTCGCCCACAACTTCCGCCTCTGGCCCGATCTGACCAACATCATCAAGAAGGCCCGCAAGAAGGATGTCGGGTTCGTGGCCATGAAGACGCTAAAGGGCGCCTACCACACGGTGTTGAGCGACTTCACGCCCGACGAACAGGCCAGTTTTACTCAGGCCGCCTTCAAGTGGGTGGGCGCTAACCCGGATGTCTCGGGGCTTGTCGTCACCATGAAGAACCCCCTGCAGCTCGACGAGTTCCTGTACGCTTCCGGCAAGGCGTTGGAGCCGGACGATCTCAGCCTGCTCGAGAAGTACGACAGCGTGGCCTCGGCCGAGTACTGCCGGCCCGGCTGCGGCGAGTGCCTCGACAGCTGCCCCTACGGTGTGCCTATCGACGACGTGCTGCGATATACGATGTACTACGACAGCTACGGCGACGAGCGCACGGCCATGCGCGACTATGCGCGGCTAGAAGGCGAGGTGGCCGCCGCCCGCCGCCGCGGGCTGGCCCGGCCCTCCACGGCCGAGGTCTGTGCCGGCTGCCCGGCGCCCTGCCAGGCGGCCTGTCCCTACCAGATCCCCATCCGCAAGAAGCTCGTCCG